>CAYMSU010000159.1:0-12260 GCA_964393165.1 uncultured Enterobacteriaceae bacterium
GGATCCCCCGCCGCCGCAGGACGGCAGCGAGAAAGCCGGACAGCGCGAAGCGACCCCGCGCGCGCGCCCACACCCGGGAGAACGCGCGGGGGCGCGCCGGCGGGCGGGTCACGTCGGAGCCGTGGGCGACGACCGACAGGGGCACCCCGAGGCGAGCCGCCCCCGTGCCGACCACCCAGGTGGCCGCCACCACGTGGTCGGCTCGCCGCAGCGCCCGGAGGCCGGCGACGGCCAGCCAGCGGCCACCGAGCCGACCGAACCGGGGGCCCGCCACGGGGGAGAGGGTGGTGCCCGGGATGGCCTGGAGCGCGGGGTGCCGGCGGGCGAGCACCCTCACCTCGTGGCCGCGGCCGACCAGGGCCTGGCCCACACGCGCGACGAACGCGGCGACGCCCCCGACCTGCGGCGGGTGATCATCGGTCAGCAGCACCCATCGCGCCACCGCACCTCCTCGAGCGCGCGCTCCACCTCGCCGGGCGAGATCGCGAGGCACAGGCGATCCCCGAACCGGCAGCGCCGCCCCCGGTGCAGCGTGCACGGCCGGCAGGAGACGCTCCGCTGTACCACGCGGACGTGGGGCGCGGCCGGCCAGAAGCCGTCGTCGGGGTGCGTGGGCCCGGCGAGGACCACCGTGGGCGCCCCGGTGGCCGCGGCGAGGTGGAGCAACCCGGTGTCGCCGCCGACGACCGCGGCCGCGCGGGCGAGCCACGCCCACGTCTGGGCGAACCCTGCCTCGGCGACGGGCCGCGCCCCCCGGACGGCGCCGGCGAGCTGCTCGACGACCGCATGCTCGCGGGGGCCGCCGAGGACGACGACGGGCCCCGACCAGCGGCGCCCGACGGTGGCCAGCACGCCGGCGGGAGGCGCCTTCAGCGCGGTCGAGGCGCCGGGCACGAGCACGAGGGCGTCGCGGGGGGCCGGGGGCAGCCGGATCCAGGGGGCCGGCTGAGCCTGCACCCCCGCGGCGGCGGCGTACAGCGCGGTCACTGCCGGGCGCCCCGGCCCCACGCCGAGCAGGCGCCGCCACCGGGCGAGGGTGTGCTTGTGAACCCGCCGGGCGCCGGGGAACCGCCCAAGCGTGCGCAGGCTGCGCTCGAGGTCGACCACGCGGCCCGGGACTTCGCGCGGGGGGGGCCACGACCACACGCGGTCGACGCCCTGCAGGCGGCGCGCCACCTCCACGAAGGGCGCGCTCGTGATCACCGTGACGAGGCCTGGCAGCGCGGCAGTGACCGCGCCGAGCAGCACGACGTCGCCGAGCGACCGCCGGCGGACCAGCACCGTCTGGGTCATGGGCCGGAGAGGCACGCGTGGACGGCTGCGCGGACGTCCTCCACGGGCACGTCGAGGCACTCGCGCGAGAACGGGCAGCGCGCGCGGTAGCACGGGGCACAGCGCACAGGCGGGCCGCGAACGGCGCGAGCCCCGGCGGGGCCGGTGCTCGCCGGGGACGTGGATCCGTACACCACCACGGTGGGCACCCCGTGGGCACGAGCGAAGTGGGCAGCCCCCGAGTCGTTCGACACGAACACCGCGCAGCGCGCGAGGGCGGCCGCGAACGCGGGCAGCGGGAGGCCCACGTGGGTCGGCCAGCCCCCGGCGATGGCGGCGACCGCGCGCTCCTCGCCGGGCCCACCGTAGACCACCACGGGACGCGGCGCGTCGCGGGCCCAGCCCCCGAGCAGCGCAGTGAAGCCGGGCCACGCCCGCGTGGGATCGCGGACCACGGGGTTGACCCCGATGTGCCCGCGGGGAACCTCCGGGCCCGGGCCGTGGAGCTCGAGCACCGGCGCTCCCTCGGGGCTGGCCCCGGCCGCCCGCGCGAGCGCGGCGTAGGTGTCGGCGCGGTGGACCTCGGCACGGACCGGATGGGTGAGCAGCCACCCACGGTGGTCGGTCGGGGTGCCGATCCGGCGGCTCGCCCGGCGAGCCTGCCACGCGGCGCGCAGCGACGGCGCGAACAGCACGGCGAGGTCGGTGCCCCGGGGCAGCCCACGCGGGGGCCCCCACGCCGCCCAGCCCTCGACGAGCGACGCGAGCCAGGCCGGGCCCTGCACCTCGAGCGGGCCGGCCGCGGCCAGCGCCCGCAGGGCCGGCAGCGCCATCACCGCGTCGCCGAGGTGATTTGGGGCCCGCGCGACCCGCACCCCTACTTCCGGTTGCGCTTGCGCGCCTTCCGAGCGGCCTTCTGCTTCTTGCGCCGCGCGATCTTCTCCTCCGCGCTCAGCGCCTTCTTCGGAGGGCTCGGCGCGGGTCCGGGGAGCCCCGGCATTCCGGGCATGCCGGGCATTCCGGGCATGCCGCCGCCCCCCCCATCATGCGCGGCATCTGGGCCATCTGCGACGGGTTGCCGAGCATGCCCCCGAGCCCCTTCATCATCTGCCGCGCCTGCAGGAAGCGCTCGTGCAGCGACTCGACGTCTTCCAGGGGCCGACCGCAGCCCCGCGCGATCCGCCGCATGCGCGAGGAGTCCATGACGTCGGGGTACTTGCGCTCCTGCTTCGTCATGGAGTGGATGATCGCCAGCGTGCGGTCGAGCTCCCGCTCGTCGAGCGCCTCCTCGGGGATCTGATCGAGCATGCCGCCGACCATCGGCAGCTTTGCCAGGATCTCGCGCAGCGGGCCCATGCGGCGGACCATCTGCATCTGCTTGATGAAGTCGTCGTAGCCGAAGTCGCCGCGAAGCATCTTCTTCGCGTCCTTCTCGGCGGTCTCCTGGTCGACGTGCTTCTCGAAGTCCTGCACGAGGCCGACCACGTCGCCCATGCCGAGGATCCGCTGGGCGAGGCCCTCGGGCCGGAACTCCTCGAGGCGGTCGAGCGCCTCCCCCTGGCCCAGGAACTTGACCGGCTTGCCCGTGACCTCCTTGATCGACAGCGCAGCGCCACCCCGCGCGTCGCCATCGAGCTTGGTCAGCACGAAGCCCGTGAAGTCGAGCCGCTCGTCGAAGGACTTGGCCGTGCGCACCGCGTCCTGCCCGATCATCGCATCGACCACGAACAGCACGTTCTTGGGACGCACGGCCGACTTGATGTTCACGACCTCCTGCATGAGGGCCTCGTCGATCGCGAGGCGCCCGGCGGTGTCGATGATCACGACGTCCCGACGCTCTGCCCGGGCCTGCGCCACGCCCTGGAGCGCGAGCTGCACCGGGGGCATCCCGTCGACGTGGTAGACAGGCACGTCGAGCTTGCGGCCGATGACCCGCAGCTGCTCCACCGCCGCCGGCCGATAGACGTCGGCCCCGATCAGGAGCGGCTTCTTGCCCTCTTCGAGGAGCTTCCTGGCGATCTTGCCCGACGTCGTGGTCTTCCCGGACCCCTGCAGGCCGACCATCATGATGATGGCCGGAGAGCCGTCGAGCTCGAGCGACGTGTCGACCGGGCCCATGAGGTCGACGAGCTCGTCGTGGCAGGCCTTGACGAACCAGTCCTGCGGAGAGAGCCGCACCTTCCGCCCCGAGACCTTGACCGGGACGATGTCACCGAGCGCCTTGTCCTTCACCCGCTGCAGGAAGGCCTTCGCGACGGACAGCTCGACGTCGGCCTGGAGGAGCGACGTGCGGACCTCGCGCAGGGCCGGGGCCAGGTTGTCTTCGGTCAGCTGGGTCTTTCCCTGGAGCGCGAGCTGGGCGCTGCGGAACCCCTTGGTGAGAACGTCGAACAACCGGAAGCCTCCCTGGAACCGTATGTTGGTAACCTGAGCGCGCGCGTCAACCTGGCCAGGCGCTGCAGGCCCGGGGTAAGGTGCGGCCCACATCAGGGAGAGACCGCATGCGCGTGATGTTCGTGGCGACCAGCGCAGCACTGCTCGGCGTGGCCTGCGCGGGCGACGACGATCCGGGCACTCAGACGGCGCTCGCGTGCGACGTGCTCGAGGCCGCCAACCTGAAGACGGTGAACCGCAACGACTGGCCCGACGGCGTCGCGCAGGCGCTGTCGAACTACGAGGACATCGGGGGGCTCTACTCGGCCGAGAGCTCCTGCGGCAACAGCAACGTGAAGTTCGAGGTGGGCGATGTGTCGCAGATCGACATCATCACCCGGCCCTGGCCCGAGGATCTCGAGTGCGGCTGCGTCGAAGATCCGAACTTCGAGGCCGACTCCATGCTGAACCCGGTCGCGATCCATCGGATGCCGCAGGGCCAGAAGTCCCTCTTCGTCTTCGTCGAGAAGTTCGACGACCCCGCGGTCGACGGCGTCACGCTCACCAACGGCACGGTCACGGCCTTCCAGCCGACCGAGCCGCTCCAGCTGCGCGGCTGCGCCACGCGCCAGGTCGACCCGCTCGCGGGCTCCAACTACCAGTTCTACACGGCGATCGTCCGCCAGCCTCGCGGGACCTCGTCGCTCGAGTTCGACGTCGTGCTCTCCGACGCGCTCGACGGGGCCGAGGATCGAATCTGCGAGTTCCGCAACCTGAAGCTCATCGAGCGCACCCAGTAGCGCGCGGGCGCGTCAGCCGGTCGAGCCGAACCCGCCGGCGCCTCGTGCGGTGTCGTCGGGCAGCTCCCCCACGACCGTCCAGCTCGCCCGAACCACCGGCGCGAGCACCAGCTGGGCGATGCGCGCGCCGCGGACGACCTCGAACGGCTCGCGCCCGTGGTTGATCAGCGGGACGAGGATCTCCCCTCGGTAGTCCCAGTCGATCGTGCCAGGCGCGTTGAGGACGGTGATTCCGTGCCGGACCGCGAGACCGCTGCGGGGCCGCACCTGGGCCTCCCAGCCCTCCGGCAGGGCGAGGGCCACGCCGGTAGGGAGGACCTCCCAGGTGCCGGGGGCAATCCATCGCGGCACCTCGAGCGCCGCCACCAGATCCGCCCCCGCAGCCCCCGCCGTCTGCCAGGCGGGCAGCGGCAGGCCTTCCCCGTGGGGAAGCCGCTGCACGGGGACGACCAGCGGCTTCATCAGGCGCCGAGGCTCTCGAGCGCTTCCTTGCGGGACAGGCGGATCTTGCCCGACCGGTCGACGTCGATGACCCTCACGAGGACCTCGTCGCCCTCCTGCAGGACGTCCGTGACCTTGTCGACCCGCTCGTGGGCGAGGTGGCTGATGTGGATCAGCCCGTCGGTACCCGGGAAGATCTCGACGAACGCGCCGAAGTCGACGATGCGCTTCACCACGCCGACGTAGAGGGCGCCGATCTCGGCCTCCTGCGTGATCTCGCGGATCATCTGGATGGCCTTGTCGGTCCGCTCCTGGTTGGACGAGGCCACGTCGACCCGACCGGAGTCGTCGACCGAGATCCGGACCTCGCACACGTCCTGGATCGAGCGGATGACCTTGCCGCCCGGACCGAT
Source organism: uncultured Enterobacteriaceae bacterium (assembly GCA_964393165.1). Taxonomy (GTDB): domain Bacteria; phylum Myxococcota_A; class UBA796; order UBA796; genus DRPG01. The sequence continues at coordinate 5,300 of CAYMSU010000159.1, forward strand.
GAGGTCGCGGATCTTCTCGGTGTTGATGTGGATCGTGGTGATCCGCGGGGCGTACGGCGACAGCTCCTCACGCGGGGCCTCGATCGCCTTCTTCATCTCGGCGAGGATGTGCAGGCGGCCTTCGCGCGCCTGGGCCATGGCTTTGGCCATGATCTCGCGGTTCACCCCGGTGATCTTGCAGTCCATCTGGAACGCCGTGATCCCGTCGGCCGTGCCCGTGACCTTGAAGTCCATGTCGCCGAGGTGGTCCTCATCGCCCAGGATGTCGGACAGGACGGCGTAGTCGTCGCCTTCCTTGATGAGCCCCATCGCGATTCCGGCCACCGGCGCCTTGAGCGGCACGCCCGCGTCCATCAGCGCGAGCGTGGACCCGCAGACCGTAGCCATCGACGACGAGCCGTTGGACTCGAGGATCTCCGCTGTGGAGCGGAGGACGTAGGGGAACTCCTCCTTCTCGGGGAGGACGGGGACGAGCGAGCGCCGTGCCAGCGCCCCGTGCCCGATCTCGCGCCGCTTGGGACCGCGCAGCGGGCGCGCCTCCCCCGTGCAGAACGGCGGGAAGTTGTAGGTGAGCATCCAGGTGCGCTCTTCCTTGCCCGCGGGCAGCTCCATCCGCTGGCCCTCGACCTCTGTGCCGAGCGCGATGGTCACGAACGCCTGGGTCTCGCCGCGCGTGAAGAGCGCCGAGCCGTGCGCCCGGGGGGACACCGAGACCTCGCACCAGATGTCGCGCACCTCGTCGGGGGCTCGCCCGTCGATCCGCTTCGAGGAGGCGATCACCTGTTCCCGCATCACGGAGCGGATCAGCTTCTCCCAGGCGGCCTTGGCATCCGCTGTCTTCTTGGCGATGACCTCCGCCTCGGTCTCCTTCGCCACGACCTTCTCGATCATCGCCGCGCGGGCCGCCTTGAGCGCATCCTTGCGCTCGTGCTTGCCGACCGTCGCGAGCGCCTTCGTCAGGGGCTTCTTTCCGTAGCGCTGGATGTACTTGACGACCTTGTCGTCGAGCTCGGGAGGCTCGGGGACCTCGATCTTCGGGACGCCCGCGACCTCACGCAGCTCCTCGATCACGCCGATGATCTTGCGGATCGCCTCCTGGGCGAGGTCGAAGCAGTCGAGCATGGCATCCTCGCCGGCCTCGGCAGCGCCCCCCTCGACCATCGTGATCGCCTCGCGCGTTCCCGCGATGATCAGGTCGATGTCCGCCCGCTCGCGCTCCGCCTGCGGGGGGTTGAGCATCAGCTCCCCGTCGACCCGACAGACGCGGACGCCAGCGATCGGCTCGGACATCGGCGCGTTCGACACGTGGAACGCGGCCGAGGCGCCGCACAGCGCCAGCACGTCCGTCTCGTGGTCCGGGTCGTACGACATCACCGTGGCGATGATCTGCAGCTCGGACCGGAAGTGCTTGGGAAACATGGGGCGGATGGGCCGGTCGATCAGCCGGCAGGTCAGGGTCTCGCGCTCCGTGGAGCGACCCTCGCGCTTGAGGTAGCCGCCCGGGATGGTGCCGCTGGCCCCGTTGCGGTCCTGGTAGTCGACGGTCAGCGGGAGGAAGTCGAAGGGCCGATCTCCCTCGGCGCACACCGCGCTCACGAGGATCATCGAGTCGCCGGCGCGCACCACGACGGCGCCCGACGCTTGCCTCGCGACCTTGCCGGTCTCGAAGGTCAGGGTGGTTCCGCCGATCTCGACGGAACGACTATGTGCGTTCATCAGTTCTCCAGCCCGTTGGGTGCATCAGCACCGGGCCATGAGACCGACTCCCGAACCTGGGGGAAGCACCATCCAGCATCCAGGCGACCCGCGCTCGTGCGCGGAGCCTCCTGCTGCCGACCTCGCGGAAGGCCAGGTCTTCCCAGACCTGCGGGGGTGGGCAGCCTCGGCTGCCCATCCTCGGAGACCTGTGAAGGTGCCCATCGAGCTCGGGGAATCGGTCGTTCGTTCAAACATCGCGGGCGCACGCCATGCACGCCCGCGATTGCCTAAGCGCGCCCTTCCCCGAGCGCAAACACTTTCTGCGCTATCGCCGGATCCCGAGCCGCTTGATCAGGCTCTTGTACCGGTCCTCGGAGCGACTGCGCACGAAGGTCAGCAGGTTCCGGCGGTGGCCGACCAGCTTGATCAGGCCGCGACGAGAGGCATGGTCCTTCTTGTGGACCTTCATGTGCTCGGTCAGGTAGCGGATACGCGCCGTGAGAAGCGCCACCTGGACCTCGGCCGACCCGGTGTCGCCCTCGGCGGCACCGTACTCGGTCACGATGTTCTGCTTGTCTGTACGCGTGAGCGCCACGTTCCGAATCTCCTCGTCTGCCCTAGACCTTGCCTCATGCTTCGGCGCGCCGGGCATGTCAAGAACAAGGCCGCACGATCACAGGACGCGCAGCAGGCGCGGGCCCCGGGGAGTGTTCTCCGCGACCGCGAGCAGCTCGTCGCCGAACACCACGAGGTATCGCCCGCCGGTGGTGACCCCGCGAGGCGCCGGCGGAGGCGCTCCGCCGTTCCGGATCCGCTCCACGTCGGGCTCGCGGACGTCGACCATCGGCAGGTGCGACAGGCTGGACAGCTCGCTCCGGACCCACCTTGCGAGGCCCTCGAGCACCGTGGCCTTCGGCTTCCAGGGAAGTCGCGGGTCCCCCCGCTTGGTCATGAGCACGGCTCGCCAGGGGTGCCCCGCCTCGGCCGACACCAGCTCCCCGAGCTCGTCCATCGACATGGCGTCGGCCAGCTCGAAGGGTCCGCTCCGGTCGCGACACAGCGCATCGAGGTGCCCGGCCGAGTCGAGGGCCGAGGCGATCTCGTCGGCGAGCACGCGGGCGTAGGTCCCTCGGCTGCACGTGATCCTCACGCGGAGCCGGTCCTCGTCGTACTCCAGCAGCTCGAGGTCGTGCAGCAGGATCTTGCGCGCGGGTGCGCTGACCTTCTCGCCCTTGCGGGCGTAGTGGTACATCGGCCGCCCCGCGACCTTGACGGCACTGTAGGCGGGGGGCTCCTGCAGACGCTCGCCGCAGAAGCCGGCCAGCACCCGCTCCACCTGGCGCGAGTCCGCAGTCGGCAGCGGGGCCTCGCGGATCGCCTGGCCCGTCGGGTCGCCTGTGTCGGTGGCCACGCCCAGGCGGATGGTGGCGTCGTAGACCTTGATCGACTCGTCGAGGAACTGCACGAGCCGGGTGGAGCGCCCGAGCGCGAGCGGGAGCACGCCCGTGGCGAACGGATCGAGGGTGCCGGTGTGGCCCACCTTCTTGATCGCTGTGCACGCGCGCACGGCCGCCACCACGTCGTGGGACGTGACCCCGGGCGGCTTGTCGATCACCAGGAATCCTCCCTTCACTCCTCTCCCTCCGTGCGAGCCTCGCTGAGCTGATCCAGCAGGTGGGTGACCCGGATGGCCTGCTCGAGCTGACCATCGACCTCGAACACGAGCTCCGGAGCGTGACGGAGCCTCAGCGCACGCCCGATCGGCCCCCGCAGCTGGCGGGCGGTGTGGTCGAGCCCCTCGACCAGCTCCGGGCTGACCTCGCCGCCCCCCAGGGGAAGGTAGGAGACCACCGCGCGCGACAGGTCACGGTTCACGTTCACGTGCGTGATCGAGATGGGCGTGACGCGGGGGTCCTTCACGTCGGTGAGCAGGCGCTGCCCCAGCTCCCGCAGGATCATCTCGGCAACCCGCTCGGGCCGGTATCCGGGCATTCGATCTCGCTCCTTCGGTGGGCCCACCCGATAACTGCGAGCGCGGCGGGAATGGAGGGCCAGTTGGACATTGCCATCGTGGGACCGGGCCGTCTGGGGCGCACCCTCGCCATCCTCCTGGAGCGGGCGGGGCACGCGGTCACGCTGGTCCACCGGGGTGCCCCGATCCCCCGCGACGGGGTGCGCCTGCTGACCGTGCCGGACCGCGACATCGCCGGCGTGGCACAGCAGGCTCCGCGGGGAGGACCGCTGCTGCACTGCTCTGGCGCGCTCTCGCACGAGGTCCTGCGCCCCCACGCGCCCGCGGGGAGCCTCCACCCTCTGATGACGTTCCCCGGGCCGGACCACCCCCTCCCCGCGCTCGAGGGCGTGCCCGCGGCGGTCGCCGGCGATCCGGAGGCCGTGACAATCGCGCAACAGATCGCATCGGACCTGTCGCTGCGGCCCTTCTCGGTGCCCGGAGACCGCCGGCTGTACCACGCCGCCGCGGTCATCGCGGGGAACTTCGCCACCGCGCTCGTCGCGGAGGCGGCCCGGGTGATGGCTCGCGCTGGGGTGCCCGAGGACGAGGCCCGCGAGATCCTGCAGCCGCTCGCGAGCCGCTCGGTCGCGAACGCCCGCCGGCCGCTTCGCGAGGTCCTGACCGGACCGCTCGCGCGGGGTGACAACGATGTGCTGCACAGCCATGTGGAGGCCCTGAGAGCGCACGGAATGGAGGATCAGGCCGCGCTGTACGAGCTCCTGACCGAGCTCGCGCGGCTGCACCTGGTCGGCGGGGAAGCCGAGAAGGGAGGCGGGGGTTGACCTCCCAGCGACACCGAGGCGGACAACGATTGGGGTTGCCCACGCGAGCGTGGTGCTAAGGTTCGTGTAGAGAGTACCGGGAGGTCCTCATGCTGGACGCATACATCATCGACCGCATCCGGAGGGAGCGCGAGCAGACGAACCGACGGAACTCCCAAGTCCCCCTCTACATCGACAACCCCGACGCGCTGCCGGAGCCGCCTCAGACGGACATCCCGGGCGCGGATCGGGATGGCCCCGGCCGGGAGCAACCCGAGCGCGGCAGCGTCGTCATCGACTTCAAGCTGTAAGCTGAGGCTATAGGCTGAAGCTCGAAAGCCGCGCGCACGACTCGGCCGAGTCTTGGCCGAGTCTTGGCCGAGTCAGTCGCGCATCAGTCGATCGCGTAGCGACGGAGATCGACCCCGGCCTCGGCGGCGAATGCCCCGAGGCCTTTCTTGTCGACCGTGCGGAGCGCGCTCGTGGAGAGCCGCACGCGCACCCAGCAGTTCCCCTCCTCCCACCACAGACGACGGTACTGGAGGTTCGGCAGCTGGCGCTTCTTCGCCTTGCGGTTGGAGTGGGACACCTTGTTCGCGACGTTCGGTCGCTTGCCGGTGAACATGCACTTGCGAGCCATCGGACGATCCTCGGCGGAGACCCTGTTCGCTGGCCGGCCAGCGCCCTTGGCGGGGCACGACCCGTGCGACACGACCCCTACGACACGTGAGAAGGAGTGATGGCGCACCGGAGCGGACCCGATGCGCGCGACTCGGCTGGGTAACGGTGCCGCGCTCTCGCGTCAACGTCCGCGAGCGCGGCGGCGAACGGCCCCGATCCACTCACTGCGGCGAACGGGCCAGGACACCGCGACGATGCCCGGCCCGGGGCGCTCGACACGGGGTTGCGCGGCGAGGAGCACGCCGCCCGCGAGGTCCGGACGGCAGCCGAGGATGCTCTGCGCGAGGGCCATCCCGCTCGGGGCTCTCGGCTGGATCAGCTCGACGCCGACGACGGACACCGAGGGGTCGTCTCGGAGGACGTCGAGCGCCTGCTGCGCGGAGGACGCCCCGCAGAAGTGGAACCCATCGGCGGCCAGCGCCTGCTCCACCGCCTCCCGGAAGCGCTCGACGCCGACCAGCAGCAGCGTGTGCTTGGCCGCCCGCCGGCTCTTCGGGGGCACGGGAGCGAGGGGCAGCACGACCTGGAAGTGACGGTCGTTCCCCTTGCGCCACGCCTCGAAGTAGGCGCCGACGCTGCGGAGCAGCGTGACCTCGAGCGCGAGCCCGGCCCGGCTCGGATCGCGCTCGCCCCGCGGTCGCCCCGCGGGCCCCACCGACACCTCGACGGCGCCGCGCCCCGCCTTGCCCTGCACGAGGACGGTGCTCCGGCCGGCTCCCTCGAGCGCCTCTCGCACGAGCGTGAACAGCACCCTGGCGTACAGCGCCTGGCTGCCGCCCACCGCCAGCTCGTCGTCGGTGAGCTCCACGCGCACGCGATCCTGGCGCGGTCCGAGCATCTCCAGGACCTCGGCGACGACCTCGACCAGCGGCACGCGCCGCAGCGCAGGAAACGGCGACCGGCCCACGAGGCGGAGGTTGCGCAAGGTGTTGGTCACGCGGCGCGCGTGCTGAAGCGCCCGATCGGCGTGCCGCTGGAGCGTGGTCGACCCGGTCGCGTCGAGCGCCAGCAGCTCGAGCGTCCCCTGGACGATCGAGATGGGGTCGATCAGCTCCCTCGCCACGGTGCCCGCGAGGTCCGCGAGCACGCCCACCTCCTGGCGTAGCCGCATGGCGTCGGCCAGCGCTGCGCGGTGGCTCGCGTCGCGCAGCGCCAGGAGCCAGCCATCGCACTCCGGGCCCGGGTCGCGCAGCGCCGCGGCGCTCACGGAGACCCGGCGGCCCCCCTGCAGCGCGAGGTCGACCGAGGAGATCCCGATCCACCCGGAGGTCGCGAGGCGCTCCACGACAGCCTGCGCGGACGGCTCGAACAGCGCCCACACCCACTCGCCGACCACCTGCGGAGGAGCCTCTCCGAACCACTGATCATTGGTCGACCGGACGCGGCCCTGGGCGTCGACGGTGAGGACGGGGGCTCGGGAGACGTCGAGCAGCTCGCGCATGGCCGCGAGGCGCGCCTCCACCCTCGCCAGCTCGTCCTCTCGGCCGTCACTCACACCCGCACCACGCACCCCATGCGCCATCATACCTCTACGAAGATGCCTCCCTGCTCGAGGCGCACGGGGAACCGGTGCAGGCACACGGCGTCGTTGACCAGGCTGTCGCCCGTGGTCACGTCGTAGCTCCAGCCGTGCCACGGGCAGGTGAGCGTGCTGCCCTCGAGCTCACCGTCGGCGAGCGGGCCCCCTGCGTGGGGGCACACGCTGTCGACGGCGTGCAGCGACCCCTCCACGTTCGCCACCACGAGCGCCCGCCCCTTCACGAACACCTCGGCGAGCTGGCCGGGCCCGACCTCCGACGCATCGAGC
>CAYMSU010000160.1:0-12247 GCA_964393165.1 uncultured Enterobacteriaceae bacterium
GGGGGCGATCGGACGCCGCCGCTCGGGCCACAGCACCCCCGAGGCCTGCGCGGGCAGCACCAGGGTGGCGCTGCCGAAGGCTTCCCCCTCCGGGCCGAACCGCAGCGTGACCTGCACGACCGCGGGCGACTGCGGCAGCGCGGTGACCGACCGGGGATTCGTCTGGATCTCGCCCAGCTGGGCGGACAGCCGCCGCGTGACCGTGCACGCCGCGACCACCGCGTCCACGATGTCGCCGCAGACCCAGTGGGCCATCTGCAGGTCGAGCCTGGTCAGCCGCCGGGGCACCGCGCTCACGTCGGCCAGCGGCGACTCCCCCAGGAACAGGCCGACCAGCCGCTGGATCAGCGGCTCGTCGAGGATCACCAGCCCGCGGAGGTTGCCCGCCGACAGAGTGAACGGCGCCGCCGCACCCACCGCCACCTCCGTCGGCTGGAGCAGCTCCCGCAGCTGGCGCACCTGCGGCACCTCGGTGTGCACCGGGACGTCGCCTCCGCAGCGCTTCACGAGGGCCGTCTTCAGCCGCAGCACCGCGGCGTCCACCAGGTCCCCCACGAGCCCCAGATCCCCACGGGTGGGGCTCATCAGGAGCTGGTCGTGCGACATGCTACTGCACCACGAACTTCGTGAAGTAAATCCGCTTCACGCTGGGGGTCGACAGCACACCGTTGAGCCGGCTCATCAGCTCGTCACGGAACCGCATCTTGCCGTCGATCCCCTCGAGGTCCGCGTAGGTGTAGTCGGAGGCGAGCGTCAGCACCGCGTCCCGGAGCACCGGGCTCTGCTCCTCGATGGACGGCAGCTCGGTGCCGTCGACCTCGAGCTGGACCTCCATGCGGAGCACCCGGCCCCCTCCCGTCCCGCGGAGGTTCACCGTGAACGTGCTGAGGGAGTGCACCGCCCGATCCGGCCGGGCGATCGCCTCGCCTTCCGCGGTGACCGCGACCTCTTCGCACTCCTCGGCGGGAAACAGGAACATGTGGGCCGCGAAGCCCGCCCCGCCTCCCAGCAGCAGACCCACCAGGCCGACCCCGCCCAGCATCATCAGGCTGGTGCCGCCGCCCCCGTCCTCGTCGTCCTCGTCGTCCTCGTCGGCCATCCGCAGTCACTCCAGGAACCGACCCGCCGCGCGCGCGCCGGACAGGTCGTCGGTCTTCAGCACAATCTCCACGCGGCGAGACCAATCGGCCGATTCGTCGATCTCTGCAGTCGGATGAAAGGCCCCATGGGCCACGGCCTCCAGACGTTCCCCCTCGATCGGCCCTTTCTGGCGCAACGCGTACACCACGGCAAGTGCGCGATCCGACGACAGACGCCAGTTCGCGTCTTCCGTGCCCGACCCGTCGGCGAAGCCCTCCACGCGCAGATCCACGTGCTCGGGCGCGAGGGTCGTGGCCAGATCCGACACGATGGCGTAGGCCGCCGGGTGCAGCGTGGCCGAGCCCGGCTGGAAGAACACTCCGCCGTCGATCCGGATCCGGACCTCCTGCTCGTTCTGGACCATCCGCACGAAGTCGTCGGAGATGTGCTTGGCCATCGCCTGCCGCAGCTTGGCCACCACGGGCTGGATCGTCTCGTCGCGGCGAACGTCCTCGGTGTGCTGCTTCTTCTTGGAGATCGCGATCATCTGCGAGTCGAAGCCCGTGACCCCCAGCGCGGAGTGGATCGACTCGATCACCGCCTGGATCCGCTTGGTGTCCTCGAAGCTCGCCATCGCGACGAGCATGACGAAGAAGGCCATCATCAGGGTCACGAGGTCCGAAAACGTCCCCATCCACATGGGCAGCCCTTTCTCGCCTTCTTCCTCCTTGCGGCGTCGCGCCCCCATCAGGCTGCATCCTCACGCTGCGCGGGCGCGAGCGTGGCGTTGAGGCGCTCGACCATGAACCGGGGGTTCTCGCCGCCGAGGATCGAGATCAGGCCCTGGGCGATGAGCTCCTTGTGCGCGACCTCCTCCTTGGACCGCTGCTTGAGCTTGTTCGCCGTGGGGATGCCCGCGATATTGGCCAGCAAGGCGCCATAGAACGTCGTGAGCAACGCCACGGCCATTGCCGGCCCGATCGAGGAGGGGTCGGACATCTGCTGGAGCATCTGCACGAGGCCGACCAGCGTTCCGATCAGCCCCATGCCCGGCCCGTAGGCCCCGAGCGCGTCCCACACCGCGATCGACTTCTTGTGGCGCTCCTCGATCTTGTCGATCTCCCCGAACAGGACGCTCTCGATGGCCGAGGGCTCGTGCCCGTCGACCATCATCTGCAGCCCGCGCTTGAGGAAGTCGTCCGAGGCCTCCTCCGCCGCCTCCTCGAGCGACAGCAGGCCCTCCCGGCGTGCCCGCTGCGAGAGCTGCTCGAGCTGCTTGACCGTCTCGGCGGGCGCGTAGGAGGGCGGCATGAACGCGGTCTTGAGCGCCTTCAGCGCGTTCATGATGTCGCCGAGCGGGAACCCGATGAACACCGCCCCTGCGGTGCCCCCGAGGACGATCAGCATCGAGGGGGGATCGACGTAGGCGCCGACGCCCGCGCCACCGAGCATGATCGCGAGAAACACCAGTCCGAAGCAGGCGACGTAGCCCCCTGCGGTCGTGAAGTCCATCCAGCCCTCCGGACAGACTTCTCGGACCACCTCTGCGATTTTCCACTCTCCGGTAAACGAGCCCTCGCGAAGGCTCTCTCGGTGATCAGCCGCGGCGGAGCGGACGAGACGCCCGTCGGCTGACCGCAAACAGGGTGAGGTCGAAACCGAGGAGAAACCCGCCCTGCAGCACCAAGGCATCACCGAAGCCGTGGAGCACCGGCCGATCCTGTTGGCGCCCCACGTGCCCGAGGATGAGCCCGGTGGCCACGTAGGCGACGTCGAGCCCGGCGTTGACCAGCAGCGCCGTCTCGAAGGAGCGGGTCTGCCGCCGCACCGAGTCCAGGGTGGCGGGCGCCCGCCGACGTCTGGGCAGGGTGGCCAGGCTCGCCCCCGCGATACCCAGGTTCACCACGTTCCAGGCGGCGTTGCCTTGCCAGAACGCGCGCCGCCGCCCGGGCTCGGTCGTGGCCCAGCCGATGCCGCCGGCGGCGATGTTGGCGACCCCCCAGGTGGCCAGCACCCCCATCCCCGCGCGCTGTACGTCGAGGTGACGGTCCTGCAGCGCGGCGACGTCGAGCGCGGGCGCCTGGGCGGCGGCCGAGGCAAGCAGCCAAGCGATCATCTCTCCTCCGGCGGGGTGCGCAGGGTCGCGGAGCGGGCGTGGGCCTCGAGCCCCTCCAGCCGAGCGAGCGAGATGGCGTCGCGGACCAGCTCGGGGTCGGGCCCCTCCATGCGCAGCCACGTGCGGACGCGCAGGAACGTGAGCACCGACAGCCCGCCGGTGCTCCGCGCGGTGCCCCCCGTAGGCAGCGTGTGGTTGGGGCCGGCGCCGTAGTCGCCGAGCACCTCGGCGGAGGCCGCCCCTACGAACAGGCCGCCGAAGTGACGCAGCTCATCGGCCCGCGCCTCCGCGGCGGTCCCCAGTAGCTCGAGATGCTCGGGCGCGAGGGTGTCGGCCACCGCCACCGCCTCGGTCAGGTCGGCCACGAGCACGGCTCCGCCGTTGGCCAGCGCGGCCGTCGCCGTGGATCGGCTCGGATCGGGCAGCGCCGCGAGCTGCCGGGCCAGCGCCGCATCCACCGCGTCGGCCAGGGCCTCGGACGGCGTGACCAGCCAGGGCACCGCGTCGGTGTCGTGCTCGGCCTGCGCGAGCAGGTCCGCCGCCACCACCTCCGGGTCGGCGGTCCCGTCGGCGAGCACGAGCAGCTCCGACGGCCCCGCGAGCATGTCGATGGTGACCCGACCGGAGACCAGCTGCTTGGCGGCGGTCACCCAGCGGTTGCCCGGCCCGCAGATCACGTCGGCGGCGGGCACCGGCCCGCAGCCGAACGTGAGCGCCGCGATGGCCTGCGCGCCGCCCACGGCCACGACCCCGTCGACTCCCGCGACCGCCGCCGCGGCCAGCGTGACCAAGGTGGGGCGCGGGGAGGCGAGCCATACCTCGCCCACGCCTGCGGACCGGGCGGTCACCGCCGTCATCAGCACCGACGACGGCAGCGGATAGCGCCCTCCGGGGGCGTAGCAGCCGGCCCGCTCGACGGGCACGACGTGGTGGCCGGCGCGGCCGCCGTCGATCGCCACCTCCATTGGGAACAGCGCCACGCGCTGGGCCTCCGCGAACCGGTGCACGCGCTCCGCGGTGCGCTCGAGCACCCCCCGCACCTCCGCGCCGACGGCCTGCAGGGCCTCCGCGAGGGCCGGCGGCTCGACGATCCACCGCTCCCCCGGCGCGAGATCCCCCACCGCCTCGGCCCACCGGCGCAGGGCGGGCTCGCCCTCGGCGCGTACCTCGCTCACGATCTGGGCCGCGCGGGCCAGCGTGTCGGGATCGACGGGGTCTGCACGCAGGGGGGCGACCTGGTCCGGCCTCAGACGACGAAGCACGCGCACTCCTTCCGTGCGCACAGGCCTAACGACACTCGCTCTTGATGCACCGCCGCACGCCCTGACTCTTGATCGGCTCGGGCTGGCCCGCGTAGGCCTTGCGGCAGTTCGCCATGCAGGCCGACAGGTCCTCCACGCCGCCGCCGATCGCGTCACGAGCCTCCTGCAGGATCTCGATGCGGCGACGGCTCTTCTCGAGGATCTCGCGCGCCTCCTCGGCGTGCGCGCCCTCCGGGTACACCTCGAGGTAGCCCCGCACGCCGTCGCAGTCGGTGGCCAGCGACGGCAGGGCACACTTCGAGGGCCTGGCCTCGAGCCAGGCCTGGTTGTCGTCGGCCAGCTCGGCGGGATCGCCCGACGCCACCGGCTGCGGGTCGGGGGCCGCAGCCGGTGCGTCGGCCTGCGCGTCAGCCGCGAGCACGGGGTCGGGGGCGGGGGTGGGCTCCCCAGACGCGTCGGTCCCGGCGTCTCCGCCACTACATCCCAGGCCCAGGAACCCCACCGCCAGCCAGATCATGTCCCCCCCCCGCACGCGGCCGCACGCTAGCACGTGCCGCCGCGTCGAGCCGGGCGACGCTACGCGGTCTGCGCCAGCGCCGTCTGCAGCTCGTGGTGGTAGAGCGGGTAGTCCACCGTGATCGTGTGGCGCGGCGTGTCGAGCTGCGGCAGGTGGGGCCGCGCGAGCTCCCGGTCGATCGCGGCCTGCCGGGCCTCGCCCGCTGCAGGGGGCGCTCCCTGTCCCGTCCACCACCGAGCGAGCAGCTTGGCCTGCAGCTCGGCGGCCGGCCAGATGCACCCCAGCGGCTGGAACAGCCCGATGAACGCCAGGTCGTCGATGCGGGCGGGGAGCATCTTCATGTACAGGGGCACGGGGCCTTCGCTGTAGTCGAGGAAGTCGCGGTCGAAGAACGGGTGGGAGATCCGGAACCCCGTGCAGGCGATCACCGCGTCGTACTCCCGGGACGTGCCGTCGACGAAGTGCACACGCGCACCGTCGAACCGCGCGACGTCGGGGACCGGCCCGATCCGTCCGTGGCGGATGAAGTACAGCAGCTCACTGTTGATCGTCGGGTGGGTGGCGCCCAGGTCGTGGTCGGGCTCCGGCAGCCCGTACCGGGCGTTGCTCCCCTGGAGCAGGCGGATCAGCAGCGTGTTCAACCGCATGCGCCAGCGGGCGGGCACCAGGCGCCCGAGCCATGTGTTCGCCACGCGGTTGTGGATGTGGTCGCCCGGCACGCCGAACAGGAACTTCGGGACCACCCAGTAGCCGCGGCGCCAGGACAGGTCGGTGCGGGCGGACACTCGCGAGGTCTCCACGGCCACGTCGCACGCGCTGTTTCCCCCGCCGATCACGAGGACCCGCAGGCCGGCAAACGGGGCCGCGCGCTTGAAGTCGTGGCTGTGCAGGTACTGGCCCGAGAAGCGCCCCTCGAGGTCGGGCCAGCGGGGGTCCCAGTGGTGCCCGTTGGCGACCACGAGCTTGTCGAAGACCTCGGTGGTGACGTCGGTGCCCGGCTGCCCGTCGGCCTCGGTGGTGACCGCCCAGCGCCCATCGTCGCGCCGCGCGCAGCGCGTCACGAGGCGCCGGAAGCGCACGAGGTCGCGCACCCCGAAGTGCTCGGCGTAGCCCCGGAAGTACGACGCGAGCTGCGCGTGGCTCGGATAGTCAGGGTAGTCCTCCGGCATCGGGTAGTCCGCGTACTGCGAGTACTCCTTGCTCGAGATGATGTGGGTGGTCTCGAACACGCTCGAGTGGCCCGAGTCGGCGTCGAACACCCAGTTGCCACCGACCTCGGCGCCGCGGTCGTAGATCACGACGTCGCGAAGACCCTGGTCTCGCAGGTTCTTGGTGGCGGTGAGCCCACAGGGACCCGCGCCGATGACACAGATGCGGGAAGCCATCTGCGCACTCTATCGTCCGAAGAAGCGGGTGATCTCCTCGGCCCGCTCGATCGCGTCTTCTCGGCCCATGCGCACGAGCTTCTCCGCCATCGCGCCGTCGAACAGGACATACGCCGCCCAGTCGGCCTCGGGCGTGGGGGAGGGGCGGCGGAGGAGCTGACCGAGGCCCACCCGGTGGAGCAGCGGCAGCCGCAGCGCGCCCATCTCCTTCGTCATCACGCCGCGGGCGAGTGCGCCGATGTCCTCGCTCGGGCGGAACACCAGGGTGGACAGCCGGCGGTAGGGCAGGCCGCGGGAGGCCGTGAGCGCCTCGGCGATCCGCTCCTGCTGCTCGGGAGTGAGCTCCTGCTCGAGGACCTCGAGAAGCCGGTTGAAGCGGCCGAGGCTCTGCAGGTCTCGGTCCAGCGGGTCGAGCAGCAAGGCGTTCATCACCTTGCCCGCCAGGTACGTGAACCCTGGCGCGGCGCCCGCCTCGCCACTGGGCGGGGGCTCCCCGGTGGCCGAGCTCACGACCACGAGGTCGGTGGCCCCTGCCCGTATCGCGGGCGCGATCGGCACGTTGTGCCGCAGCCCCCCGTCTATGAAGTAGCTGCCGTCGACCCGCGTGGGGGGGAACACGCCGGGCATGGCCGCCGAGGCGAGCACGTGATCGGCCGTGATGCGGGTGGGCCTGGCGGCGCGCAGGGCGTCTTGCGCGACGGAGAACCCTACGCCGGGGGCGAGCTCAGCGAACACGACGGACTGGCCAGAGCCGACGTCGAGTGCGGGCATCATGAGGGCGCGGGCCCGCCCCTCGGCGACGTTGCGGTGGAGCGCGGCCCAGTCGATGGCATTGGCGATGAGGTCGGCGAGGGGGCCGGCGCGCAGGAGGGCGCGCCCGGCGCCGTTGGGCCGGAGCAGCCCCGACCAGTCGACCTGCACGAGGTCGCGGTAGCGGAGGCTCGACCAGATCCGTGCCAGGCCCTGGATGTCGAGATCCCCCCGGTGGGCGTGGGCGGCGAGCCAGGTGGCGTTGATCGCACCGATCGAGGTGCCGACGAAGGTGCGGAAGGGGGGCGGATCGTCGGGGCCGCAGCCGAGGACCTCGATGATTCCCTGGACGACGCCGACCTCATAGGCCCCGCGCACGCCCCCACCGGACAGCACGAGCCCGACGACGGTGGGCTGCCGCCCGTCGTCAGCCTCGCGGTGCAGCGCGCCCTCGATGGCCTCGGACAGCGACTGGGCGGTGAAGGGCTTGGGCAGGTACCCAACGGCGCCGAGGCCGCGGACGGTGCGCTCGAGCTCACGATCGCCGAAGCCGGTCATCGCGATGCAGGGCAGACGAGCACTGTAGCGCTCGATGAGCAGCTCCCCGCGCTCCCCGCCGGACAGACGGAGGTCCGTGAGCAGCAGGTCGGGCTCGCCGTGGTCGAGCACGTCCTGCGCTTCTGCGAGAGTAGAGGCGGTCACGACCCGGTAGGACCCTGCGAGCATGCGGCGCAGGATGCGCTGCAGCATGGTCTCGTCCTCGACGACGAGGATGCAGGGCCGGCGGGGCTGCTCCGACATGGAACTCCGGCTCCAGCGGTGAACAGGCCCTGATAATGGCTCCAAGGGCCAAAAACCCGCCGCTTGGCAGTACACAGGAACCACCCTCATCGTGGCGAGATCACCCCTGGAGTAGGCTCTGGCGATGCCCCCCCTCGACGACGGACTCGTGCCGCAGGTGGTCGCCGCCGCGGGGTGCGGCCTCACCATCGCGCACCCGGTCCGCGGCTCGCTCCTCTACGCCAACCGCGCCTTCCTCGCGCTGGTCGGCTACCCCCTCGAGGAGGTCCTCGGGCGCGACCTCGGGTTCCTCGCCGACACCGAGCCCGATCCGCTCGCCATGCCCGCCGTGCACGAGGCGCTCGCCGCCGGTCGGCCGGTCTGCCGCACGGTCCGCCACGTGCGCCGCAGCGGCGAGCCATTCCTCCACCACGTGCGGCTCGAGCCCGTGCATGGGGAGGGCGCGATCGCCTACGTGCTCGGCATCCACGCCGACGCGAGGGCGCTGCCCGAGCCCGCCCGGGCCGTCGACGACCTGGCGCGCACCCTGTCGCACGAGGTCAAGAACCCGCTCATGATGATCACGGGCCTGCTCGAGCTCGCGCTGCGTAGCCTCGCCGACGGCGATCCGGAGGCCGCGAGGGCGGACCTCGGGGATGCGCTCGCGGCCGCAGGACGAATCGCCGAAGTCGTGGAGCGCCTGCAGGACCTCGTCGAGCCGGGGGCTAACCCTTGGCGTTCCCCGGACGGCGGGTGACCCGTCGCGCCCGCCGATCGAGCAGCCCCTCCACGTCCCACAGCCGCACGCCCGCCCGCGCCATCGCCACCATCGCGAAGTACACCACGTCCGCGACCTCGTGGGCGACGTCCGCCGGCCCCTCGGCCACGGCCAGCTCCCCCGCCTCCTCCGCCAGCTTCGCGGCCAGCAGCCCCGGATCGTCGAGCAGTCGCCGGGTGTAGCTGCCCGCCGGCGCGTCTACGACCCGGGCGGCCAGCGTGCGATCGAGCGCCGGCAGGCCCGCATCGGCTCCCCAGCACGTCCAGGTGTCCTGGTGGCAGAACCCCTCGCCCGCTTGCCGCACCACGAACCGCAGCGCGTCGCGGTCGCAGTCCAGATCCACGCGGAGCAGCTCCTGGGTCGCGCCCGACGTGGCGCCCTTGACCCAGCGCCCCCGCCGCCGGCTGCAGTACACCCCCTTCCGCGAGCCGAGCGCCTCCTCGAGGCTGTCCGCGCTGCTGTACGCGAGGCCCAGGGCCACCCCGTGCACGTCGGTGACCACCGTAGGCCACAGCCCGTCCGGCCGGTCGCTGCGCAGCATGCCGGCCAGCGCCTCCCCCAGCGTGATCCGGCCGGTATACAGCGCCATCCCCACCTGGGCGTCGACGCCGCGGGCATCGAGCTCGGCGATCTCGGCCGCGGTCGTGACCCCGCCCGCGATCGTGACCCGGGCCTCGCCTGCGGCCCGCACGAGCGCCTCCACCTCGTCGAGCGCCGCCCCCGCGAGCCGCCCCTCGCGCTCCACGAACGTGACCAGGAACCCGCCCACGTGCGGGGCCAGCTCGCGCATGCCCTGGTCCACCGACCGCCCCGTCGGCGTCTTCCACCCCTCGACGACCACCTCCCCGTGGCGAGCGTCGAGCGCCGCGATCACCCGCTCCCGGGGCAGCTGCGAGAGCACCTCGGGGGTCGCCGCGGTGCCCAGGATCACCTGCTCGGCGCCCGCATCGAGCCAGGCCAGCGCCTGGTCCACGCTGCGGATCCCGCCGCCCACGCGACACCTCGCCCGCGTGCACAGCTCCTCGATCAGCGCCCGGTTGTCGCCCCGACCGAGCGCCGCGTCCAGGTCGATGACCGCGACCGGGCCCACCATGCCGAATCGCTCGGCGAGCGGCCGCGGGTCTCCGGCCTCGAGCGCCAGCTCCTCCCCGCCCACGAGCTGGACCGCCTGGCCGCCCTGAATGTCGATGCTCGGCACGATCATGTGCGCACCCCTACCCCGTCGCGGGCGAGCCGTGCCTTGACCTCGGCCACGGTGGTGTGCCCGTCATGGAAGATCGACGCCGCCAGCACCGCCTCGGCACCCGCGGCGAGCGCCTCCCGCAGGTGCGCCGCGCTCGCCGCCCCGCCCGACGCGATCACGGGGACCTCCACCGCCCCAACGACCGCCGAGAGCAGCGGCAGATCGTAGCCCGACTGCGTACCGTCGCGATCCCAGCTCGTGAGCAGGATCTCGCCGGCCCCGAGATCAGCCGCCTCCACGGCCCAGGCCACCGCGGAGCGACCCGTGCGCTCCTTGCCCGAGCGCACCACGACCTCCCACGGCCCGGGCTGTGCGGGATCCTCACGGGCCGCGTCGAGGGCGAGCACCACGCACTGTCGGCCGAACCGCTCTGCGAGCCGCGTGAGCAGCCCCGGATCCTCCACCGCCGCCGTGTTCACGCTCACCTTGTCCGCGCCGGCGTCGAGGAGCCTCGCGGCGTCGTCCACGGTGCGGAGGCCCCCGCCCACGGTCAGAGGAATGCGCAGCGACCGCCGCACCGCAGCCACCGTCTCCGCGGCGTTCGCGCGGCCCTCCGGGGTGGCCCCCACGTCGAGCATCACCAGCTCGTCGGCTCCCTGGGCCTCGTAGGCCGCCGCCCGCTCGACCGGATCGCCCGCGTCGCGGAGGCCCTGGAAGCGGATGCCCTTGACCACGCGCCCGTTGCGGAAGTCCAGGCACGGAACGATGCGCGACAGCGGCACTCTACACCTCCTCGAGCCAGCGGCGCAGCAGATCCTCGCCCCAGGCGCCGGACAGCTCGGGGTGCAGCTGCAGGGCGAGCACCGGGCCGCGCTCGAGCGCCGCCACGAAGGAGCCCCCGTGCTCGGCGGTGGCGCCCTCCCAGCCCGCCGGGACCGCAGGCAGCCGGTAGCTGTGCGCGAAGTAGGCGGCACCCGGCCGCAGCCAGCGCGCCCCGGACGTGGGGGTGACGTGCGCCCAGCCCATGTGCGGCACCCGCACCCCGGGACCCGCCGGGAACCGGGCGAGGTGTCCGTCGACGACCCCGAGGCCCACGACGCCGGGACTCTCCTCGCTGGACGCGCACAGCAGGTGCAGGCCCACGCACACCGCGAGCAGCGGCCGCCCCGCCGCGATCCGGCCGAGGAGCGCTTCCACCAGGCCCTCGGAGGCATCGAGCGCCGCGCGGGCCGCGCCGAAGGCGCCCACCCCGGGCAGCACGGCGACGTCGGCCACCGCCACCGCCGCCGGGTCCATGGTGATCTCGGGGGCGTAGCCGAGCCTCTCGAAGGCCGCACCCACGCTCGCGAGGTTGGCCGTGCCCGTGCGCACCAGCGCGAGCGACCTCACAGGGCCCCCTTCGTGGACGGGACGTCCGCCGAGCCGTCGGTGGCCACCGCGACGCGCAGCGCCAGCGCCGTGGCCTTGAACGCGGACTCGGCCCGGTGGTGGTCGAAGCGGCCCTTGAGCACGTCGACGTGCAGGCTCGCCCGCATCGCGATGGCCAGCGACTGCAGGAAGTGCACGACGTCGTCGGTGTCCATCTGCCCGAGCCGCTCCCGGGTGAGCCCGAGGGCAATCTCCGGCCACGGCCGCCCCGACAGGTCGACCACGGCCCGCGCGAGCGCCTCGTCGAGCGGGGCGTAGGCGTGGCCGAACCGACCGATCCCACGGCGGTCCCCCAGCGCCTCGTCGATCGCCGCGCCCAGGGCCAGCGCGCAGTCCTCGGTGGTGTGGTGCGCGTCGACGTGCAGGTCGCCCTTGCAGGTCAGCGCCACGTCGATGCGCGAGAACCGCGCGAGCGTGGTCAGCATGTGGTCCAGGAACCCGAGCCCCGTCGCGACCTTGGCCTGTCCGGTGCCGTCGAGATCCACGCGGACCTCGATCGCGGTCTCCCTGGTCTTCCGGGACCGCTCAGCGGTGCGCGCGCGCTCGCTCACCGGACCTCCCCCAGGACGCGCTGAAGGGCGTCCACGAACCTCGCGTGATCGGCCTCGGTGCAGGCCACGGTCATGCGCAGCGAAGGGGCGAGCTCGGCGCGGTCCGGCCACCCCCGCACGGCGATGGCCTGGCGGGCGAGCCCGTCGCGAATCGCCGCCGCCTCGGCCGCACCCTCGGTGCGCACGTAGACGAAGTTGGCCTGGCTGCCCGCGCCGGCGAGCCCATGGGGTGCGAGCAGGGCCTCGACCTCGGCGCGGCGCCGCCGGACGTCCGCGATGAAGGCCTGTACCGGGCCCTGGTCGCCGGTGAGCCGCTGCTCCGCGAGGGCCGCGCTCGGGCCCGCCACCGGGTAGGGCAGCCCCACCCGCCGCAGCCAGCCGACGACCTCCGCCGGGCCCACCACGTAGCCCACGCGC
>CAYMSU010000161.1:0-12244 GCA_964393165.1 uncultured Enterobacteriaceae bacterium
GGCAGCGGATCCCCGGACGGATGGTTGTGGGCGAGGACCACGCCGTGCGCCCCGAGGCCGATGGCCTCGCGGAACACCTGTCGCGGGTCGACCACGGTGTAGCCGTCGCTTCCCCGCGTGAGGCATCGGCGAGCAAGGGGCCGCCGACGACGGTCGAGAAACAAGGCGTGCAGTTCCTCGTTGCGGCGCCCTCGCAGCCCGGGCTCGAGCAGCGCGTAGGCCTGATGGGGGGAGAGCACGGGCAGGTCGGGCACGTCGCAGGTCGACGACCGGCGACCTGCCTCGAGGGCGGCGTGCAGGCGTACGGCACGCTCGAGGCCGATGCCCGACTCCGCCATGAGCGCCTGGGGCGGCGCGGTGCCGAGGCCGCGCAGGCCCCCGAACCGCTCGAGGAGGCCGGCCGCGATCTGGAGCGCGGAGCGGCCCCCGGTGCCGGTTCCCACGATCAGGGCGACCAACTCGACCTCTCCGAAGCACTCGGGCCCCTCCAGGCAGTACAGCTCCCGGCGTCGCATCCGTCCTCCGCGCGATGTCCGCCTGCTCCCAGCAAGGGGCGTGCCCGCGAGGAGCCGCGTGGGCAGAGTGGGGGGAGCGACCGTCGTGGCCCGCGGTTGCGGGCAACGCGAGGCGCGACCTGGGTTGTCAGGCGACGGACGTCGCCGACCGACGTCGGGCAGCGGGCCGGAGCGCGCAGCGAGCCGTCATCAGTCCGCGGTGCCTTCCGCCGGGGCGGGCTCGACTTGCTGGAGGAGCACCCGCACGGCCATCGGGCCGCCGCCCACGAGCTCCTGGTCGCCCTCGCTCGCGACCATGAACCCCAAGCTCCCGAGGTCGCGGCGGAAGTCGGTGAGCTGGTCTTGCGGCAGCCACACCACGAGGCTCTCCTCGGGGCCCGCCATCGCCGACTGCTCGATGTCCTGCCCGCGGAGGTCGGTGATCAGGTCGGTGTACCGGGCGGCCACGCGCAGGACCTTGCCCTTGAGCGCGGGGTCGGTGCTGCGGACGGTCACGCGGTAGCCTGCGGGCTGCGGGGCGAGCACCTGGGGAGCTTCCGGAGACGCCGCCGGGTCTGGCGGGTCGTCGGTGCCGCCCTCGGAGGCTGGCCCCTGCTCCGGCCCGGCGGCTGCGCCCTCGCTCGGCTTGCTCGGGGCGCGCTTCGTCGCCGGCGGCGGCACCTCGAGGCTCGGCTCGGGCTCGAACAGGCGCTTGCGGGGGGCGGGCGCGTCCTTCCGGGGAGGGGGGACCGCCTCGGCGGTGCCCTCGTCTGCGGCGTCGGTCGGTTCGTCGGGCAGCTCGAGATCCTCGAGCCCGCCGACCACGGCGGGGTTGGCCCGCTCCGTGCTCCCCGGCGGCGGGGGCCCCGGCCACTCCGGCGGGGGGGCCTCCTTGGGGGCTCGGAGCACCGCGAACAGCAGCACTGCGGCCACTGCCGCGGCGACGAGCCAGCCCTCCGGACGCAACCCCAGCGGGCGGCGCAGCCACGCCCACCATGCCGTCGACCGCGGGTGCTCGGCCTCGATCCGGTCCATGACCCGACGGTGGAACCCGAGGGGCGCCTCGTCGGG
Organism: uncultured Enterobacteriaceae bacterium; assembly: GCA_964393165.1. Lineage (GTDB taxonomy): Bacteria > Myxococcota_A > UBA796 > UBA796 > DRPG01. The sequence goes on from CAYMSU010000161.1 coordinate 1,566, forward strand.
CCCCTCGCGCCGCAGCCAGACCACGGCCTCCTCGAGGGCCGCGAGCTCGTGACGGAGCTCGGAGTCGCGCGCAAGCTCGGCCTCGAGCTCGGCCGCCTCGGCGTCCGTGAGCTCGCCGTCCAGGTAGGCAGAGAGCTCTTCGTGCTGGTCGGTGCCTCGATTCATGGGCTTAGACTACGTCCTCCTTGGACACGTGGCGGGAGAGGACCTTTGCGAGGGACGACCGCGCCCGGTGCAGTCTACTCTTCACTGTACCCCTTGCAAGGCCGAGAATGTCTGAAATCTCGTCGTACGACAGGTCCTCGACGTCGCGAAGCACGATGATCTGCCGTTGTTCCTCGTCCAGTTGGTCGAGCGCGGTGTGGAGCAGCTCGGTGGCCTCGCGGGTGTGCAGGGGCGCGTCGGTGCCCGGCCCGATGTCCGGGATCTGTCGCTTGGGGCTGTCGTCGTCGTCCTTCCGTTCGCCCTCGAGGGCCTCGTGGCGCTCCATGTGCCGCCTCTTCCGGTATAGCCGTCGGTTCTTGCAGTGATTCACCACCACGCGGTAGACCCAGGTGGACAGCTGGGCGTCACCCCGGAACGTCTCGAGCGACCGGTAGAGGGCCAGGAACACGTCCTGCGCCACCTCCTCGGCGACCTCGCGGTCCCCCATCCAGCGCGCGCACAGGGTGAACACCCGATCCTGGTAGCGGCGCACGATCTCGGCGTAGGCTTCGCGGTCTCCTGCCTTGAATCTCCCCACGAGCTCTGCATCTGACGATGAACTGGACATGCCCACGGGGCTCCGACTCCTTCAGACCGCGAACCCCCGCGAGGGTTCCCGCCGCTTAGACCTCGTCGTCGAGGCTCCGGCTGTCGAAGCGGATGCGCCGCCCGTTGCGCACGCTCTGGAGCACCTCGCGCAGCGTCTGCACGGGGTTCGGGAAGATGGCCTTGCGGACCGTCGCGTTGCGGAACGTGCAGCCGTCGAGGTTGGCGAAGTCGAAGTCCGTCTCCTCGAGCAGGGCCTCGTCGAAGCAGGCGTCCTTGCAGTCGGAGTGCCACAGCGAGGCGCCGGAGAGGTCGGCGTTTCGGAACGTGGCCCGGGACAGGTTGGACTCGGCGAGCTTGGCGCGCCGCAGATCCGCGTTGTCGAAGCACACGGCCGTGAGATCGAGCCCGCGCAGATCGCAGTCGGCCAGGGAGTCGCCGCGGGACAGCGCGTCGACGATCTGTTTCTTGCTCAGGGGGCGGGGAGTGCCCATGATGACCTCTTCGCCGTGGCGCGGTGGGTGAGCCGGTCCAGGATCTCCTCGCTCAGTCGGCTGCCGGCGAGCCGGTCGGCGTGGAACGCGCCCCCCGGGTTGAGGGCGTTGACCTCGATCAGGAAGTCGCCGATCACGTCGAGCCCCGCCAGCCGGATCCCGGCGCGGACGAGGTGCGGGGTCACCGCCTTCGCGAGCGCGTGGTCCTGGGCGGTGATCTCGGTGTGATCGGGCAGCGCTCCCCGCTTGAGGTTGTGGCGGAACTCGCCGGGGGCCCGCCGCCGCAGGTAGCCCCCGAGGACCTCCCCATCGATCCACACGAGCCGCTTCTCGCCGGCCTCGGCCTCGTGCAGGTACTGCTGGACCACGACGTAGCCGTCGCCACCGAGGCGGGCCTGGTCGAACGCGAGGTCGAGGCCCGCGCCGTCGCCCGGGCTGACGAAGGACACGTCGCGGCCGCCGCTCCCGCGCGCGGGCTTGACGACCACGCCGTCGCGCTGGGACTGCGCGAACAGGTGACAGCTCGCCCGGCTCCGCGTGACGATGGCAGGGGGGCTCGGTACGTCGGCCAGCGAGGCGAGCCAGCCCTTGTGGGACACGCCCACGAGCCCGGCGGGGTCGTTGATCGCGGGGACGCCGCGGGCCTGGGCCATCTGGGCGAACGACAGCACGCTCACGTCGAGCGGAGCGGCCCGCAGCACGAGGAGATCGAGCCGATCGAGGTCGACGTACCGCCGGACCGCGTGGCGGTGGGCCAGCGCGTCGGCCAGCGCCTCGGCGGACGCCGGATGGTCGAAGGCGTGGGCCCTCGCGATGGGGCGCCCGCGCGCGTCGATCTCGAAGTCCCAGGGCTCGATGAAGCGGACCGAGTCGCCGCGCTCGAGCGCAGCGCGCGCGAGGTGAGCGGTGGTCCAGGTGCCCCCGACGGACGCGGCCCGGGTGATGGCGAAGGCGATCCTCATTCGCCCCGCTATAAGCGTTGGGCTGCGCGCCTGCTACGATGGCGGCTAGCGGAGGACCGAATGAAGTGCACCGTTCTCGGCGGGGGCTCGTGGGGCACGGCCCTGGCGTCCCAGCTGGCGCGCGTCGGCCACGACACGTGGCTGTGGGACCGCAACCCGGAGCGGTGCGAGGCCATCAATCGCGACCATCGCAATCCCCGGTACCTCAAGGGGGTCGACCTCCCGCCTTCGCTGCGGGCAGAGCCCGACGCCCGCCGGGCGGTCGCCGACGCCGAGTTGTTGGTGCCCGTGGTGCCGTCTCACGCCCTGCGCGGCGTCCTCGAGCAGGTGCGCGAGGAGGTCCCCGAGAGCATGCTGGTGTGCTGCGCCACCAAGGGCCTCGAGGACAGCACCCTGCAGACCATGCACGAGGTGTGCGCCGGAGTGCTGGGCCACGACCGGCGGATCTCCGTGCTCTACGGCCCGTCGTTCGCCCTCGAGGTGGCGCGCGGCCTGCCCACCGCCGTGGTCGTGGCCGGGGCGCCGCCCGCGTCGCAGGCGTCGGCCGAGGCCTTCCACGGCGAGCACTTCCGCGCCTACCACACCGAGGACACGGTGGGCGTGTGCATCGGGGGGTCGCTCAAGAACGTGCTCGCCATCGCCTGTGGGGTCTCCGACGGGCTCGGCCTGGGGGCGAATGCGCGGGCGGCGATCATCACCCGGGGGCTCGCCGAGATCACGCGCCTGGCGGTCGCGATGGGCGCCGACCCCCTCACGATGATGGGCCTGGCGGGGATCGGCGACCTGGTGCTGACCTGCACGGGCAACCTGTCGCGGAACCGCCGCGTGGGGCTCGCGCTCGGGGAGGGCCGCACCCTCGAGGACATCCTCGAGGAGCTCGGGGAGGTCGCGGAGGGGGTTCACACGGCGGCCTCGGCCCGCGAGCTCGCCCAGCGGATCGGGGTGGACATGCCGATCACCGAGCAGGTGTACCTCGCGGTGCACGAGGGCAAGCCCGCTCGCGAGGTGCTCGCCGATCTGATGGGCCGCCAGCGCCGCGCCGAGAAGGACTAGCTCCAGGACGAGCCGATCAGATGGTGTGCAGCTCCGCCGGCAGGTGCTGCCGGTCGTTGAAGGAGTGAAGCCCGAAGATGGCGCCCTCCGAGATCGCGGAGGCCCGCACGACCGCCATCGCCGCGTGGCCCAGGCGGAACCGCTCCCACGACCACGCCACCTCCGGGAGCCCCATCAGGTGGGCCAGCGCGGTCCCCGACGTGCCCGCGTGGGACACGATCACCACCCGGCGCTCGCGCTCGATGTCGCGCCAGTGGGGATCGGCCGCCTGGCGCGCCCCGCCGAGCCCCGCCAGCTCCTGATCGAGCCCCTCCGTGACCCGCCGGGTGAACTGCCGCAGGTCCTCGCCTCCTGGCAGCCCCTGCCACCAGGCCAGCGGATCCCGCTGCCGCATGCCTCGGAACAGCGCGCGGATCTCCTCGCGGGTCTTGCCCTCGATGCTCGGCGGCTGCGCCTCGAGCAGCCAGTCGAGGGTCCGCGCCGGCGCCTGGAGCCGCTCCACGAGCGGCGCGGCGGTCTGCTGGGAGCGGGTCGCGGGAGACACCCACACCTCGTCGATGGGGGCCCAGGAGGCCGCACGGACGGCGAGCAACGAGGCCTGGCGATGGCCTCGGTCGGTCAGCTCGGGGTCCATCCGGTGGCGGCCCCCGGGCATCCACTCGGGCTCCGCGTGCCGGATGAGACAGATCTCCACGATACCTCCGCGGTCATCAGGGATAGGGCTGGCAGACGCCCCCCTGACGCGGAGGAACGCTGTGCTGGCTATGCTTCTGCTGATCCGCTCCGTCAACGCGGGGTCTTACGTGCTCCAGGCAGACGAGCTGCGAGACCTCACCCGGGCGGTCCGCCTCGTGCAGTCGGAGGCGGATCACGTCGTGCCCCTGACCAGGCGCGCGGTGTGCGTGGATCTCGAAGACCCCGGACCGCGACTGCTGAAGAAGCTCACGCGCCGGCTCGGGCACCCGCCCGAGCCTCGGCACAGCTGCGACGTGGCGTTCTTCCCGCAGGGTCGAGGCTGGTACGGCTTCGTGCTCGAGCCGCCAGCCGCCGGGCTCGAGGAGGCGGTCGCGGAGGTGGGCCCGGACTCCCACGTCGTCGGACGCAGCCCCGGTGCCACGGGCCCGGTGCGGCTGTGCGTGCCCACGGCCGCGGTGCCCGACCCGCACGCCCTCGCCGACCGGCTGGCGGTCCGCGAGCTCGAGGTGCGCGCCATCTACGAGGTGGGCGGGTGCCGCCGGCCCTGACGCGGCCTGCGGCCTGGGGGACTACAGGCCCGGGACGCCGCCGACCGTGCAGTCCCCGCCGTCGATCTCGACCTCGGGGTTGCGCTCGATGGGATCGTCGTCGCCGGTGCCCGGCTCCACGCGCACCACCTCGTAGGCGAGGTAGGTGTCGAGGTCGCAGTCGCGCACGAGGTTGCTCGGGACATCCCGCGTCCAGCTCCCGAGCAGCGTGAACCGGTAGCTGAAGTCGTTGAACTTGATCTCGATCGGATCCCCGGGAAACGCCTCGACCGGCCCCTCCTCGGTGTTCACGGTCACGCTGGTGAGGTTGAGGGTGGTGCCGGCGATGGTCGCGATGCCCAGGTCCTCGGCCGGGCGCACGAAGCCGCCGCCGAAGGTTTCGTTGGTGAGCGACGTCGGCTCGACCGCCTCGAGCAGGTACCGCGGCCCGCTCTCGTCGCCGACGTAGAATGAGAGCTCACGGGTGATCGCGTCTTCGAGCAGCGACACCCGCGTGGCGGTCACGCCCTTCAGCCCGGACAGGTTGGACCCCGTGCCGCTCCGGACGCTGATCTCCACGCGGTCGGTGCCCGTGTTGACTGCGACGTCCCAGGAGCTCCCCTCGTTCGTGACGGTGAGCGATCCGGCCCAGTCCCGGCGCTCGAACGTGAGCTTCGCGTCGCTGTTCACGTCGGGCGGCGGCAGCACGTTGATCGCGAAGTCCGAGAGCTCCTCGACGGGCTCGCAGGCCGCGAGCAGGCCGCCGGCCGTCATCAGGCCGATGATCGGGATCCAGCGCATGAGGGTCCTCCAGCAGGGAGATGATTCAGGCGACCCACCGGGGCTCGCGTCCCCGCTGTATACACCACGCCCCGCACGGTCGGCGACGCGGTGGCGCGGAGCCCGGGCGGCTACTCTCGAAACGAGGGCAGCGAGACGAGGGAGGGATGGGGCTCGGGAGCGCTCGGCGAGTGGATGTCGCCCACCAGGAAGTGCGTCGCTCCGGGGAACGCCTCGAGGTAGGCCGCGGCGTGCGCGGGCTCGTTCTCGAACGTGGCGCACACCTCTCCCGCGAGGCTGCGGACCTCGGCCAGGGCCGCGCGCTTGAACCGGTTGTCGTCGAGGTCCCGCGAGGGCTTCAGGTGCAGCACGGTGCGCCCGCGCAGGAACGGGAAGCGGTGGCGCAGCAGCACGTCGACGGTGGCGCCGGCGAGGTCTGCGGGCCGCGCTGTCAGGTAGTAAGCGAGGCCCCCGGCATCGACCAGGCGCTCCACGAAGGGGACGGCGCCGGGGTTCGCGCCATCGAACGCCAGGTACTCCGGCGTGAAGAAGCGCTCCCGCCAGAACCGGCGGAGCGCTCCGATCTCCGCCTCGTCGTCGAACCCGCGGGCACGGAGCGGACCCTCCACGAGGAAGCCGAAGTCCTCGGGCTGCAGGGCGGCGGCGAGCTCGCGCAGCCGGTCGCTTCCGTGCTGGGCGACGAAGTCGGCGACGATTCGATGGTGCCGCGGACCCGTGTGGATCAGCGTGGAGTCGAGGTCGAGCACCACCACGGGGAGGCGCCCGGCTGCCGCGGTCTGTCGAACCCTGGTGAGCACGCCGTCGAGCAGGGACACCTAGGCCTCGTCGTCGAAGTCGGCGTAGGGATTGCGCCTGGACCCACGCGTGAGCAGGAAGCCGACCCCTACGACGCCCACGACCAGCAGGAAGGCGGGAACGAGCACCACGGGGGAGGTCGGCCGGTGGGTGACCCAGTAGGTCACCTGGTCGCCGACGGAGGCCGGGTGGGGCCCGCTGAAGCTGGAGGCGGCCATGACCTTGCGCAGGTCTTCGGTCGGCGCCTCCTCGGCGAACACCCAGGTCCGGGAGACACCCTGGTCGTAGGGGACGATGCCGACGGCGAGGCCCTCGGTGGGGGCGTAGACGAACCCCATCCGGTCGCCGAGGTCGACCGGCTCGGCGGGGTCCACGGGGACGGTGCCGAACATGGCCTCGCGGACCACCTCGTCGACGGCCGCAAAGCTGTGCTCGTCGACCACGCCGAGCAGGAGGCCCGACTGACAGGTCACGAGGACGTCGGCGGTGCCCCCCGAGAGCGGCCGGATGGCGGTGTAGCAGGGCTCGAGGTCGGGCACCCCGATCTTGCCGAGGATCGGGCTCACCACGTCGGACATCTCGGATTCGAGCGGAGGTCGCCAGCCCTTGGGCAGGGCGGTGGTGATCCCGGGCGCCTCGACGGTGGCGGCGAACTTGCCCCGCACGGGCTCGGTGCGTACCTCGAGCTCGTCGAGGAACCCCTGGCGCTGGGCCTTCGCCAGCTCGGCGGCGCGCTCGGACGACACCACCGCGAGGTGCAGGTTCTTCTCCGCAATCTCCAGCGTGGCCCCGTGCAGGGTGCCCGTAGGGCCGCCCTCCCCGAAGGTGAACGAGGCATCCACCAGCGCCACCTTGCGCCCCTGGACCTCGGACACCTCGGTGCGCGTGACCTCGGGCGAGGAGCCTTGCAGGTCCTCGATCTTCGTGACGTACACGGAGCCCCATCCCTCGACGGGCTCGGCGATTGGCACCTGGGTGGGCGTGGCCCAGGCGAACAGGAGCACGGTGCCTGCCGACGAAGGGTACTCCGCCTTGAAGTCCCAGTCCGACCAGCGGGTCATCCGCCAGCGGTCGTCGGGGAAGTCGAGGCGCACCCCGAGGTCGGCGAGGAGGAACTCCTCGGCTTCTTCGGCGTGGGCGGGGAGACCCCCGGCCACGAGGACGGACAGCGTGGTGAGCAGCATTCGCGGAACCATAGGGGATCCGGGGAGGAGCCGCACCACCACGCTGCAAAAATCAGGTCGGCTTCACGCGCGCCGCGGCGCGTGCAGGAGCGGACGCGGCCTGCCGAATCGTTATGAGCCTGCTGCAGCGGGAGAGAGAGCTGGATGAACAACGAGTCCACGAGCGGCGTGACCTTCGTCGCGGAGACGCTGCTGCCCACCGAGCGTGGGAGCTATCGGGTGCGCGCGTACCGCGACCATACCTCGGCCACCGAGCCGGTCGCCATCCTCTGGGGGGAGGTCGAGGGGCTCGAGGGCGTCCCCGTCCGGGTGCACGACGAGTGCCTCACGAGCGAGGTCCTGGGGTCGCTCAAGTGTGACTGCAAGGCCCAGCTCGACCATGCGCTCGACTACATCCGAGAGCGGGGCGCGGGTGCCGTGCTCTACCTCAGGCAGGAGGGGCGGGGAATCGGCCTCGCCAACAAGATCGCGGCCTACCGGCTGCAGGAAGAGGGGCTCGACACCGTCGATGCCAACCGGGCGCTGGGGCTCCCCGACGATGCGCGCCGTTACCACGCCGCCAAGGCCATTCTCGACGATCTCGGTCTGGACAGCATCCGATTGATCACCAACAATCCCCGAAAGATCGACCGCTTGCGGGCGCACGGCGTTGTGGTGGCCGATCGGATCCCGAGCCTGGTGGGCTCGAACCCCCACTCGGTCGGCTACCTCGAGGCGAAGGCGGCCCGCATGGGCCACCTCATGGACTCCTCGGTCGAGGTCGCGCTGGCCAGCAAGTAGTCGGTCGGTGGCCGCGGGCCGCCGACCAGCTAGCTAGGGGCGCGAGCGGCGGCGACGCACGAGCGCCAGCGACAGCAGGCCGAGGCCCAGCCCGAGACGCAGCGGGCCCAGGGTGGCGCAGCCCGAGTCGGGACCGTCGGTGCCGGTCGGGGGCTCGTCGCCTCCGCCGCAGCCGCCGCGATCGAACGGGTCCTCGCCCGTGTCCGGAGACGACTGGAGCACGTTGGTGGCTCCCGGGCTCGGCCGCGCCGTGACCTTCCAGTCGACCGCGGAGTCCGAGTCCACCCCGTCGACCTCGCGCGCGAGGCTGTCGTTGCTGCCGGGATCTCCGTAGGGATCGACGACCTTGCCCTGGTCGTCCTCCATCAGGTCTTCGTTGGGGGACTCTCCGTAGAGCACGGTGTCGACGATGTTGCCATCGCAGTCGAACAGCCGGACCCCGTCGGTGCCGGTGCCGTTGCCCATCGAGAAGGGGAACACGATGTCGGCTTCTTTCACCTTCTCGCCCGCGGCGATCACAAGGAATCCGTTGGCGGGCACCTCGGTGCCCCCCTGCAGGGTGATGTCGAGTGCCTCGTAGTCCTGGGTGCCGGCCGCGATCGACCAGCCGGCCACGCTCACCGCTTCGCCGGACGCGTTGTACAGCTCGAACCACTCCTTGCCGGAGTCGTCGCCCTCGGGGTCGGGCAGGATCTCGTTGATGAAGACGACGCCGCTGTCGGGCTCGCAGACGACGGGCTCGACCTCGGGGTTCGGCGCGCCCGGCGACGGGTTGGTCGCCACGACGAAGTCGAGCGCGTTGTCGTCGGTGTCGCGACCGTCCTGCAGGCGGGCGAGCGAGGCGGCCTCGCCCGGCGCGGGTGCCAGGCTGGTAGCGACGTCGTCGCGGTCGTCGGCGAAGGGCGGATCCCCGTCGTTCGGGGAGCCGTACACCACCGTGTCGGCCGGGAGGCCGGCGCAGTCCACCAGGCGCACCGCGTCGGAGTTGCTGCCCGCGTTGCCCAGCGTGAAGCTCGCCACGATGTCCGCGTTGGGCACCTTGGCGCCCCCGATCAGGAGCCGGTCGCCCGGCTCCATGACCTCGTCGACGAAGGTGTAGACGTTGGAGAACGAGCTCGTGGCGGCCTCGAGCCTCCAGTCCGCGAGGTCCACGACCTCCGAGCCCCCGTGGTACAGCTCGATCCACTCTGCGTCGGTGTCGCTGCCCTTCGGGTTCGAGATGAACTCGTTGATCACGATGCCCGACTCGGGACCGCCGCAGCCCTCGGGCTCGGCGTCGTTCGGCAGGCCGGGGGTGGGGAACGCGTAGACGACGAAGTCGTCGCCCGACAGGTCGGTGTCGACCCCGTCGGCCGCGCGGCCCACGCTCTCGTCGGTGCCCGGCTTGGGCGCCAGGGAGTCGGTGCCGTCGAGCCACCCGTCGCTGTTCGGGCTGCCGTACACCACGGTGTCGACCGGCGTGCCGCCTGCGTCGTTCTTGCCGAGGATGCAGTCCCTCAGCTCGAGGATGTCGGCATTCGAGCCGGCGTTGCCGAGCCAGCTCGAGCGGGTCTCGGGGAGGAGGACGTCGGCGACGTCGAGGGCCTTCTTGCCCTTGGCGGGCTCGGCCGCGACCACCAGGTACTCGCCGGCCTCGATCGTGGTTCCCTTCGGGAACGCGACCTCGTCGCTCACGTCGAAGTCGCCGCTGGTGGCGGCGGCGATCGACCAGCCGGACAGGTTCACAGTACCGGTACCCGCGTGGTGGATCTCGATCCACTCGAAGCCGCGCTCCGGAGACTCGGACGGATTCGCAAAGAACTCGTTGATCACCACGCCTGCGGCATTCGCCGCGGTCGTGCAGCCATCCGCGGACTGGGCAGAGGCCGGGCCCGCGAGCCACGGCGAGAGCGCCGCGGCGAAGAAGAACAACATGTCACCCTCCCGCGCGCCCCTTAGCGCGGGGCGTCCGGATCGGGAGGCGACTGCGTTAGCATGTGCGCGCCGACGGCCAGTTCCCCCCTTCAAGGGAGATCCCCCCATGCCCTGGTCCCTGCTTCTCGCCATCCTCCTCGCTGCAGGCTGCTCGGGCAGCCAGTCGCGCGGGGTCGACGAGCCGCCTCCCGCGGAGGAGGTCGCCAAGAGCCGGCTCGAGGGGTCGTGGGTGCTCCGGCCGGAGGACAAGGGGCTGCGTCGCCTCAAGATCATCGACGCCGCGATGTCCGGCCGTCCCGACCGGAAGGCCGCGCTCGGCAAGCTGGCCGACGACGAGGAGGCCCTGTTCGAGACCTGGCTCGCGAAGACAGGCGAGGCCGCGCGGGCCATGCGGGCGCAGCTGCGTTTCCTCGGGGGAGCCACCTTCACCTTCACGGAGGAGGAGGTGTCGCTCCGCTTCGGCACCGACGGGTTCGGCCCGGTGGCCTACTCCGTGGTGGAGTCCAGCGACGCGCGCACCGTCATCCAGCTCGATCCGGGCCTGGGCACCGGGCTCGAGACCCACCGGATCGAGTGGAAGACGGCGAACCGGGGCACTGCCGTGATCACCACGGCGTCCCACGGGGAGTTCGCGCCGCTGCGCATGCTCCGCCAGTAAGCCGCAGTGCGCGAAGCCAAGTGAATTCGCAAGCGGAGCCAGCTTGCTGGCGGAGCGCGCAGCGA
>CAYMSU010000162.1:0-12159 GCA_964393165.1 uncultured Enterobacteriaceae bacterium
GCGCGACGTCAGCGAGGCGCCGGGCACGGTCGTGGTGCTGTCGTGCCTCGAGGCCGCGCTGAGCGCGGTCGCGATGATCGGCCGAGCGGACACGCTCCTCCTGCACCTACCCCTCAGGTCGGTCCCCCAGGGCCTTCAGTCCACTTCGCGCGCGACCGCCGCGCAGGGGGATGGCTTGCCGCGCGCACATGGTTACGGGGGCCGTCATCTCTCCGTTGCCCCGCCTTCGCCAGGAGCCCGCATGGCCTACGTCGTCACCGAGAACTGCCAGGAGTGCCGCTACACCGACTGCGTCGAGGTCTGCCCGGTCGACTGCTTCTATGGTGATGCGGAGATGCTCTACATCCACCCCGACGAGTGCATCGACTGCGGCGCGTGCGAGCCGGCCTGCCCGGTCCAGGCGATCTACGCGGTCGACGACCTGCCCGACAACCTCGTCAGCTGGATCGAGATCAACTCGGAGAAGTCGCAGTCGAGCGATGTCGAGAACATCACCGAGTCGGGCGAGCCGCTCCCCACGGCAGACGCGAAGAAGGCCCGTCTCGGGCTCTGAGGCTCAACCGCGCGGGGCCGCCGGCCGATGGGTCCGCCGGAGGACCCCAGCATGCCGTCTGCGAGCGATCTGGCCGAGACCATCGAGGAAGCGCTCTGGTTCGGCGCCGACGACCCGGCCAGCTCCGACGAACAGGCCAAGGCGAGCGTCGCCGCCGAGGTAGCCCGGGTGAGCGGGCTCAAGCCGTTCCCCGTGGTCGCCGCGCGCGTGCTGCACGAGCTCGCGCAGGAGGACTTCTCCGTCGCCCGGGTGTCGAACCTGATGGAGTCCGATCCCGCGCTCGCCTCCCTCGTGCTGCGGCTCGTCAACTCCGCCGCCTACGGCCGGGGCACCCGCTATACCTCCGTCGATCACGCGGTCGTGAGGCTCGGCGCGAGGCGCGTGCGCGACCTCGTCGCCGCCGCGGCCACCCTGCAGATGTTCCACGACGTGCGCGGCGTGGGCGTCACCTTCCGCGACCACTGCGCGTCCACCGCCGCCGTGGTCCGCGTGATGGGCCAGAACTACGAACTCCCCGGGGGAGGCTCGCTGTTCCTCGCGGGGCTGCTCCACGACGTCGGCAAGCTGCTGCTCATGGAGACCCGCGAGTTCGACTACATGCGCATGTCGCCCCAGGTGCTGGCCCGCCCCGATGCCGTGCACACGCTCGAGCGCGAGCAGCTCGGGTACGACCATGCCGTGCTGGGCGCGAACGTGCTCCGGGCCTGGACGATCCCCGACCCCATCCCCCAGATCGTGGCCTGGCACCACCAGCCCAACCGGGCCTTCGCCGAGGGCGGGGACATCGGGGTACAGGTGGCGCTGCTGCGCCTCGCGGACAACGTGGCCTGGTACCTGGCGCAGACCTCGATGCCGTCGGCCAAGTACAACGACTTCCTCGCCTATACGCCCGAGGCGGCGTGGGTGGGGCTGACCGAGAGCGACCTCGACCGCATGTGGGTGCGCATGGTCGAGGCCCGCAGCGAGGTCATCCAGATCTTCGGATGATCCGCAGGGCGCGCTGCAAGCCCTCGGCGAGCGCGTCGAGCTCACCGGTGGTGGTGTAGACCCCCAGCGACGCCCGGACCGTGCCCGGCACCCCGAAGCGGCGCATTGCCGGCTCCGCACAGTGGTGCCCGGTCCGCACGGCGATTCCCTGCTCCGACAGCAGCGTGGTGAGGTCGTCGGGGTGGACGTCGTCGACCACGAAGGAGAGCACGGCGGCCTTCTCGGGCGCGGTCCCGATGATTCGCAGCCCCTCGATGTCCTCGAGGAGAGCGGTGCCGTGGGCGAGCACCTCCGCCTCGTGCGCCGCCACCGCCTCCCGGCCGAGGTCGCGGAGCCACCGCAGCGCGGCGCCCAGTCCCACGGCGCCCGCGATGTGCGGCGTGCCCGCCTCGAACCGCGCGGGAGGCTCGGCCCAGGTGCTCCCCGCGAACGACACGCTGGCGATCATCTCGCCGCCGCCCTGGTAGGGCGGCATCTCGGCGAGCAGCTCCCGGCGCCCCCACAGGGCGCCGATCCCGGTGGGGCCGTAGACCTTGTGGCCGCTGAAGACGACGAAGTCCGCGCCCACCGCCCGAACGTCGACCGGGGTGTGGACCACCGCCTGGGTGGCATCGAGCAGCACCTTCGCGCCCACCGCGTGGGCCCGCGCCACGACCTCGCGGACCGGCACGACGGTGCCGATGGCGTTGCTGACCCAGATCATGCCGACGAGCTTGGTGCGCGGCGACAAGATCTCGTCGAGCGCCGCGAGGTCGAGGGAGCCGTCGTCGAGGACGGGGGCCTCCCGGATCACGGCCCCCGTTCGCTCCGCCACCAGCTGCCACGGCACGATGTTGCTGTGGTGCTCGATCGTGGACAGCACGATCTCGTCGCCCGGCTGTAGCGACTGGCCCCAGCTGGCCGCGACAAGGTTGACCGCCTCGGTGGCTCCCCGCGTGAACACGATCTCGGCCGGATCGGCGGCGTTCAGGAACGCCGCGATGTCCGCCCGGGCAGCCTCGTAGGCCGCCGTGGCGCGGGCCGCGAGCGTGTGGTTGCCGCGGTGCACGTTGGCGTGGTCTTCGCGGTAGTACCGAGCCACCGCCTCGATCACGGCCTCGGGCTTCTGCGCACTGGCCGCGCTGTCGAGGTAGACGAGCGGGCGGCCGTCGACCGGCGTGTGCAGGATGGGGAACTGGGCCCGCACGGCGTCGACATCGAGCCGAGGGAGGGCGGGCTTGGCGGTCGCGGTCATGCAGAGGCTCCTGTCAGCCAGACCCGGGCCTGCTCTTGAAGCTCGTCGCGCACGCGCCCGGGCGGCAGTGCGGCGAGGCTCTCCGACGCGAAGCCCCAGGTGAGCAGGGCCCGTGCGCCGAGCGCGCTCAGCCCCCGCTGGCGCAGGTAGAACAGCGCCTCCGCGGCGAGGCTGCCGATCGCGGCCCCGTGGGTGCACGACACGTCGTCGTTGTCGATCTCGAGCCACGGCCGCGCGTTCGCGACCGCGTCGTCGGACAGCAGCAGAGCCTGGTGGAGCTGCTTGGAGTCCGTGCCCACGGCACCCTCGCGCACCCGCACGGCGCCCGTGTAAACGGAGCGCGCGCGCCCGTCGAGCACGGTGCGGAACACCTGCTCGCTCGAGGTGTGGGGGGTGGCGTGATCGACCTGGATGTGGTGATCGGCGTGCTGCGCTCCCCGCAGCATCGACAGCCCGCTGAGGTCGGCGTGGGCCCCCGTGGCCTCGAGGCGCGCGGTGACCTCGATCCGCGCGAGCCGGCTGCCGAGGACGACGCTGCGCAGCCGGTAGGCGCCACCCTCGGCCACGCTGGCCCCGATCTCGCCGACGTGAAACGTCTCCTCGTGCTCGCCGACCACGCGCACGTGGTGCACCTCAGCGCTCTTTCCAACCACGACCTCCACCGCGGCCGAGGTGAGCGCGGGCCCCCCGTCGACGCTCGCGAAGTGCTCGTAGAGCACGAGCCGCTGGCCTGGGTCGACGACCACCAGCGAGCGGGAGGCACCGAGGTGCTCGGCGCCGGTGGACAGGTGCACGAGGTGCAGCTCCTGCTGGTCGGTGCAGTGGACGACGGCCCCGTCGCGGGCGAACGCGAGGTTGAGCGCGGCGAACCCGTGGGCCTCGGAGGGCTGCCCGAGCGCGGCCCCGACGTGCTCCCGGAGCCCCTGCGAGTCGCTGAGGAGGTCGTCGACGAGGGAGGTGTGCCCCGCGTGGTTGCCCAGCGACGGCTGCCGCTGCCCGTCGACGAACACGACCCGAGGCGCGTCGCCCCACGGGCCCTCGGGAAGCGGCGGAGCGCTCTCGACCGAGGGCGTGAACGCCGTGCCGAGCAGGGTGCTCGCCCGCGTGTACTTCCACGCCTCGTCTTTCCCGGGGAAGCCGTGCGTACGGAGGTTCTCGATGCCGTGGGCCCGCAGCTCCCCGAGCCACCCCGCGGCGGCGAGCCGCTCGGCAGCATCCGCGTACTCGCTCGCGCGGGTGAAGTCGCGACCCGACCTCATGCCACCGCCTCGTCGCGGACCCACTGGTAGCCGCGCTTCTCGACCTCGAGCGCGAGCTCGGGCCCTCCCGACCGCACGATCCGCCCGTCCAGCAGGACGTGGGTGAAGTCCGGCGTGAGGTGGTCGAGCAGGCGCTGGTAGTGGGTGATCACCAGGAACGCGCGGTCGGGGGCGCGGAGCGCCTGCACGCCCGCCGCCACGGTCTGCAGCGCGTCGACATCGAGGCCGGAGTCCGGCTCGTCGAGGATCGCGAGGCGAGGCTCGAGCATCGCGAGCTGGAAGATCTCGTTGCGCTTCTTCTCGCCGCCCGAGAACCCCTCGTTGAGCGAGCGGTGCAGCAGATCCTTGTTGAGCTGCACGAGCTTCATCCGCTCCTTGGCGAGCTTGAGGAACGCGGCAGCGTCGAGCGGCTCCTCGCCTCGGGAGGCCCGCAGGGCGTTCACCGCTTCCTTGAGGAAGACCGAGGTAGACACGCCCGGGATCTCCACGGGGTGCTGAAAGGACAGGAAGATGCCCCGCTGCGCCCGCTCCTCGGGCTCGAGCTCGAGGATCGAGGCGCCGTCGAACCGGATGTCGCCCCCCGTGATCGTGTAGTCGGGGTGCCCCGTGACGACCTTGGACAGCGTGGACTTGCCGGACGCGTTGGGCCCCATGATCGCGTGGACCTCGCCAGGCGCGACCTTCAGGGTCAGGCCCTTGAGGATGGGGGTGCCCTCGATCTCAGCGTGAAGATCAAGCAACTCGAGCATGTGTGGCTCCCGCGGGCGCCTGCTTGGGCGAGGCGCGCAGAGATGGATCAGCCGACCGCGCCCTCGAGGGAGACCTCGAGGAGCTTCTTGGCCTCGACGGCGAACTCCATGGGGAGCTCCCGGAAGACCTCGCGACAGAACCCGTTGACGACCATCGAGACGGCCTGCTCCTCCGACAGCCCGCGCTGGCGGAGGTAGAACAGCTGGTCTTCGCCGATCTTCGACGTGCTCGCCTCGTGCTCGACGGTCGAGCTGCCGTTGCGCACGTCGACGTAGGGGAAGGTGTGGGCGCCGGACTGGTCCCCGATCAGGAGCGAGTCGCAGCGCGTGTAGTTGCGGGCGCCCCGGGCGCGCTTGTTGACCTGCACGAGACCGCGGTAGCTCTGGTCGCCCCGCCCGGCGCTGATGCCCTTGCTCACGATCGTGGAGCGGGTGTTGCGGCCGAGATGGATCATCTTGGTGCCGGTGTCGGCGCGCTGGCGGTGGTTGGTGAGCGCGACCGAGTAGAACTCGCCGACGGAGTCGTCGCCCTCGAGCACGCAGCTCGGGTACTTCCACGTGATCGCCGAGCCGGTCTCCACCTGCGTCCAGCTGATCCGGGAGCGCGCGCCGATGCACCGGCCCCGCTTGGTGACGAAGTTGTAGACGCCGCCGCGGCCTTCCTTGTCGCCGGGGTACCAGTTCTGGACCGTGCTGTACTTGATGCTCGCGTCGTCGTGGGCGACGAGCTCGACCACCGCGGCGTGCAGCTGGTTCTCATCGCGCATCGGGGCGGTGCACCCCTCGAGGTAGGACACGTACGAGCCCGCCTCGGCGACGATCAGCGTGCGCTCGAACTGCCCCGTGTTCGCCTCGTTGATGCGGAAGTAGGTGGACAGCTCCATCGGGCACTTCACGCCCTTGGGCACGAACACGAAGGTGCCGTCGGAGAACACCGCCGAGTTCAGCGCGGCAAAGAAGTTGTCGGTCGGCGGCACCACGGTGCCGAGGTACCTCCGCACGAGCTCGGGATGCTCCCGCGCGGCTTCCCCGAAGGACATGAAGACGATGCCCATCTCGGCGAGCTTCTCGCGGAAGGTGGTGGCCACGCTCACCGAGTCGATCACCGCATCGACCGCCACGCCGGCGAGGGCCGCCCGCTCGTGAAGCGGGATGCCGAGCTTCTCGAAGGTCTCGAGGATCTCGGGGTCGACCTCGTCGAGGCTCTTGGGCCCCGCCTTGGGCGCGGAGTAATAGCTCACGGCCTGGTAGTCGATGGGCCCGTAGTCGAAGTGGGGCCACTTCGGCTCGGCCATCTCCTTCCAGCGCGCGAACGCCTTGAGGCGCCACTCGAGAAGCCACTCGGGCTCCTCCTTCTTGGCCGAGATGAAGCGCACGACGCTCTCGTCGAGCCCCGGCGGCAGCGTGTCGGCCTCGAAGTCGCTGACGAAGCCGTACTGGTAGTCTTCGCGCTCGACGACGAGCTGCTCCGCGTCGGTGCTCATGCTTCCTCCGTCGCCATGGCGGCAGACTGAATTCTCTTCTGCACGTGGGCTTCCTCGAGCAGCAGGTCCGCGAGGGTCAGGCGCTCCATGAGCGACGCCATGGCCGACTCGACCGCCTGCCAGAGCACCCGGAGCGAGCAGGCCCGCTCGTGAACGCAGCAGTCGAGGCGCCCCGAGTGGGCCTGGCAGAACCCCCGACCCCCATACAGCGGCGTATCGAGTACGCGCATGATCGTGGACACCTGCAGCTCGCCCGCCGGCACGGCCAGCCGAAAGCCCCCGGAGGCCCCCCGCTCCGCGGTGACGAGCCCGCCGCGACGCAGCACCCGCAGCAGCTTCGCGGTGTAGTCGACGCTCAGCCCCTCGGCCGCCGCCACGTCCCGGATCGACACCGGGGCGTGCTCCGGGTGGGGGGCTCGCCGGGCGATCTGGAGCAGGCAACGCAGGCCGTACTCCTCTTGCGCGGTCAGCTTCACGCGATCTCCTTCCGCGCGAGCTGTAACAAATGTGGACAACGAAGTCCAGATTGCCGACCCCGCTCGTGCCCGCGCTATGATGGCGCCCGATGTGGGTCTGTTGGACCATGCTGCCGGCGCTCGCCGGCCCCCCTGCCACGAGCCCTGCCACGAGTGTGCGGGCGACCGTGTCGTGGACCTCCGAGGGGCCCGAGGTGGTCGCGCTCTCGCCCACCTCGCGCGCGGAGCGCTGGGTGCCCGTGGCCGAGCCGGCGAGCCCGGCCGCCGCTCTCGAGATCCGCGCCGCAGACGGCGTGGTGCTCGACCGCGTGGCGGTGCCCGACGCTCGGCACCGGTCGATCGTGCTGCCCGAGGGCGGCGGGCACCACGCGCGCGTGGCGCGGGCCCTGTCGACCGTGGAGCTCCCCTGGCCGGCAGGCGCCGACCACGTGCGTGGCGCAGCCGGGGAGATCGTGCGGCCCTCGGCGCGGCCGATGGTCGGGCCGGCGCGGCCCATGCCCCCCGACGTGGTGGCGCTGCAGCAGTCGGGCCCCTCCTCGGACCGCCTCGATCTCGTCCTGCTCGGCGACGGGTACACGGCGAGCGAGCAAGCCGACTTCGCCGACGACGCGGATCGCCTGCTCGCCTACCTTCGGGAGCTGGAGCCCTACGACCGCTACCAGCAGGCCTTCAACATCTGGCGGGTGGACCGGGTGTCTGCGGAGTCGGGGGCCACCGACCCCAGCGAGGGGCTCACCGCCGACACCGCGTTCGCCTGCGCCTACGACTGTGCGGGCATCGAGCGCCTGATCTGCTGCGACGACGCCGCGGTGCTCGACGCCGTCGAGGCGTCGGTGCCGGCCGCCGACGGCGTGATCGTGCTCGTGAACAGCGCCCAGTACGGCGGCTCCGGCGGCTTCAACTACGCCACCGCCTACATGGGCGGCGACAGCTCGCTGGAGGTCGCCGCGCACGAGCTCGGCCACAGCCTGGTGGGCCTGTGGGACGAGTACGCCTACGGCAGCAGCGGCCCGACCGAGGTCGACAGCCCGAACTGCTCCGCCGATCCCGAGGGCAGCTGGGACGAGTGGCTCGATCGGCGCGCGGTCGATGCCTTCCCCGTGTGCTCGTACGACAACCTCTTCCGGCCCACGGAAGAGGGGTGCATGATGCGCACGCTGTCGGAGGGGTACTGCCCCGTCTGTCGGCAGGAGGTGGTCCTCGCGATCTACGAGGCGCTGCCCTCTCTCGTGGCCCAGACCGATCCGCCTGCCCAGACCCTCGTGCAAGCCACCGCGGAGCGCCCTGCCCAGATCACCGTGAGCACCCACGTGCCCGCCGATCTGCTCGAGTTCGACTGGTCCCTCGACGGGATCCGCCTGCCCGAGGGGCGTGGAGCCGACGGCTCGCTCACGCTGCCGTGCGATCCCTGGGGCTTCGCCGGGGAGCTCTCGGTGGTCGTGCGAGATCCCACGCCGTGGGTCCGCAGCGTGCCCCTCGAGGAGATGGCAGGGCCGTGGCCGCTCGAGGTGAGGGCATGCGTGGCGCGCGCCGACCGCAGCCGCGGTTGTGGCTGCAGCGCGCCGGCGTGGTCGGGAGGAGGCGTGGGGGGGTGGCTGGCGCTGCCCCTTGCCCTGTCCGTTCTCCTCCGCCGACGGCGAGCCGCTTGAAGATCTACGCCCTGTCCGACCTGCACGTCGCCATCGAGGCCAACCGGCGAACCGTCGCCGAGCTCCCCGCGCATCCCGAGGACTGGCTCATCCTCGGCGGAGACCTGGGGGAGACCGAGGAGCACCTGGCGTTCGTGCTCGAGACCGTGGTCGACCGGTACGCCAAGGTGTTCTGGGTGCCCGGGAACCACGAGCTGTGGTCGTCCGGAGATCCGCCACTCGGCGGCGTCGCCAAGTACCAGCGGCTGCTCGAGGTGTGCGCCGCGCACGGGGTCGTGACCCCCGAGGATCCCTGGGTCGCGCTCCCGGATCGGCCGCAGACGGTGCTCGCGCTCCTGTTCCTGCTCTACGACTACTCGTTCGCGCCGGAGGGGCTCACCCCTGAGCAGGCGGTCGCGTGGGCCGCCGAGAGCGGGATCGTGTGCGCCGACGAGCGGCGGCTGTCGCCCGCGCCCTACCCGAGCCGACAGGCCTGGTGCGCCGACCGCCTGCAGGCCACCCGGGCCCGCCTGGAGGCGCTGCCCGCCGGCACGTCGACCATCCTGGTGAACCACTGGCCGCTGCGGCTCGACCTGTGCCGGCTCTTCCGGATCCCGCGGTTCACCCCCTGGTGCGGCACCCGCGAGACCGAGGACTGGCACGTGCGCTACCGGGCGGAGCTCGTGATCAGCGGCCACCTCCACATGCGCGCCACGGACTGGCGCGACGGGGTGCGCTTCGAGGAGGTGAGCCTCGGCTACCCGAAGCAGTACGACCCTGCCCGCGGCGCCCCCGGCTACCTGCGCCAGGTGTGGCCCGCGCTCACCCGCGCGCCTGCCGCCAACGCCGGT
The DNA here is from genome assembly GCA_964393165.1 of uncultured Enterobacteriaceae bacterium. Lineage (GTDB taxonomy): Bacteria > Myxococcota_A > UBA796 > UBA796 > DRPG01. Next base: position 9,222 of record CAYMSU010000162.1, read on the forward strand.
CCCCACTGGGTCCGCTGACCCTCGGCTACTGCGAGAGGCGAGCGCGCAGGGCCAGCAGCTCCTCGTCGCGCGGGAAGTGGGCCAGGGCCTCCTCGAGCTGCTCCTCCGCCGCCACCCGCAGCCCCTCGTCGATCAGGCGCTCGATCCGCACCGATGCCTCGAACGGGTCTCGGAACTTCGCCCCCGGCTTCTCGACGCGTGCCCGCAGGTGAGCCGCATCCTGCCGGCCTCGCGGATGGGCCTCGAGCCGGGCCAGCCCCTGCTCCGCGAGCGCCGGCTGCCCGTAGCGGAGCGCTTCCTGCACGAGCCCGATCAGGCGGCCCCGAGAGGCCCCGGCGAGCGACAACGCCCGCTCCGCCAGCGCCGGGCGCTCGCCGTCGCTCGCGCGCACCATCTTGCGGATCGCACCCTTGATCTGCTTGCCCCGTACGGACTCGAGCCACAGGGGCACGGCAGCCGCGCCGATGGCGACCAGGACCCAGGGCAGCGCCCAGGGCGGGACCAGCGTGGACAGCGCCTGCCCGAGGTCGGAGAAGATGCGAAACACCTCACCCCCGTCGAGGCACGCTCCTTAAGCTTCGCCTGCGACCGAGACCAGATCCATCGAGGCCACGTGGCTCATCATCTTCAGGAACTCGGGGGGCGGCAGCACGGTGATGTCCTCCTCCCCGTGGTGCACGGGGATCGGCTTCCACCCGGTGCCGTCGTACCAGAACAGCTGGTCCGACAGCAGGTGGTCGCGGGTGGCCTCGAGGTGGCCCACCGCGCTCGCGAGCGCCTGCAGCGCATCGATCGCGCGCGCCGAGTCCATCGGCACGCACAGCAGCTGCCCGGGGTCGGGCACCGCCGCGACGAGCCCGCCGTAGGGCAGCGGCGCCATCAGCTCGGGGAGCACCGCCAGGCGGGAGGCCGCGAGGCCATCCGTGGCCTTCACGAAGTACAGCCCCGGCAGGGTGTCGACGGCGCGCACATCCGCGGCCGAGGACGCCTCGCGCAGGTTCTGCAGCGCCAGATCGAGTGCATCGTCAGGACTGAAGCCGGCCTGCTCGAGGGCCTCGACCGAGGCCACCGAAGGCTCTGCGCCTTCGCCGGAGGCGACGCACGCGTAGACTTGACCCTGGACCAACACCCGACACACATCCGACGGTTCACGCGCGAGCAAGATGCGCAGGTGCTCCGGGTTCGACATTCCTCTCCTCCTGGCCGGGCCGCCGGAAGTCGGCTTCCCAAACGGGCTCGTACATCTTTTCTCGACACACCCGCGCCCCCGTTCATCCAGTTGCACTGTCAGAAGATGTCTGCTCAGCCCAGGACCGAGGTGGGGTGCGGCTCCGCACGGGCGACGCGGTGGTACCGCGAATGCTCGCGATTATCCCCCTGCGACGGCAGGCATCCTCGGCACCGAGGCCGAGCGGCACGTTACAGGGCCGCTCCGCCGGGCTTGGCGACCGGTTTCACTGTGCTGGTGCACTTCCACGGAGGCTGCTACACATGAGGGTTTCGATCACCAACGTGCACCTCGACCTCGGAGCAGGTCGGCGGGGCACCGACATGGGGCCGTCGGCGATGCACGTGGCAGGCCTGGTGCCCCGCCTGCGGGCGCTCGGTCACGAGGTCACCGACGTCCAGAGCATCGCGACCCGGGCCTACGAGGACGTGCACGAGGGCGATCCGTCGGCCCGGTTCCTCAAGGAGATCGCCGCGACGTGCACGGACCTGGCCGACCGGGTCGAGGCGAACGTCGCGGCCGACAGCGTGCCGCTCGTGCTCGGGGGCGACCACGCCCAGGCCGTCGGCACGATCTCGGGGTTGTCGCGCGCCTGGCGTCGCCGGGGCGAGCGCGTCGGCGTGGTGTGGGTCGACGCCCACACCGACATGAACACGCCGGAGACCTCACAGTCCGGCAACGTCCACGGCATGCCGCTGGCCGCGCTGCTCGGCCACGGGCCGCAGGAGCTGCTCGACCTCGCGGGGCAGGCGCCCGCGCTCCGACCGGAGGACGTGGCGCTCATCGGCATTCGCGACGTCGACGCCCGCGAGGCGGCGCTGGTCGCGGAGACGGGGGTGCGCGTCTACACCATGAGCGAGCTCGACGAGCGGGGCACCGGCGTCTGCGTAAAGGAGGCGATAGAGCGGGTCACCCGGCACACGGCGGGTGTTCACCTGTCGTTCGACCTCGACGGCGTCGATCCGCAGGACGCTCCTGGGGTGGGCACCCCGGTGCCCGCGGGCCTGACCACGCGGGAGAGCCACCTCATCTGTGAGAGCGCGGCGCGCTCGGGCCGGCTCCTCGGCATGGAGATGGTGGAGCTGAACCCCACGCTCGACGTCGAGAACCGCACGGGTCGCCTGGCCGTCTGGCTGATCCTGTCGGCGATGGGCAAGCGCATCCTCTGACCGCGGGCCGGATCCGCACGCGCGCCGGCGGCGCTAGGCCTGCTCGCGCTCGAGCTCCTCGATCTGCTGGTAGATGGCCTCGGCCTCGGCGTACAGGTCCGCCTGCCGGGCGCGGTCCCCGAACTTCTCGGCGTCCTTCGCCTCGCGTAGCTTGGCCTCGTACTTCCGCTGGAGCTGCTTCTTCGGATCCGACCTGAACCAACCGAACATCTGACCTCCCCCGGCGGCCGTAACAATCGTCTACCGGCCTGCAGGGCGAAGCCCGAAGGTCCGGCACCGCGTGCGCCCACGGGCGGGGAGGGCGGGGCCCGCCAGGAAGCCGGCGCCCCCGCCCCCGCGGCAGGTCGCCACGCGGTGCGGCACGCCACGATCCCCCGCTACCGGCCGAGGCCGGGACCCCGACCACTGGCGCAGCCGCGCGCCGAGCGCAGGGCCCCTCCTGCCACGTCCGCTGCAGAAGTCCCGAGTTCTGTGCCAGCTCCGGGGGGGGACAGGGGTGGCTCTGCACCGGGCGCTCGGCCTGCGCTTCGCGACTGGCCGA
>CAYMSU010000163.1:0-11951 GCA_964393165.1 uncultured Enterobacteriaceae bacterium
GCACTTCGTGCAGGCGTGTCCCTGCGCTAGCCCCTGAACCAAGCGCAAGCGCTTGGTTCGGGCCTACTAGCTAGTGTCCCGCCTTGTCGCCCCACAGCTGCTGCAGCCGAGCGTCGCGGCCACAGCCCAGGCGGTACCGATTGTAGTGCCCCGGCTTCTTCTTGTAGAAGTCCTGGTGGTAGTCCTCGGCCACCCAGAACTCGCCGAGCGGCAGGATCTCCGTGACGATCGGAGACCCCAGCTCCTCGGCCACCGCCTCCTTCGACGCTGCCGCCTTCTTCTTCTCGCTCGCGTCGTTCGTGAAGATGCCCGTGCGGTACTGACCACCCTTGTCGCAGAACTGCCCGTTCGCCTGCGTGGGGTCGACGTTGTGCCAGAACACCTCGAGCAGCCGGTCGTAGCTGACCTTCGTGGGGTCGTAGACGATGCGGATCGCCTCGTAGTGACTCGTCCGGTGGTAGCTCACCTGCTCGTAGGTCGGGTTCTTCTCCTTGCCGCCCGTGTACCCGCTCGTCGTCGAGACCACGCCCTCGAGCTTGTCGAAGGGCTTCTCCATGCACCAGAAGCAGCCGCCCGCGAACACCGCGGCCTTCTGCCCCTCGCTCACCGGCTCCGCCGCCGACGTGCCCGCCACCGCGACCTTCGCGCTGCTGCAGCCGAGCATCATCGACCCGACCAGCGCCACCATCGCCATCCGCATGCAACCTCCTGCTCACCCCACCCTACGGCGGCCTCCCGTCCGGGGTAACAAACCCGGATCTGCGTCGTCGCCGGGCAGGTTGGCCACCGTCGTGCTCCCCGACTGGCTTCGTTCCCCGATCCTGCGCAGCGATGCCTGGCTCGTGTCGCTCACCGGCGAGGTGCGCGACCACGGCGATCACCTGTCGGTGCACAGCCCCGACAACCCCGGCTACCGCCACGGCAACCACCTGCTCCTGCCTCGACCGCCCACCGCGGCAGAGCTCGGGCACTGGCTCGACCGGGCCCGTGCCGTCTTCGGGCCCGAGATGCCCCACGCCTGCCTCGTCTGGGAGGGGGGGCCACTCGACGACGACGCGCGCGCCGAGGCCGCCGCCCTCGACGGTCTGCTCGACGCCGGGCTGGCGATGGTCTGGGACGGCCCCGTGCCGGCCCCCCGCGCCACCACCAGCGGCGCGTGGCCGGTCGTGCGCCTGCCCGACGAAGACGACGTCGGCGCCCGCAACGCCGCCTGGGACCCCGGGGAGGCCGGCGGCTCCGAGGGCTACCGGGCGTTCAAGGAGGGCCTGCACCGGGCCTGGGCCTCCTGGCGGCGCACACGGCAGGTCACCTGGTACGGCGCCCTCCATCCGAAGGGCGCGGTCGTCGGGCAGTGCGGGCTCGCCACGTTCGAGGGGGCGGGGCGCCTGCAGTCGGTCGAGACCCACCCGGACCACCGCCGCCAGGGCGTGTGCACCTCGCTGCTCACCGCGGTCCGCCGGGCCGCCGCCGCGGCGGGGCTCGACCGCCTCTGGCTGAGCGCGGATCCCGAGGGCCCAGCGCGAGGGCTGTACACCCGCCTCGGGTTCCGCCCAGTACACCTGCTGGAGTCGCTGGTCGTCGGGGGCGGCCAGGAGCTCGCGGTGCGGCCCGAGACCGTGGCCGACCACGCCGATGTGCGCGCGATCACCGCCGCCGCCTTCGACCCGGACGTCGCCGCCCGCGTCGACAGCGTGCGCGGGCCCGCCGACATCTCCCTCGTCGCCGTCCAGGACGGCACCCTGCTCGGCCACGTGCTGTTCACGCCGGTGCCCGTGCAGCCGCAGGTCGGCTCGCCGTGGGGCGCGGTGGCGCTGGCCCTGGTGTCGGTGCGCCCGTCCCAGCACGGGCGAGGGATCGGCCGCGCGCTCATCGAGGCCGGCCTCGAGGCCTGCCGCGAGGCCGGCCACGGGGTGTGCTTCGTGCGGGGCAGCCCCGCGTACTACCCGCGCTTCGGCTTCGAGCCCGCCGCGGCCCACGGGCTCCAGCTCCCGCAGCAGGAGGCCCTCGACCCGCCCAGCGAGGCGCTCCTGGTCCTGGAGCTGCGGGACGGCGCGCTCCCGGCACGGGGCGGCGTCGTGCAATACCCCCCGGCCTTCGGCGCCTGATCCCGCGAGCGGCGGTCGAGGGCGCCCCCGCGCGGGTTACGCTGCCGCGCATGGCGCGCGTCCTCGTTCGATACTTCGCGTCGCTCCGGGAGCACCGGGGGCTCGAGCAAGAGACCGTCGAGCTCGTCCCCGGCGAGACCCTGCGCGACCTGTACCACCGCCTGTGCCCGGAGCCGGCGCGCGGCGGCCTGCCCGTGGCCTACGCCCGCAACCACGCCTACGCGAGCGCCGGCGACCTCCCCGCCGATGGCGACGAGGTGTCGTTCCTCCCCCCCATCGGGGGCGGCTAGTGTTCGCCATCGTGAGCGAAGCCATCGATGTCGCCGCCGTCCGGGCCGCCGTCTCGGATCCACGGTTCGGCGCCGTGCTCGTGTTCGAAGGGGTCGGGCGCGAGGACTTCGCCGGGCCCGACGGGGTGCGTCGCCGGGTGCGGCACCTCGCCTACGAGGCCTATGCCGAGATGGCGGTTCCCGTCCTCGCCCAGATCGGCGAGGAGATGCAGGCGCGCTGGCCCGGCTGCAAGGTCGCGATCGTGCACCGCACCGGGGTCGTCGCCATCGGCGAGCCGTCCGTCGTCATCGCCGTCGGCACCCCGCACCGCGCCGAGGTCTACGAGGCGTCGCGCTACGCGATCGAGGCGCTCAAGGAGCGCGTTCCCGTCTGGAAGAAGGAGATCTACGAGGATGGCAGTGCCTGGAAGGCCAACGCCCCAGGCTCCGGAGGGTGAGCTGGGCGCAGGGCCCCGCTTCCGCGACCGGATGCCCGAGGACTACCGGAAGCCCGACGCGAATCCCTACGTCCGCCTGCACCGGGAGTTCGGCCCCGAGCTGCTCACCGCCGACCAGGCGTGGCAGTCCCGCGGCCGGTGGGCCGCGTGCTTCGGGCGCGAGGCCGAGCTGCACGTCGAGATCGGCAGCGGCAACGGGTTCTTCCTCGCCACGCTGGCGATGCGTCACCCCGAGCACAACGTCCTCGGCATCGAGCTGCGCTACAAGCGCACGGTGCTCTGCGCCAAGAAGCTCCGCGAGGCGGGCGCCACCAACGGCCGCATCGCGCGCTACCACGCCGCCTTCCTCGACGATCTGTTCCTGCCGGGGTCGCTCGCCGCGGTCTACTGCAACCACCCCGATCCCTGGCCCAAGGAGCGGCACGACAAGAACCGCCTGATCTCCCGGTGGTTCCTGGAGGACCTCTGTCGGCTGCTCCGGCCGGGGGGAACCTTCCGGCTCAAGAGCGACTTCCTGCCGAACATCGAGCGCGCCGCCCACCTGATCGACCACGACGCCGAGGGCGCGCCCGCCCGGGCCCTGCCGCTCGAGGTGACCGGCCGGGCCTCCGACGTGACCACCGCGCCCGCGCCGTGGCCCGACGACATCGAGACCAACTACCAGCGCAAGTTCCGCGAGCGGGGCCTGCCCGTCTTCGCCATCGAGCTCAGAAGAGGATGAGCTCCCCGGTCTCGATCTCCTCGGTCTCCTCCGTCGACCAGTCCATCGCCTCGACCTGACCCGACTGCACACCCTGAGCCTCGATCACGCCGTCGACCCAGGCGAACGTCACCTCGCGGATCGCCTCGAGCGGACGCCGGACCTGCTCGGCGAAGCCGAAGTGCTCGGTGGTGACCTGGGTCGCGGCGGAGACGCGGTCGCGCACCCGCTCGATCACCCGGAGCGCCTGCCGCAGCTCCGCCCGCGTCTGGGCGTTCTGCGCGTCGAGCGCCCGCAGCATGGTGTCGAGCTCGCTCGCGCACCGCTTGCCGTGGTCTACGAGCTCCCGGGCGTGCTCCTTGAGCCCCGGCAGCGCCTCGAGCAGCACCTTCGCGTGCTCCTCCACCCGTTGCGTGCTCATCGCGACCTTGCGGCTCACGACGACCATCTCGTTCGCGATCACCGCCATCGGTCGGCCCCGCGCCCCCGCCTTGGACGCCTGCAGCGACACGTTGAGCGCCGGGGTCTCGGCCCGCCGCGCGACGCGCGAGATCGCGCGCTGGACCTTGAGGATGCGCTCGCACAACACCGCGCCGTCGGTTGCGAGCTCGTGGTACGCGAGCAGGGTGCGCTCGATCGTCCGCAGCTGACCGTCGAGGTAGCTGCCCACGAGATCCTTCCGCTCGGCGAAGCGGATCGCCTCCTGGCCGGCCTCGAGCTGAGCGGTGGCGAGCGTCGCCAGCTGCTGGTTGAGCGCGGACAGTCGGCTCACCGCATCGGCCGACTGCGTCTCGAACTCCGTGGTGCGCCGGCGGACCTCCTCGCGAAAGCCGAGCGCCAGCGACGCACGATCCTCGGGCGTGAGCACCGTCTCGTCGACGGACCGGTCGCCGAGCCGCTCCCCCCACTGGTACACGCAGCCCTCGTCGCCGAGCTTGCGGCGCAGATCCACGGCCAGGCTGTCGAGGCGCTGCAGGCGCTGGATCGCGGGATCCTGGAACTGCAGGACCGACACCGCCTCCTGGCTGCGTTCGACGAGCTGGTCCGCGGCCTCGGTGAGCCGCCCGACAGCCGCCCCGAACCGGCGCAGGCGCACCGCGTCGTTGGCGACGAGCTCCTGCAGCCGCTGCTCGAGCCCTGCCCGCATCTCGTCGGCGCGCTGCGAGAACCGGTCGAGCGCCGCCACGAGGTCCCCGAGCAGGTTGACCAGGTCGCCCTGTACCTCCTGGGCCTGCCGCGTGGCCTCCACCATCTGCACGGTGAAGGTGTTCATGTGCTCGCCAGTCGCCGAGATCCCGCCTCGCACCCCGCCGAGCCGCGCCGACTCGATGCGCGTGTGCATCACCAGGGTCCGGCACATCTCGGTGACCTGGAGCAGCTCGTCGCAGGCCTCCCCGACGCGGTTGGCGCGCATCTGCGCCTGCTCGAGGAGCTCCCGGGACCTCCGGAGGGCCTCCGCGGCCGCCACGCCGAAGGCCTCGACGGGCTTGGCGAGGGCCTCGGGCGACGCATCCGCGGCGGCCTCCGCGGTGCCCAGCCGAGAGATCAGCTCCCGGATGTCGAGCGCGCTCTGGACCACCTCGGTCAGCGAGGTGCCGATCGCCAGCACGCTCGCGGAGCTGATGTCGGAGACTTCCCGGATCCGGCCGACCAGGTAGTGGTGCTGGGTGTCGACGCCACGAGCTTCGGCCATGCGCAGTCCTGCCTCTCCCCGAGTCATCGGACGCTTCCGGGGCGCGCTGTAGGCCCACGATCGCGCTCAATCGGGCGCGGGGATGCGCCGAGGGGCGCGTCGTAGATGGGAGGGCCCCATGCCTGTGGTGTTGATCGTGGACGACTCGGCGACGGTTCGCCAGCAAGTGAAGCTCGCCCTGAGCCCCGCCGGGTTCGACGTGATCGAGGCCTCGGACGGCCAGGAGGGGCTCGACGTGGTCAAGAGCCGCGGCGACCTCGCGCTCGTGATCAGCGACGTGAACATGCCGAACATGAACGGAATCGAGATGGTCACCCGGATCTCGTCGGAGGGCCTCCGGCCGGGCCTGCCCATGGTCATGCTGACCACCGAGGGCGAGCCCGAGCTGATGAAGAAGGCCAAGGAGGCGGGCGTGGCGGGCTGGATCGTCAAGCCGTTCAAGGCCCCGATGCTCGTCGCCGCCGCCCAGAAGCTCGCCAAGGGCTGACCCGGAGGCCCTCTCCCCGGCGCCGCCTCCGTCACGATAGGTAGCGCGCTGCGAGGGGAATGAGGAATGCTCGTCTGGGTCGTCGCGATCGCCGGGGCCGCCGCGCCCGATGTCGAGCTCACCTGGCGCGGAGCCCAGAGCACGCTGGTGGTCCGCCCGCCGGCGGGCCAGCTGCTCGCCGAGGACTTCCCTGCGCGGGTCGTGCTCGAGGCCCCGGAGCGGTCGCTCACGCTCGAGGTCGTCGGGGCGCACCTCGGCGAGGGCGTCGGGGTGTCCGTGGGCGAGGTCCGCGGCCAGCCGCTCGAGGGCGCGCTGCGGGTGGGCCTGTGCAGCAAGGCCACGGGCGTGTGCGAGCCCCGCGACTTCCGGCTCGCGGGCACCGCCCCGGATCGGCGGCGGGGCTCCCTCGACTTGCGCGTGGGGGTGCACGACGCCGGGCCGGCGCCGTTCGGGCCCGAGGCCACCACGTCCGCGGCCGACGAGGCGCTGGCTGCCGCGCGCGCCGACGGGCGGCCGGTCCTCCTCGACTTCTCGGCCGTGTGGTGCCCGCCCTGCATGGCGCTGTCCGCCGAGGTCCTCCACGCGGCAGACCCGCCCCCCGAGCTCGACGGCTTCCACGTGGCGGTCGTCGACGTCGACCACCCCTCCTCGTTCGCCTACAAGGACCGCTACCAGGTGGGCAGCTACCCCACGGTGATCGCGGTGGATCCCGAGGGCCGGGAGCTGTCGCGGCTGGTCGGCTACCCCGGCCGCGAGGCGTTCGCCGACTGGCTGCTCCGCGCGCCCGACGGGCGCGACGCCCTCGATCTGGCGCGCCTGCCCTCGGAGGTCACGCCCGACCGTGCCGCAGAGCTCGCGTGGGCGCTGGCGTGGGCGGGCCGGAGCGACGAGGCGTACCGCTGGCTCGACCGCGCCCAGCAGGGCGGGAGCGAGGCGCCGGAGGTCCTCCTCGCGGCCAACCAGCTCGATCCCTCGGTCGACAAGCTGGAGCGGCTGCTCGACGTAGCTCCTTCGCGCGTCCACGACTGGATGTTCGCGCTGCTGTCGCTCGACGAGCCCCCGGCGGAGCTCACCCAGCGGGTCGCGCGGCTGGCGATCGAGCACGCCACGCCGCAGCAGCTCCCCGACGCGCTGTACATCGCCGCCCACGTCCCCGCGGAGCCGGCGGAGCAGCGCCTGCTCTACGCGGCGGCGGCGGCGGTCCTGGAGGGCTCGCTCACGGGCGATCCCGCGCGCGACAAGGCCTACGTCACGTCGCTCGCGGGGCTGCGGGCGAGGGCGGGCGACGTGCCGGGGGCGGAGGCGCTGCTGCAGCGCTACACGGAGGCGTTCCCGGAGGAGCCGACCTGGGCGCTGGCCCTGGCCCGGCAGCGGCTCGCGCGCGGCGACCATCGGGGCGCGATCGAGGCGGCCACGGCGTCGATGGCGAAGGCCTGGGGGGACAACCGGCTCACCGCGGCGGCGGTGAAGGCCGAGGCGCTGCGCGCGATGGGCCTCACGCAGCAGGCGGCGGTGGTGGCGCGAGAGGCGCTCGACCAGGCGGGCGAGCTCGACGCGGGGCTGTCGGTCCGCAGCCACCGCTATCGCGAGCGGCTGCGCGAGTACCTCCAGGAATAGCCACAGCCCCTGCTCAGGCGGTCAGATCCGCGTGCCACCGCCGGTGACCGCCCGGCTCCCGATGCCGCACCGTGTGGTGGCGGGCCAGATCCTCGGCGCGGGCAAGCGCGTCGGCCGAGGCCAGTCCCCGCTCGAGCCGCAGCAGCGCGTAGAGGACCACGAAGTAGCCGTCGCTGTGGTGGAAGTAGCCGTGGGCGTAGATCCCGGGCTCCCGCCTGGCGAAGTGCCGATCGTCGCGGCCGAACAGCAGCAGCTCCCCCCGGCGGCGCAGCCCGCGCCACGTGCGCGGGACGTCCATGCCGTGACCCACCGTACCGTCCGTCGTCCAGCGGATGAGCGCGGTGGCGGCCTCGAGCTGCTCGTGGGTCGGCCGCACGTAGTGCCGGGACGCGTTCCACGACTCCCGGGGCAGCGGACCGTTCACCACCTCCCGCTCGCCCGTCACCGGATTGCGCACCCGCCGACGGTCCGGATCGTGACGATCGAGGCCCGCCCACGACGTGTCGCGGAGCGTGGGCCAGCGCACCCGGTCGCGCGGCAGCCCGTTCTGGGGCGCGCCCGCGAGGCGCGGAACGACCGGGTTCACCGTCTCGAAGCCAAACGAGGCGCGGTTGTGGTGGTTCGCGTGGTTCAGGTCGTGGACCAGATCCGCGTGCTGCGTGAACGTCCCGTCGCGGTGCAGCACGAGGTGCACGTTGGGCCGCCCCGCGCTCCTCCGGCTCACCCGCTGGCTGGCCGTCTCGTGCACGATGATCTCGCGCACGTCCCCGACGGCTCGGCAGGCGGGCCGCGACCGGGAGCCCGACCGATCCTTGCGCGCGACCCCCGGATCCGACCAGTTGGTCACGACCAGCCCGGCCGGGGGCCGGAGCTCCCGCCCGCCCACCACGAGGGTGTCGCTGCGGGTCGGCACGAACGCTCGGCACGCGCCTGGGCCCGGCCGATCGCGCGGCGTCGGCGCGTCCGGATCCGCGAGCATCTGGCGGACCAGGTGCCGGAACCCGACCCACTCGTCCACCAGGGTCGCGAAGCCCGGCTCTCCTGGGACGAGGGGGCGCCCCTGGGAGCCCGACATCCGCTCGGGGTGGTGCATGTAGAACGGCAGGTCGGTCAGATCGTTCTCGTCGCGGATCCCGCCGTCGATCGCGGCGACGACGGCGGAAGGCCAGAACACCGGGGCTTCGTGGAACCACTCCAGCGCGGCGGCGGGGTAGTCTTGCAGGTCGAACACGGGGCCTCCTTCTGTGGCACCGAGGGTCTCCGCAAGGCCTGCGCCACGGTCCGATCGGCCGCGCGTCGGGCCCTGCCGAGGGCGGCCCGTGCACGGCGGGCCGGCGCCGCACGGCCCGCACACCGGGGCCGGCCGGGCGAGCGTCGGGTGATAAGGGCCCCGCGCCAGATTCGAGGTCCTGCTTGTCGACTCCGCTCCGCACCCGCTTCGCGCCGTCGCCGACCGGATCCCTGCACGTCGGGGGCGTCCGCACGGCGCTGTACTGCCTGCTCGAGGCCCGCCGCACCGGCGGCACCTACGTGCTGCGCATCGAGGACACCGACCGGGCGCGATCTTCGGAGGAAGCCGCGCAGGGCATCGTCGACGACTTCGGCTGGCTCGGCCTGCAGTGGGACGAGGGCCCCGGGATCGGCGGGCCCCACGCGCCGTACCGGCAGAGCGAGCGCCTCGCGCAGTACACGGCGCACGCCGAGCGGCTGATCGAGGAGGGCAAGGCCTACCACGCCTGGGAGACCTCCGAGGAGCTCGCCGCCGAGCGGAAGGAGGCGGAGGCCGCCAAGCGCGACTACCGCTACCGGGAGCGGCCCTACTCGCCCGAGGACCTGCAGCGGTTCCGCGAGGAGGGGCGCCGCCCCGTCCTCCGCTTCCGGGCGCCCCGGCGCGAGGTCACGGTCCTCGACCGCATCCGCGGCGCGGTCACCGTAGACGCTGGAAGTGTCGACGACTTCGTGATCCTCAAGGCCGACGGGTGGCCGACCTACCACTTCGCGGTGGTGATCGACGACCACTTCATGGAGATCGACCTCGTGCTCCGTGGCGCCGAGCACATGATGAACGCGCACAAGCACGTGCTGCTCTACGAGGCGTTCGGCTGGGAGCCGCCGGCCCACGGCCACCTCCCCCTCATCGCGAACCCCTCGGGGGCCAAGATGGGCAAGCGCGACAAGGCCAAGGCCGCGCGCGAGGCGGCGCGTCAGGCGCACAAGGAGCAGGGGCTGCCGAAGGGCGAGTACGGCTGGCTCGCCGCGCGCACCCGGCTCTCCGAGGCCGACATCGGCGCCTTCATGGCGAAGAAGTCCGACGCGGTGCCGGTCGCCGCCGCGGTGGCGGAGGCGCTCGGCGTGGACCTGCCGATGGTCGAGGTCCTCGACTTCCGGCGGGCTGGCTACCTGCCCGAGGCGCTGGTGAACTTCCTCGCGCTGCTCGGCTGGAGTCCCGGCGACGATCGGGAGATCCTCACGATGGAAGAGCTGGTCGAGGCGTTCGACGTGGCCCGGGTGAACAAGGCGCCGGCGAAGTTCGACGTCGAGAAGCTGGCCTGGATGAACGCCCAGCACATGCAGTCGCTGCCGACGGAGCGCCTGCTCGAGTGCCTCGCGCAGTGGCTCGCGGTCGTCGACTCCCCGCTCGGGCCGCTCGACGAGGCGCAGCGGCGGGCCCTGCTCGAGATGTACCGGCCGCGGGCGCGCACCTTCCGCGACATCGAGACGCTGGGCCACTTCTTCTTCGCGGCGCCCGCGGGCTGGGACGCGAAGGCGGTGAAGAAGCACCTCGACAAGGGGGACGGGTGGTCGCGGCTGGAGCAGGCCCGGGGCGCGCTCGACGACGTGGGCCGCTGGGAGGCGCCCTCCCTGCTGAAGGCGTTCGAGGCGCTCACCGAGGCGACGGGCGTGCCGGTGGGCAAGTACGCGCAGCCGGTGCGCGTGGCGGTCACGGGCACCGGGGTGAGCCCGGAGATCTTCGACACGCTCGCGTTCCTGGGCCGCGAGGAGACGCTCGCGCGGATCGCGGGGCTCGTGGCGCAGCGTCCGTCGGAGGACTGACGCGGTCCTTCGACCCGGGACGCCTCCCGAGGAGACCGGGTCTACCTGTGCCTGGCGCGGGGCCTGCGCACGGGAGCGTGGGCGGGAACCCTTCGACGACGCCGGCGAGCGGCGCCTCCGGTCGGGATGGCGACAGGCCCCGAGCGCGGTGCCCACGGGCTCCTGGCGGGAGTCACCCGCTCCGGCGGTCTTTGGGCGCTCCCCACTTCCATGGCCGGGCCGCGGACCGCACGCGGAGACGCCAGGCGGTTCACCGGCCCGCGCGGTCGAGCAGTGCGTCGGCGACCTCGGTGGCGACCGCGCTCGAGCGGCCCCCGAGGAGCCCGCCGAGCAGCCCCACCAGCCCCCCGCCGACGGCGAGCACGGCGGCGATCTCGGGCTCGGCGCTGCTCGCGAGCCCGGCCCCGAGCGCCGAGCCCGAGCCGAGCACCGCGCCCATCAGGGCGCCCACGTAGCGTCGCGTCGACGACCCCCGCGGGGACGGAACCGACCCGACGATCACGGGCTCGTCCAGGTCTCCGTCGGCCTCGTCCTGGGCGTCTTCGTCGAGGGCGTCGTCGTCGAGCACCCGCAGCCCGATCCCGTCGGCGGCGGCCGGGTCGTCGAGCACGACCTCCACCTGGTGGGCCTCCCCGGGGAGCAGCAAGGCGGTGGGCTCGTCGACGTACGCGGGCGCGTCGGGGGGCTCCAGCACGAAGCGCGCCTCGAGGGGGCGCTCCCCCTCGTAGTGCACGACGAAGGTGAGCCGGGCGTCGCCGTCGACGTCGAGGACGGGCACGCGATGGACAACCTGGATCTGAGCAGACACGGGACCTCCTGTGGACCACGCTCCCCTGCAAGCAAGGGCGGTGCCCGAGCCCGATCCGCGCGCAGCCGAGGTCGCTGGTGTGCGAGACGTGCGCGCACGTGGGCGAACGCTCGCCGCGCACCGCGAGCTCGCGCGGTTCCCGCAGTACAGTGACGCATGGTCGAGGGCTCCCAGGTCGATCGCTACACCGTCCGCGGCGTGGTGGGAGGCGGCGGACACGCCACCGTCTACCTCGTCGAGCACCGGATCCTCGGCACCCGCCACGCGCTGAAGGTTCCGCGGGCCTTCGACCCCGCCGTCGCCAGCCGGCTCGTGCGCGAGGGCCAGCTGCAGGCCCGCCTCGATCCCCGGCACATCGTGCCCGTCACCGACGTGTTCCTCGCCGGGGGCCGGCCCGCGCTGCTCATGCCCTACGTCGACGGCGCCTCGTTGGCCGCCGTCCTCGAGCGGCTGGTTCCCGACGAGCGCGAGGTCGCGGCCCTCGTCGACCCGATCCTGCGGGGGATCGGCGCCGCCCACGCAGCCGGCGTCGTGCACCTCGATCTCAAGCCCGCCAACGTGCTCCTCGAGGTGAAGTACGGGCAGGTGGAGGTCCGCGTGGCGGACTTCGGCATCGCCGCCCTCATCGGCGACCCCCGCGCCGCGTTCGCGGGCACCCCCGCCTACGCCTCCCCTGAGCAGCACGCCGACGCGCCGCTCGGACCCGCGGCGGACCTGTGGGCCGTCGGCGCGATCGTCTACGAGCTGCTCACCGGCCGCC
>CAYMSU010000164.1:0-11928 GCA_964393165.1 uncultured Enterobacteriaceae bacterium
GGCCAGGTCGACGCCCCCCTGGAGCGCCCAGCCCACCGCCCCCACCTGCCCGCCGGCGACCGCAACGCCGCCTCCGCCGAGCCCTCGGGAGACCACCGCGTCGACGCTCCCGGTGGGGGCGTACAGCCGGGGCACCAGCGCCAGGCCGAGCGCCTCACCGGACACCAGGGGAACTGTGGCCTGCAGTCGGACGTCGCCCGCGGCGGGCCCCGCGAAGCCGGTCAGCGGCGCGTCGACGTGCGCGTACACCGGCGCCACGACGCCGATCCGCACGATCGGCGCCACCGTGAAGGAGGCTTGCACGAACAGCGGGGCCATGGCCGCGACCTCGGGCGTCGCGAGGCCCCCGTCGAAGCGGACCACCGGACGGGTCGTCAGGCCGGCCAGGAGTCCCGCCCCCACCCCGCTCACGCCGAGCCGCGGTGACTCCGCCTGCGGGCTGCCGAAGCCGCTCGCGAGGGCGACCGAGGGCTCGAACAGGTCGACGTCGACCGCGTGGGCGGGCGCCTCCCAGGCCAGCGCCAGCAGCCAGGGCACCTGGGTCATGGTTGTCTCCGACGGCAAGGCCTACCCGTCGGAACGGCTCGCTTCGGCCTCTGCTTTAGGGACGCTCGCGCGAGGGGGCGCCGCTCACCGACGCGGTGGGTACTTGCGCAGCTTGCGCTGCAGCGACTGGCGGTGGAGCCCCAGGCGCCTGGCCGCCTCGCTGATGTTGCCGCCGGTCGAGGCGAGCACGTACTCGATGTACTCTCGCTCGTTGCGGGCGAGGCTCGGAGGGTGCTCCGAGACCACCACGGAGGGATCGCCGGCCTCTCGCTCGAAGGCCTTGTCGATCGCGTCGGGGTCGACCGGCTTCGTGAGGTAGTGCCGAGCGCCGAGCTTGATGGCCTCGACGGCGGACGCGATCGAGCCGTAGCCCGTCAAGACCACCGCCTTGATGTTCGGGAGGCGCTCCACGAGATCCTTGAGCACCTCGAGGCCGCGCTCGCCCTCCAACCGGAGATCGACCACTGCGAAGCCGGGGCGGTGGATCGCGGCGAGGCCCAGGGCCGCACGGTGGTCGGGCGCGCAGAGGACGTGGTAGCCGCGCTCCCGGAACTCGAGCTCCATCGACTCCCGGAACGCCTCGTCATCGTCGACCACGAGAAGCTTGCGAGTGGGGTTCATGCGGATCTCCTGGGCGCTTCGGGGAACCACCAGCGGGCGACCGTGCCGCGCTCGTCTGCGCTGGGCCGCGGGCGGGACCCCGCCGACCGGGGGTGGTAGGTGAGGCCACCGCCGGCTCCGTCGGCGATCTGGCGGGCGACGAAGACGCCGAGACCAGTTCCCGTGGGCTTGGTGGTGAAGAAGGGCTCGCCGACCTGGTCGGCTTTGTCGGGGAGGCCGCAGCCGCGGTCGAGCACCTCGACGACGGCACGGTCCCCGTCCTTTCGCACGCGAAGCTCGATCGGCTCCTCGGCGCCGCACTCCTGCTGCGCCTCCCGTGCGTTCTCCAGCAGGTTGATCAGCGCCTGCTGGAAGGCGATCTGGGGCAGCTCCACCTCCACCCCCGAGGACGTGTCGTGGACCGAGACCTTGAGGGGAGCCCCCGCCTTCCAGAGGCGCAGGGAGTCCTCGACCATCTCGACGAGGGGGCGGCGCGCGATGTCGGACGCGGCCGGGTCGCCGGCACCGACGAGCAGTCGACGGACGATGCCGGTGCACCGGTCGAGCTGGTCACGGATGACCTCGAGGTCGCGGGCCGTGTCTGCGTCGGTGTGGCGGCGGCCGATGCGCCTCACGCGGAGCGACACCGTGGACAGGGGCGTGTTGAGCTCGTGCGCGGCACCGGCGGCGAGCGTGCCGAGCGAGCGCAGGCGATCGGTGCGCGCGGTGCGGTCGCGCGCCTCGAGCAGCTGCACCTTGCGCTGGCGCAGGGTGCGGGCGATGCCGACGACGAAGAACGACACCGACAGGCTCGTGATGCCGAACGCGAGCCACTGCCCGAGCGACCGAAGGGCGAGCGCGGGGAGGGAGTGGTTTTCGTACAGAAGCTCGACGTGCAGCGGAAACAGGAGCGAGAAGCACACGAGGACCGCGGCCCCGAGGCCGGCCGCGTGGGCTGGGGGGAGCATGACCGCGCCCATCGCGATGTGCACGAGGTACAGCAGCACGAAGGGGTTGTCGGGACCGCCGGCAATCCCGAAGAATGCGGTGAGCGCCAGGACATCCACGATGAGGTGGGCGAGCACGGCGGCGTGGCTGGTGTGCCGCTGGCCGAGCTGGGCTATCGCGACCCCGTTCCCGAGGGCGACCGCGCCCATGACACAGAGCCACGTGGCGATCGCCCATGCGCCAGGGAGCATCTGCCACACGAAGGCGAGCGTGACGGCCTGCGCAAACAGCGCGACCCACCGCAGCCGCACCAACCAGATGAGCCACAGCAGGGTTTCGTCGGGCACCGTGGGGAACAGCCACGCCGGCCCGTAGGCTCTCGCGTCTCCGACCATAGGAAGCCCACTTAACTCTCGCGGAGGGCCGACTGTCCGGCTCGCGGGGTTTCAGGGGGCGACGAGGTCCTCTGCCCGGGCGAGTCGCGCGAGCACCCGCCGGGTGCCTGCAGCCATCGGCGTGAGCTCGCCAGCCTCGTCGAGGTCCACCCAGCGCGCCGTGAACTCGGGGCGAGGCGCTGGAGGGGGCGCCTCGAACGCGGCCAGGACGTAGTTCACGACCGCGTAGCCGCGGCGCCCGCCGACGACGAGGTGCGTCTCGAGGAGCGGGTCCGAGGGGGGGAGCACGATGCCCGTCTCCTCGGCGAGCTCTCGCAGGCCGGTCTCGAGGGAGGTCTCGGCGCCCTCTCGGGCGCCCCCGGGAAACGCCCAGTAGCCGCGCCACGGAGGCGTGCGGCGCTGGCCGAGGAGCACCCGCCGCCGCAGGGGATCGAGCAGGCACACGCTGGTCGCGGGCGTGAGCCCCTCCCGCGTGGACGGAGGCTGCAGCACCTGGTGGTCGGCCTCGTCGACGACGCGGACCCACCCGCGCTCGTCGAACCAGCTGCGCAGCTCCATGCCGCGGTGGGCCCAGGCGTTCCTGCCGTGCGCCGAGAGGTGTTCGTACAGCGCGTCGCCGCGACCCTGGCGCCGGGCGTCGGGGTGGATCCACAGCGCGGTGGCCGGACCGGCGGAGGTCGGGACCTCGGCGGTGACGCCGACGAGCCGGGACCCGTGCCATACCGGAGCAGGGGAGACCGGAGCGCCCGGCCCGTCGAGCGCCCGCCCCACCCCCAGCTGGTGGGCCGCCTCGCGCCAGCCGTCGAGGGTGCGCGCCCAGGTCTCGCCGAGGCCCCACAGGCCGGACTCGGTGAGCGCGACCAGGGCCCCGCCGTCGATCAGGCGGACGGCGAAGCCGCCCCCCCGCCAGCGGCCGGCCCACGCCTCGCGCGCGAGGGCGGCGGTGATCGGGGCTTCGTCGTCGGCTCGCCCTCGCCAGGTGAGCGGGGTGGGGGTCGTCGGGAGGATCAGGCCGCGCGGGAGATGCACGACCGCCCGCAGTGACGGGTGGCGCTCGAACAGCCGCGCGCCGCCGGGATGCTCGGTGGGCGCCTCGAGGATCCGGTCGCCGGCGGTGGTCAGCGCTCGCAGGTCCGCGAGCCCCACGGTGCGCAGGCCGCGCTGCACGGCGACGCGGACGAGGTCGTGGGCGACCTCCGCTTTGGTGCCCTCGACGCGGAGGGCCGGCCCCTCCCGGGCCACGAGCCAGGCGGGGTGGCGCTCGCCGTCGAGCTCCGCGAGGTCGTTGGCGAACGTGAGGTCGAGGTCGTTCGTGACCACCTGCCGCCGGGCCACGTCGACCAGCTCGTCGCGATCGACCCCGGACAGCAGCTTGAACCCGACGAGGTAGGTCGCCGGCCCGCACCGCTCTCGCAGGGTGGACAGCAGCTTGGGGTTCCGCTTGAGGGTGAGCGTGAGCTCGTCGGCTGACGACGAGATCTTGCCCTCGGCCGGCGCCGGGGAGTAGTCGCTCACCGCCGCCGCCATGAACAGGAAGTCCGGGGGCTCGGCGACCGCCTGCGCGAGTCCCTCGTCGAGGTCCGCGAAGCTACGGAACGGGACCATGCGCACGCGGGGATCGACCCAGTCCGGGTGGCTCGACAGCGCCCGGCTCGCGAGGAGCGTGACCTCGATTCCCCGCTCGGCCAGTGCGTTGGCGAGGGACGCGCCGAACCGGCCGGTCGACAGGTTGGTGATGACGCGCACGTCGTCGATGGGCTCGCTCGTCCCGCCGGCCGTCACGACCGCCCGCATCCGCACCTCGCGCCACCACTCGGACCACGTCAGTCTTCGCACCACGTGGGGGACGCCGGGATGGGCCCGATGTCGTCGCTATCGACTACCGGGCGAGGCGGCAACGCGCCCAGCGGCTCGGCGGCCTCGGGCAGCGGCGGGAGGCGCGACAGCACGCCCCGAAGGTCGCTCATGAGCTCCGCGACGTCGGCGTGTCGATCCCATGTGCGAAAGGAGGTCGCGCGGGCGAGGATCGGCACCAGCGGGCCGGGCACGCCGGCGCGCCAGGGGTCCTCGGCGAACGCGTGGGCGGGGACGACGCCGCACAGCAGGTACCACAGGGTGGCGGCGACGCCGTAGACGTCGGCGCGGTGGTCGACCGCGTCGGCGGCCATCTGCTCGGGGGCCATGAATCCGGCGGTGCCGAGCTGGGTGCCGGTGCGGGTGATCCGCTCGCGATGCGTCTCCACCCGGGCGATCCCGAAGTCGCCGACGCGGCAGCTCCCGTCGGCCATGACGAGGATGTTGTCGGGCTTCACGTCCCGGTGGACGATCCCGCGAGCGTGGGCGGCGGCGAGCCCGCCGCAGGTCTGCAGCGCCACGCTCACCGCGTGCGCGGGCTCGAGGGGCCCGCCGGACGCCACGTGGGCACCGATGGTCCCCCGCGCCGCGTACTCGGCGGCCAGGTAGGGGCCGACGTCGCTGTCGCCCCAGGCGAGCACGCGCAGGACCGAGGGATGGTCGAGCGCCGCCATGGCCGCGACCTCCCTGGCGAACCGCTCCCGGACCTTCGGGCGAGCGGCCAGCGCGGGCGAGAGCACCTTCAGAGCGCAAGACCGGCCAGCGCGGGCGTCGTCGGCCAGGTACACCGTGGCGGTTCCGCCCACGCCGATCACCCCGTGGACGGTGAACCGATCGCCGACCACGGAGCCGCGTGTGAGATCGCTGGAGGCCAGAGGCCGGATCACCGACAAGCTCGCTCCACGCTGCAAGCTAGCCCAGTGCAACAGAGATAGGGGCTCGCCGTGGGTACCCCCGACGAGGACTCGCCATCGCTCGCGCTCCGCTCCTGGGTCACCCGGGTAGGGGGGGTGCTGCTCAGCGCGGCCCTGGCCCTCGGGGTGTTCGCGGCTCCCTGGGGGTTGGCCATCTGGGCCAGCCTGCAAGACGCGGCCTACGTCGTCGAGGTGATGTTCCGTCCTCCTCCGCCCGAGGAGCCGGTGTTCCTGCAGGCCGAGCTCCTCGAGGAGGAGGAGCCCGCGCCTCCCCTGGCCGAGGAGGTCGACGAGCTCGCCGACGACGTGGATGCTCCGCCAGAGGACGGGGACGCCGACGAGATCGTCGAGAGCTCGGCGTCGGAGTCCGCGCCAGGGGCGGACGGGGCGTCCGCGCGCGAGGGCGACGCCGGGGAGCCCGTGTCCGTGGAGGCTCGCCTGAAGGAGGCGCGTCGTGCGCGCCTGAAGCGAATCCGCGCGCGGCGTCGCGAGAAGTGCAGCGAGCCCCATCCGCACGTCCGTCAGGGGCGTGACGGCATCGTCGAGGTCGACCGGAGCTATGTGGAGTCGGTCACCAAGAACCTGAAGACGTTCATGCAGCTCGGATACTCCCACCCGCATCGAGAGGACGGCGTGAAGGGCTGGTACATCTCGGGGTTCGGGTGCACCAGCCCCGTGCACAAGGCAGGGTTCAGGCGGCGCGACGTCGTGCTCACGGTGAACGGGCGGAAGACGCGGACGTGGCCCCAGGTCTTCCTGGTGTACCAGTCGCTGAAGAACCAGGATGCGTTCGAGGTCGCGTTGCTTCGCAAGGGGGAGCCGCAGACGCTACGGTTTCGTGTGGTCCCCGACTGACGGAGGGCTCGGCGGGTGGGTATGCGGTGGTACGACTGGCTGGCTGTCGTGTACGACCCGGCCCTCGAGGCGATCTACCGCAAGCACCGGCGGTCGGCGGCGGCCGCGCTCGACCCGGCGCAAGGGCACGTCGTCCTCGACGTCCCGTGCGGCACGGGGCAGAGCTTCCGGGTGCTCCACGACCGCATCCTGCCCGACGGGCACTACGTCGGAGTCGATGCCTCGCGCGGCATGCTCGCCCGGGCCCGGGCCCGTGGCCGCGGGCGCTCGTCGGCGTCGTTCCTGCAGGCCGACGCCCGCACGCTGTCGTCGGCGCAGCTGCAGCAGCTCGCGGGCCGCGCGCGGGTGGATCGGCTGCACATCTTCCTGGGGCTCACCACGATGGATGCCTGGGAGGACACGTTCGCCCACCTGTGGGAGCTGCTGGAGCCCGGCGGGCGCTGCCTCGTAGTGGACGTGTACGCGGAGCGCCCCGGGGTCCAGGGCAGGGCCGTCGAGGTGCTCGCGCGGGCGGACCTCAGCCGGCGGGTGTGGGAGCCGTTCGAGGCGAGGGCCGAGGGCTTCGACCGGCAGACACTGTCGACCGACGCGGTGTACGGCGGAGAGCTGTGGCTCGCATGTGGACGCAAGCCCGGCTGAGGATCCGCGCCCTCACCAGGGGAGCGCCTCGCCGTTCGCGTGGGTGAACTGGCCCGTGGTCGCCATCGACAGCTCGTCGATGCGGGCCAGCAGCCCCTCTGCCGCCTCGTCGGGGCCCCAGTTGCCGCGCCCGCCGGTCATGTCCGTCTTCACGAAGCCCGGATGCAGGAGCGCCACGGCGATGTTGCGGGGCGCGAGGTCGCGAGCCAGGGACACGCCTGCGGCGTTGACTGCGGCCTTGCTCATCCGGTAGCCGTACGCGCCGCCGGAGTCGTTGTCGGCCAGGCTTCCCATGCGGCTCGTGATGATCGCGACCTTCGCCCCGTCGGGCAGGTGGCGCTGCAAGGCCGCGGTGACCCGCAGCGGACCGAGGCTGTTGACCTGGAACTGCGCGAGGATGCTGGCTTCGTCGAGGTCGTCGAGACTGTTTCGGTGGAGGATCCCGGCGTTGTTGACGAGCAGGTCGATGCTCGTGCCCTGCAGCCGGTCGGCGAGCGCCGCGACGCTGTCCGCCTGGCTGACGTCGACCTGCTCCACGCGAACTCCGAGGGCCGTGAGCTCGTCGGCCGGGCGGCGGGTGGTTCCGATGACGGTCGCGCCGCGGGCGTGGAGTTGGCGGGCGAGCGCCAGGCCGATGCCGCGGTTGGCGCCGGTGATCAGGGCGGTGGACATCGTGGTCTCCAGGGCATTCACGTGCACGACGGGCCCGTACCGTGGTCGCGCCGGCCTCGCGGACCGCGATGCAGATCACGGATTCGTAGAGCCGTGTTCGATGAATCACGTCGAACCGGGTACGCCAGGATGAAGGGGCTGCCCTATGATCGAGGCGGTACCGTGATCGGATCGTCTGCGACATCTGGCATGGTCGTTGCTATCTCGGCAGGCGTTTTGTGGAGTCCGCTATGTCTGTTCTCGCTCTGTTGGGGGCGGCCGCCTTTGCGTCGCCGCCCTCCGCTGTCGTGTCGATCACCCCGCACAAGAACGTCTTCTGCCATGGGGAGCTCGCGAAGGTGAGCGTCTCGGTGAACCAGGTGGCTCGGGTGCGGCTCTACACCATTGCCGACGACCGCTCGACGGTTCAGGTCTGGCCGGCCCGTGGCGAGTCCGACCGGATGGGTCCGGAGACCGCGCGCGAGCTTACCGTCACCATGCTGCAGACCGAGCATGGCCCGGAGCGCCTCGTGGCGGTCGTGATCCCGCCGCACGCGGACTGGGCCGAGCCCCTGATGAACCACTCCTGCCGGGTCGACGGCGGCTGGTCCGCCTCGCTGGTGCCTCCGGGAGCCTCGGTGGCGATGCACTACTACGAGGTCCACGCGGGCACCGAGAGCTGCCCGCAGGGCGGGGCGCACGCCTCGGCGGGCACGCTCGCGCGGATGTACAGCGAGCTCCCCACCTGCGGCTGAGCTCACGGTCCGGCTGATCCGGATCGCTGCGCACCCACATGGGAGGAGGGCCGAGTACCCAGGGAGGAAGTACCTTGCCTGGACGTCTACCAGGTGCCGGGGCGGTTGTTGCTCACAGTCGAAGATGGCACCACCGACGTGGCCCTCGAGGTGCCGGTCGCCCTGGACATCTACGAGGATGACACCGCCGAGGTGTACCGTCGTGGCGAGGTCACCGGCGGGGTCACGCTCGACGGCTTCGCCTTGGAGGAAGGGTCGTCGTACACGATCGGCTTCCTCGAGGCGGGCCTCGGGCCGCTGGAGGACGTCGCTTGGAGCTTGCAGGTCCTCGTGTTCGACGGGGGCTCCAGTGAGCCCCTCTTCGAGGTCACGCTGGACTAATCTGCTGCGTCGAGGTCGAATCGATCCAGCATCATGACCTTGTGCCAGGCCGCCACGAAGTCGCGCAAGAAGCGGGCCTCCCCGTCGCGGGAGCGTCGCGGGAGGCGTAGACCTCGGCGATGGCCCGCAGCTGGCTGTTCGACCCGAAGACCAGGTCACAGCGCGTGGCGGTGAAGCGCTCCGCCCCGGTCTCGCGGTCGTGGAGCGTGAACGACGACGCCGCGTCGTCGGCCTTTCGCCAGACCAGGCCCATCGTGGTCAGGTTCACGAAGAAGTCGTTGGTGAGCAGGCCGGGTCGGTCCGTGAGCACGCCGTCCCGCGACCCGTCGTGGTTCGTGTCGAGGACGCGCAGTCCGCCCACCAGCACCGTCCACTCGGGGGCGGTCAGCGAGAGGAGGGCGGCCCGGTCGAGGAACATCTGCTTGGGGGTGGCGCGGATCTCGACGTCCGGGTTGCGGTAGTTGCGGAAGCCGTCCGCGACCGGCTGGAGCCAGTCGAAGCTCTCCTCGTCGGTCTGCTCCTGGGTGGCATCGGTCCGCCCTGGCGTGAACGGCACGGTGATGGCGTGGCCAGCGTCCCGGGCGGCCTTCTCGAGGGCGGCCACCCCGCCCAGCACGGTGCACCCTCGGGGGCGGGGCCGATCCGGTCGGCCGGCACCTTGCCGTGGCTCTTGCCGAAGGCGTGGCCCCCGGCGATGAGGGCGACGGTCTCTTCGTCGTTCATCGCCATGCGGGAGAACGACTCGCGGATGTCCCGGATCGCGGCCACCGGGTCGCCGTTGCCCTCAGGCCCCTCGGGGTTGACGTAGATCAGCGCCTGGTGGGTCGCGCCGAAGGGGTTCTCGAGGTCGTACTCGGCCTGGTCGGGCGAGCCCCGCCACCGCTTGTCGCGGTTGACCATCGTGCCGTCCTGCCAGCCCTCGGGCCCCCAGTAGGTACCGGCGTCGGGCTCCCACGCATCGACGCGGCCCCCACCGAAGCCGAAGGTCTGAAGGCCCATCGCCTCGAGGGCACAGTTGCCCGTGAGCACGATCAGGTCGCCCCACGACAGCGCCGCACCGTACTTCTGCTTGATCGGCCACAGCAGGCGGCGGGACTTGTCGATGTTGCCGTTGTCCCACCACGAGTTCTGTGGGGCGAAGCGCTGCATCGCCTGGTCTGCGCCGCCGCGGCCATCGGCGATGCGGTAGGTGCCGGCGGCGTGCCACGCCATCCGGATCATCTGCGGGCCGTAGTGGCCGTAATCCGAGGGCCACCACGAGACCGACGACTCGAGGAGGCTCTTGATGTCCCGCTTGACCTCGCCGAGGTCGAGCTCACGGAACGCCCGGGGGTAGTCGAAGTCGGTCCCGAGGGGGTTTGCCTCGGCCGGGTTTGTGTGGAGCAGCTCCACGCGCAGGCGCTCGGGCCACCAGTGCTCGAGCGTCGGGCCCGAGCCGAGCGCGCCGCCCACGCGGGTGCCGCGGAACGGGCAGGCACCTTGGCTCGCCTCGGTGTAGGTCACGTCTCGCATGGTGTCTCCAGGGATGGGAAGGAGGGGGGGGTCAGGGGGCCGCGGATCGGCGCTCCCGGTGCAGGTTGATCACGCCGCCGGCGAGGATGGCGTCGACGTCCTGGGCCGTCAGGTCGTGCGTGGCGGAGATCGGCTCGGCCCCCTCCACGTCGACCTGGACCTGCTCGCCAGCGCGGAGCTGTCCGTGGACGTCGCGGACGTGCAGTCGGGCGCCCGCCTCGGGTCGTGCCGCCTCCGGCACGCGAAGCGGCAGCACGCCGTAGTTGATCAGGTTCTGTCGATGGATTCGAGAGAAGCTGGGGGCCAGGACCAGCCGGAGCCCCAGGTACCGAGGCGCGAGCGCGGCGTGCTCGCGACTCGAGCCCTGCCCGTAGTTGCGGCCGCCGACGACCGCGTGGCCGTGGGGGCTCCGCTCCGCCGAGGTGCGCTCGACGTAGGCGGGATCGATGGGCTCGAAGGTGAACTCGGCGATCTTCGGCACGTTGCTTCGAAAGGGCAGGACCTTGGCGCCGGCGGGCATGATCTCGTCGGTGGAGATGTCGTCGCCAACCGTCAGGAGTACGGGCACCGACAGCGTCTCCGGCATGGGGTCGAGGGTGGGCATGTCGCCCACGTTCGGGCCCTTGACCAGCGGCCGGTCCAGGTCCGCGGGCGGCGGCGCGAGCAGCAGGTGGGTGTCCACGTCGCGCTGGGGCTCTGGGACGGGCGTGGGCGCGTCGCCGAGCTTCCGCGGGTCCTGGAGGGCGCCGGCGAGGGCACTCGCCGCGGTGGTCTCCGGGCTCGCGAGCCAGACGGCGTCCTCCGCGGTGCCGGACCGGCCTGGGAAGTTGCGGGGCACCGTGCGCACACTGTTGCGCCCGGTCGCGGGGGCCTGGCCCATGCCGATGCAGCCGTTGCAGCCCGCCTGGTGCAGCCGCGCGCCTGCGGCGACGAGGTCGGCGAGCAGGCCCGTCCGGGACAGGTCGAGCAGGAGCGCGCGGGTCGTCGGGTTCACGTCGAAGGAGACGCCGTCGGCGACGCGGCGGCCCTTCACGATGGACGCCGCCACCGCGAAGTCGCGGAACCCCGGGTTCGCGGAGGAGCCGAGGTAGGCCTGGTAGATCGGCGTGCCCTCGACCGCTCGTACCGGCACGACGTTGCCTGGGCTCGAGGGCTTCGCGATCAGCGGCTTGAGCGCGCCGAGATCGAGCTGCTCCTGGTGGTCGTAGGACGCCGAGTCGTCGGCTGCGAGGGGCTGCCAGGCCTCCTCGCGCCCTTGCCGCGCGAGGAAGCGCTTCGTGACGTCGTCCGAGGGGAACACCGACGTCGTGGCCCCGAGCTCGGCGCCCATGTTCGCGATGACGTGGCGGTCCCAGGCTGAGAGCTCGGCCACTCCGGGACCGAAGTACTCGATCACGCGTCCGACGCCGCCAGCGACTCCGTGGCGGCGGAGCAGCTCGAGGATGACGTCCTTGGCGCTGACCCACGCGGGGAGGCTGCCCACGAGCTCGATCCCCCAGATCTCGGGCATCTGAAGGCGGTACGGTTGACCGGCGATCGCGAGCGCCACGTCGAGGCCGCCCGCGCCCATGGCGAGCATGCCGAGGGCGCCCGCCGCGCAGGTGTGGCTGTCCGAGCCGAGCAGGGAGGCTCCGGGCTGACCGAACTGCTGCATGTGGACGGGGTGGCTCACGCCCGTGCCCGGCCGCGCGAACCAGAGCCCGAACCTGGCGCAGGCGCTCTCGAGGAACACATGATCGTCGGGGTTCTTCGCGTCCTCCTGGATCAGGTTGTGATCCACGTACTGAGCGGAGACCTCGGTCCGGGCCCGCTCGAGTCCCAGCGCCTCGAGCGCGAGCATGACCAGCGTGCCCGTGGCGTCTTGCGTCAGCGTCTGGT
>CAYMSU010000165.1:0-11799 GCA_964393165.1 uncultured Enterobacteriaceae bacterium
CCCACGGCGCTCACGGGGGCCTTGAGGAGCGCCGCCGGCTGGTCCTCGGCGGCCGGCCTGGCCGGCCACGTCGACGACGCCTGGGTCGCGATCCTCGCCGCCGTCGCACTGTTCCTCCTGCCCGCCCGGCGGCCCGACCGGTCCTTCGTGATGGACTTCCGCGACGTCGAGTCCCACATCCCCTGGAGCGTGCTCTTCCTCCTCGGAGGGGGCTTTGCGTTGGCGAGCACGATCTTGGCGTCTGGCCTCACCGAGTGGCTCGCCGGGGGCACCCAGCACCTCAGCGCGCTTCCCAGTGGTGTCGACGTGTTGCTCATCTGCCTGTCCGTCACGTTCCTGACCGAGCTCACGAGCAACACCGCGACCACCCAGATCCTGCTCCCGCTCCTCGCAGCGGGGGCCGCCAAGGCCGGGGTGGACCCGATGGCCTGGATGATCCCGGCCACGATCAGCGCGAGCTGCGCGTTCATGATGCCCGTCGCCACGCCGCCGAATGCCATCGCCGCGCAGGGCGGCCAGGTGCGCCCCGAGGACATGGCCTCGGCGGGGCTCGTCCTCAACCTCTCGCTTGCCGCGTGGGTCACCATGCTCACGCTGGTCTGGGCGCCCCTCGTGTTCGGAGGCTGAGGGAGGCCGGTCGGTCGCGGAGGGCGGGACGGCGCCTGTGGTATCTACAGGCGTGCGTCGAAGGCGACCCCGGCTGTTCTCCTTCTCCCGTGACGTGGAGCTCGCCCCCTATCGAGGCGTCGTTCCGGATCCCGGGGACCGGGCTGTGCTCGAAGCCGTCATCGACGCATTCATCGATGTGGCCAAGCGGCATGCAGTCTGCGACGCCAGCCTCGCGCGGCTGGAGGAGGGGGCCGGCCATACCCAGCCGCTCGTCCGAGGCGCGGCCATCACGCGGCTGACCGTGCTCACCCACTACTTCGAGGAGGCGGCGGCCGTCCTCGCGAGACTGTGCCGCCACTCCGACGAGGGGGTGCGGTTGTTCGCGGTCTCCGCGCTCGCCAACACCCCGGCCGACGTCGGGCGCCCGCTGGTCGAGGATGCCCTCGAGGATGCATCGTGGGCCGTGCGGAAGGCCGCCGCCCAGGCCGCCGGAGCGGTTGTCTGGCCAGCGCTACTGCCGATCCTCGAGGCCCGGGCAGGGGCCGAGGCGGACGCACGCGTGGGTGTCGTGCTCAGTCTCGCGATCGACTTCCACCGCGCGAGCGAAGCTGCCGAGGCCTCCGACCTCGGCCGGTGAGCAGGCCCGCCGAGCCCACGCCGCCGAGGAACCCGAACAGGTGGGCCTCCCAGCTGATGCCGGCGCCCACCGTGGGCAGCACCCCCCAGAGCATGCCGCCGAAGAACCAGCCCACCGCGGCGGACAGGAGGATGGCGGAGAGGCTGCGCTCGAAAAGGCCGCGGGCCATCAGGAAGCCGAGGTAACCAAAGATGACCCCGCTCGCCCCGATGTGAATGGTGCCGGGGGCCCCGATGAACCACGCGCCCAGCCCCGAGGTGATCGCGGAGATCACAGACACCGACAGGAAGTCGGAGCGACGCCGGAGCATGGTGAACGCGCCCAGCATGACCAGCGACACGCTGTTCAGCAGGAGGTGGCTGAACGAGCCATGCAGGAACGGCGCCGCGGCGATGTGCCACAGCGCATCGACGGACCGCGGGATGATCCCGAACATGTTCAGGGCGCCGCCGACCAGCGCGTTCATTGCGTGGATCACCCAGAGGGCGACGATGGCGCTGGTGAGGGATCCTGCGCCCGAGCGCGCCGCTTGCAGCACGCCTGGCTGGCGGCGGGTGACTTCTTTGCTCATGTGCTCCCGAGTGGTGTATGACATTGCGTCGTCTCGCCGACAAGGGGGCGAGACCGGCTATGACGGGGCGATCTGTTGATCTCCTGGTACTTCCTCAGCGGCCTCGCTGGTGCGGGGCCGGTCGAGATTCCCGTAGACGGCATCCTCGCCAGTCCGCGGATCCGTGCGATGGGGGGAGCCTCGGTCGGCCTGGCCGAGGGCGTCAGCGCCTACCTGTCGAACCCGGCCGCGATCGCCGTGCGAAAGCCGTTCGGGGAGGCTCGGCTGCTCGAGCTCGAGTCCGGGCTGCAGCTGCGCCAGGTCCCGATGATCGAGCGAATGCTGGGGCGGGTGCCGGATCCCCTTCGTCCCTCGCTCGGGTGGCAGGGGAGCCTGGCGGTTCGTGCCGGGAGGGTGGGCGTGTCCGCGCACCTGCGCGAGGAGGCCTACCTGTCCGCCACGGGCACGGTTCGGGCATCGCTGTGGACAGTGGCGGCGGGATACGCAGGCAACAGCGTCGTGGTCGGGGTGATGCCGCACGTCCTCGTGGGGGCTGACGCCGGCGAGGCCACCCCCGCGCCCGGGGGCTCCCTCGGCGCGCTGTGGGCGCCGGGCAACCAGCGGTGGCGGCTCGGCGTGCAGGCGCGCTCCCCGATGCGCACGCGCCTCGTGCGCATGCCCGCCCAGGCGTCGCTCGGCATGAGCTACGCGCTCGGCGCGCGCAACGTCGCGGGGCGCTACGGGCCCGCGCGCCGGCAAGCGGTCGAGGACGCACCGCTCGCCCTGATCTCGGTCGACGCGGTGTGGACCGGATCGTCGGGCGATGCGGTGCTCCTGGGGGCGGCCCCTACCCGCGCGATCCCCGAGGGCTCCACGGTCGCGGTGCGCTCGGGGTTCGAGCTGTGGCTGCTGCAGCAGCGGGCGCGCGTTCGCCTCGGGGCCTACTCGCTTCCCGGCCGAGGCGCCCGGCCGCTGCGCCTCGTCGGCACCACCGGCGTCGCCTACGAGGTGCTGCGGTCCGAGGACGGGGTCCGGGTTCGGGCGGCGGCCACGATAGAGGCGTGGGTGGGCGGGATGTCATGGGCAGTGGGTCTCGAGAGCTGGTAGCGCTTCCCTCCCGGGTCGACGTGGCGATCGTGGGCGGCGGGGTGGCCGGGTGCGCGGTCGCGCGGCTCCTCGCGGAGGCCGGCGCGGACGTGGCCGTCCTCGACGCGGGCACCTCGGGGCCGTCGGCGCTGGGCGCGGGGCAGCTGCTGTGCGGCGTCGTCGAGTACCCCTGGCGGGTCGTGGAGGCCCTCGGGGTGGCGGGCGCGCAGCCGCTGTACACACTGTTCCTTCACAGCGTGGGGCTCGCGGACCGGTGGGACCTCGCCGAGGGAGCAGGGGGCCTCTGGGTCGGGGTCGACGCGCGGGAAGCCGAGGAGATCGCACGCTCTGCGGAGATCCTGCCGCGCCTCGGGATCTCCGCCGAGGTGCTGGACGCTGCCGAGGCCGACGCGCGCACCGGGCTCACGGGGAGCTGCGGGGCCCTGTCCCTGCCCGACGAGCGATGGCTCGAGCCGGCCCGCGCGCTGGCCGGGCTCCGCGCGGGCGCGCGGGCGGCTGGCGCGGCGGTCGTGCTCGACACCACCGTCGAGGCGATCACGGATGCGCCCGACCACGTCGAGGTGGCCACGAGCCGGGGTCGCCTGTCGGCCGAGGTCGTTGTCTACGCCGGGGGCGTGGGCCTGCGGAGGCTGGTGCCCTTCTTCGAAGACAAGCTCGTCCCCGTGCGGGAGCAGTCGCTTCGCTTGGACGCGAGCCCAGCGGAGCGGGGCGTCGAGTCGGCCTGGGCGCCGGCGCGCAGCGCTCGGGCGGGCTTCGGCTACACATGGTTTCGGGCGAGCGAAGACGAGCTCGCGGTGGGCGGGTGCCGGTGGGCGAGCCCCCACCTCGAGATGGGCGAGGAGCAGGCCATCACGATCGACCGCGTGCAGGCGAAGATCGAGGCGTTTGCCAACCGCCTGGCGCCCGGCGCGTCGACTCGCGACCGGGTGGCGTGGATCGAGGCCCACACCTGCGACGGTCTCCCCATCGTGGGGCCTCTCCCGGGCTCGGCCCGGCACCTCGCCTGCGCCGGGTTCTGCGGCAACGACTACGGCCTCGGGCTCGGCGCGGCCCGGGCGCTCGCCGAGGGGCTCGTCGGAGAGGCCGCGGCGACCGTCGAGCCTCGCTTCGCGGCAACCCGCTTCGATGCGTAGCTTGTGGCGGTTCGGGATTGGGTGTAGGCTCGAAGCATGCAGGACAGGGGCGTCATGTCGATCCACGAACTCCACCAGGAGGACCGCCTCCGTCTGGTCCGGTTCCTCTGCAGCTTCGCCTGGGCAGACCTCGAGGTCCAGGATGCGGAGCGGAGCTTCGTCCGTCGCTGGCTCGACCAGCTCAACCTGGCCGACGAGGAGCAGGCGCTGGCCGAGCGCTGGCTCAAGGTGCCGCCCCCTCCGGAGGAGGTCGACCCGACCGACATCCCTCCCGAGCACGCTCAGCTTTTCCTGCAGGCCGTCATGCAGATGACGACCGCCGACGGCAAGGTCGATCCGCACGAGATGGAGATGCTGACGCTGTTCGAGAAGCTCGTCCGCGTCCCTGACGCCGACTAGCGTTGCCGGCTCCCGGGAGCGCCAGTCCGGAGCTGGCTCGCCGCCTCGGCCTGATCGACGTCGTGGCGCTCGGCATCAACGCCGTCATCGGCTCCGGGATCTTCCTGCTACCGGGCAAGGCCGCGGCGGTCATGGGCCCCGCGGCGCTGGTCGCGCTCGGCCTCGCCGGGGTGTTCAGCCTCCTCGTCGCGCTGTGCTTCGCGGAGGTCGCCGGTCGGTTCTCGGGCACCGGCGCCGCCTACCTGTACACCGCAGAGACGTTCGGGCCGTTCGCGGGCTTCCAGGTGGGATGGCTGTCCTGGGTCGTGCGAGTGATCTCCTGGGCGGCGCTCGCGAACGGCGTGGCGGTCTCGGTCGCCGCGGTGGTGCCGTCCCTCGGGGGGCCGTGGGGGCCGCCCGTCCTCAGCACGATCACCCTGGTGGGGCTCGCGCTCGCCAACGTGCGGGGCGCGAGGCTCGGGGCCAACGTGATCAACACGCTCACCGTGGCGAAGCTCGCGCCGCTGGCCGTGTTTCTGCTGGTGGGCGGGGTGTTCGTCGAGCCGAATCGGTTCGTCCCCTTCGCGCCGGCTGGCTTCTCGGGGATCGGGGAGGCTACCCTGCTGGTGCTGTGGGCCTTCGCGGGGTTCGAGAACGTCGCGGTGGTCGCCGGGGAGACCACGAACCCCCAGCGGACGGTACCTCGGGCCCTGCTCGTGGTCATGCTGGGGGTGCTCGCCCTGTACCTGGCCGTGTTCGCCCTCACCGTAGGGCTCCACCCGGCCCTTGCGGGCAGTGATGCGCCGGTGGCCGAGGCGGCCGAGCAGTTCCTGGGACCCGTCGGCGGAGCGCTGGTGGGGGCGGGGATCGCGGTGTCGGTGCTCGGAACCACGGCAGGCACCGCGCTGATCGCGCCCCGGTTCCTCTACGCGATGGCCCAGGACGGGCACCTCCCCGCCGCGCTCGCGCGGCTCCATCCCACGTTTCACACGCCGGTGGCGGCGATCGCGCTGTCGACCGTGCTCAGCGTGCTGCTCGCGGTGACCGGGTCCTTCGAGCAGCTGGTGGTGATCAGCGTAGTCGCGAGATTCGCGCAGTTCGTGCCGACGTGTCTCGCGGTGCTCGTGCTGCGGGCTCGCGATCGCCCGGATGCGGAGCCGCCTCCCTTCCGGATCCCGGGGGGCCCTGTCGTGCCGGTGCTGGCGCTGGCGTTGTGCGCGGCGCTGCTCGCTCAGGCGCCTCCGGCCCGGCTGCTCGCGGGAGGTCTGGCGATCCTGTCGGGCCTTCCGGTGTGGGCGGCGATGCGAGCGCTCCGTCGACGGCCAGTGACGTGACCACCTCGCAGCCCCGGCTCGTGCACGCCTCGACCGACCACGTGCCGGCGACGGCCCCCTCGCGCAGCGCGCGGGCGAGGCGGAATTCGCTGCGGCCCGCCATGCAGCGGCGCACGCCGTCCTCCGCGGGGTAGCAGAGCATGTCCTCGAGGGCGACCGCGCCCTCGACGTCGCGCCAGCGGATCCAGGCCTTCGCGGCGGTCGCCACCTCGAACTCCACGAAGTGGTGGTCGAGCTCCTCCCAGGTCCGCAGGGAGCCGCTGACGACGGGCACAACGGGGGGCGAGGCGTTGAGCGATTCGCCCAGAGGCTGGTCGCGCAGGGGCTCGAGGAGGGTCTCGGGGGGCCGATCGGCCACGGGTGGGTCGTGCAGGGGGGTGAACCGATCCTCGGCGAACGCCATGCTGCCCAGCGAGGCGGCGGCGACCGGCCGGTGGACGACAGCAGCGGTGTGGACGGGGTCGGGACGCAGCAGTGGAACCGCTGAGAAGCACACCGCGAGGCCCACGAGGGGGCCGTAGGTGACTGCGGCGCGGATCTGCTGCTGGCGCCGCTCGACGCGCTCACGTTCGAGGCGCGCCTGCTCGGCGAGCCATGCATCTCGGCGGCGGGCCGCGATCGCCCGCCATTCCACGATGGAGCGCTCGGTGCGACGGATGCGCACGTCTGTCGGGACAGAGGAGGGCTGGGACATGGCGTTCGAGGGGGAAGGGAGGGTTGGGGGAGGGACAGGAGGGCTGCGGGGCGGGAACCCTGCGGGAGGACTCACAGGATATCGCGTTGTCCGCCCGGTTGCGATCGATACCGCGTCGACCCTCAACGACGCCTCGCGAGTTCCGAGGGGTGGCCATGACCACGTCCTCGACAACCCCGACCCCCACCGACGTCTTTGCGATCCTTCGCCGCGACGGCGACCAGTGGATGGGCCGGCTCCTCGCGCCGCGCGACGGCAGCGCGCCGCGCTTCGCGTTCCCGCGCGGCCGCGGACCGGCTCACGTCCCGCTGGGCACGGTTCTCGTCGCGGGATTGCTGTCCCGCCGACAAGGGCGACTGGCCCAGTGCCGGGCGAAGCTGGTCTCGGTGGAGATGCACGAGCGGGGCTGCGCTATCGAGGTCGAGCCCGATGACCCGACGCTGTGGTCCGAGGTCGTCCCGGGCACCGCCGCCCGCCAGGGCGACCGCCGCAAGTGGCCGCGCCTCGCGCCGCGCGCGGCCGCCGAGGTGCTCGTGCCGGTCGAAGTGGAAGTGGGGCCCGCGTCCGGGCGACAGTTCGCCGCGCTGCTCGTCGACGCGAGCCACGGCGGAGCGGGTCTGCGCTTCCCCGCGCAGGCGGAGCCTCGGCTGAGCCAGGCGGCCGAGCTGCACTGCGGATTTCAGACCGACGACGGCGCCACGGAGGTCCGGCGGTGTCAGGTCCGACACCGCTCGCTGCGCCCGCTCGGCGTGCGCTATGGCGTGGCCTTCGTCGGGGTGCTGGAGGACGGGGGCCGCCGGGCGGAGCCGACCTGGTCCTGTCCCCGCTGCGGACAGGAGGGCCTGCTCGCGGCGTCCCATGCGCACTGCCCGGCCTGCGGCAGCGCGTCAGAGGCGCCCATCCCCCGCGACGGCTCCAGCCCGGAGGCGGACGTCACGGGCCATCTGTTCCGCGGCGTGGACCGCACCTGCCTGCGCTGCGGTGCGGCGTGGAGCTCGGCAGCGAGAAACTGTGGGCACTGCGGGACCCGGCTGCCTCAAGTCCGCTTCTGAGGCGGGTCCGGGGGTCGTCGCGGGCTCCCGGTTTCAGCTGCTCGTGGACTCCTCGGAGGCCGCCGGGAGGTCCTTCGCTGGTGGCCCGATCGGCTCGTCGTCGGACTGCTGGCGCAGGTACAGCGCCACGAGACACACGATCGTGAGGACCGCGGCCCACCACTGCGCGGGGGTCAAGCCCAGGACGGGGGGATCGCTGTACTCCGGCCGGAGGGAGTCGAGCATGAAGCGGGTGGGGCCGTACGCGAGGCCGAGCGCGAGCACGAAGGTGCCTGGCTTCCACGCGCGCTGGTCCATGTAGTTGAAGATGCCGAACATGCCGAGGGACCACAGCGCCTCGTACAGCCCGGTGTCGTGCACCGCATTGATGCTGGGGTGGTCTATGCAGGGGCCCCAAGGCGCCATGCCCTGTCCGTCGCCGTAGACCATCCACCCCGGGAGATCCAGGATGTGGCCCTCGACGGGCCGACACCACACGCCGAGGAAGAAGTCGGTCTCGGAGCCCGGGTGGTCGTGGGCGACGAAGCACCCCATGCGGCCGAGGAACCAGCCGAGCGCCATGCCGTAGGCCAGGCAGTCCATGTAGGACCAGACGTGCAGCTTCTCCTTGCGGAAGAACCAGATCGCGAGCGGGACGCACACGAGGAAGCCGCCGAAGCTCGACAGGCCCTGCCACACGTACAGGAACTGGATCGGGTCGGACAGGTACTCCTCGGGCTTGTACATCAGCCCGTAGCCGACGTGGCCGCCCACGAACGTGCCGATCACCAGCCAGGTGATGAGGCGATTGA
This sequence comes from uncultured Enterobacteriaceae bacterium, assembly GCA_964393165.1. GTDB lineage: Bacteria > Myxococcota_A > UBA796 > UBA796 > DRPG01. Next base: position 8,286 of record CAYMSU010000165.1, read on the forward strand.
TCGCCTCTCCCTGGAGGCCCATGCGGTCGGCACGACGAATGGCGGCCTGCCCCCCGAAGACGAACCCCAGGGCGACGAGGATTCCGAAGCCGTGCAGCTCCAGCGGGCCGAGCTCGAACACCGGGATCTCGAACCACGGGATCAGCGGCTGCACGTCGAGTCCTCCTCGGAGCCCCGAGGTAACCCACAGCGGAATATTCGCACTGCATGGCGTCCATCAATTTCGCGACCCGCGAGATCACGTCCCGGATCGTGTACTTCGGGCCGACCGGGGCCGGCTGCAACACCAACGTGGAGCGGCTGTGGACGCTCGTCGACGCGCGGAGGCGGTCCGCGCTCCACCGCTTCGGTCCGAGCTCCGAGGAAGAGCGCTCCTGGTACTTCGACTTCGTCCCCGAGGGCGAGGCGCCGGTGCCCGGGTTCGCGCAGTGCTGGCAGCTCTACAGCCTTCCGGGGGGCATCGACGTCCCGGCTCACCGCGCGGAGGTCATGCGCGGGCTGGACGCCGTCGTCTTCGTAGCCGACGCGCGCCACGACCGCACCCAGGCCAACCTGGACCACCTCCTCTCGCTCGAGGCGCTCCTCGCCGAGCTCGGGCAGGAGCTGGCGAGCACCCCGGTGGTCCTGCAGGTCAACCACGGCGACGCGGTCCATGCGCGGAGCACGAGCCAGGTGACGTTCGACCTGAACCCCTACGACTTTCCCGTGGTGGAGGCGGTCGCAAAGGAGGGCGCGGGCGTGCGGGCGACCCTGGACACGGTCGCGACTGCGGTGCTGAAGCGGCTGCGGGCCACCCTCGCCGGCGAGGACGAGCTCCTCCTCACCGCGGAACACGCTGACGGCGTGAGCGACGTGGAGGTCGTGCGGCGGCACGTGGCGGAGGTGCAGGCAGCGCTCGACCGCACCCCGGAGACGGTCGACGAGGTCGACGAGCCGGGCCTGCGCGGAGGCGACGGACCGGCGACGGAGGGGCCGGTGGTGGAGGTGGCATTCCAGCCGCGGGAGTTCGTGGGCTCGCACCCGGTCAGGGTCGGCGCGGCCGAGCTGGTGGGCGACCGGGTGCACGTCCGCGTGGAGATGCAGCGGATGGGCGGCGGCGACACGCGGGGGCTGTTGGTCGCCTTGGTCAATCGGCCGGCCGACGAGCAGCCGATCCCGGCTCCCAGCGGACCACCCTCCCTGGCGCCCGCCCCGACCCCGCCCGACAGCGTGTTCGACTACCTTCCAGAGGAAGACGCGATCGCCGGGACCCACGCGTCGGACCTTCCGGCCCACTGGTATGGTGTGCTGGGCATCGGCGGAGGCCTGATCATCGGGCTCCTGTCGGCCTACCTGCTCGGAATCGTGGCCTGACGGTCGGCCGACGGTCAGTTTTTGCCCGCACGGTCCGCTACCTCTGGAGCGTGACCTATGCACATCCCGAACGAGACTTGAGCCTCACGGGGGCGCGCTGGGCCGCGCGCACCGTGTCCACCGCCCGGGTGGCCGAGCTGCGAGCGGCCACGGGCCTCTCGGCGGCCGCCGCGCGCATCCTGGCGCTGCGCAGTCCGGAAGCTGGATCGCCTGCCGAGGACTGGCTCGAGCCGAGCATCGAGCACCTGCACGATCCGTTCGCCATGCACAACATGGAGCTCGCGGTCGACCGGCTGCGGCGCGCGGTACGGGACGGGGAGCGGCTCCGCGTGGTCACCGACTACGACGTCGATGGCACCACCTCGTCGCTCATCCTGCAGGCCGCGCTGCGGGTGCTCGACCCGCATGTGAGGCTCGACTACCACATCCCCAACCGGTTCGGGGAGGGCTACGGGTTCAGCTCGATCGCGGCCGAGCAGGCCGCGGCGGATGGTGTGGGCCTGGTCGTCACCGCCGACATCGGGGTGCGTGACCACCACTCGGTGGCGGTCGCCCGCGAGTCCGGGGTCGACGTGCTGGTGTGCGATCACCACCTGCCGAAGGGCGAGTCGGTGCCGGAGGGGGCCACCGTGCTCTGCCCCCCGCAGCAGGCGTGCAGCTACCCGAACGGGGCCCTCGCGGCCTGCGGTGTCAGCTTGAAGCTGGCCGAAGCGCTGCTCGCCGACCACCCCAAGCGGGAGGTCATCCTCCGGTCCATGCTGAAGCTGGCGGCCGTGGGCACGGTCGCCGACATGGTCCCGCTCGACACGCTGGAGAACCGGGCGATCGTCACGCTGGGCCTCCACGCGCTCAATGGCGGGCCGCACCACGCGGGGCTGCGGTCTCTGATCGCGGTCTCCGGGCTGGAGGCGGGCCAGATCCGTCCCGTGGATCTCGGGTTCCGCCTCGGTCCACGGATCAACGCCGCGGGCCGGGTGGCAGACGCCACGCTGGTCGTGGAGCTGCTCACGAGCCGTGATCCGTCCGAGGCCCAGGAGCTTGCCGAGCGGCTCGACCAGCTCAACCGGCAGCGCAAGGACATCCAGCGCAAGCTCGTGCAGGAGGCGTTGGAGAGGATCGGCGACACCGCGGATCCGTTCGTCGTGCTCAGCGGTCCCGAGTCGGAGGGCTGGCATCGGGGCGTCGTCGGCATCGCCGCGGCCCGCGTGAAGGACGAGGTGCACCGGCCCGTGGCGATCGTTTCGGTGCAGGGGGACCTCGCGGTGGGGAGCGTGCGCAGTGTCCCCGCGGTCCACGCGGTGCACGCGCTCGACTCGGTCTCCGACCTGCTTCTCAAGCACGGCGGTCACCCTGCGGCTGCCGGGTTCACGGTTCGCACGAAGGACCTCGACACGCTGCGCGAGCGGCTGTGCGCGTACGTCTCGAGCCAGGCAGAGGAGGCCCAGCTCATCCCGATCCACGAGATCGACGCGGAGATCGAGCCAGCGGAACTCACGCCGAGCTTCCTGGAGGAGCTTCAGCGGCTCGGGCCGTTCGGGCAGGCGAACCCCGAGCCGGTGTTCCTGGTGCGCGGAGCGCGGCCCTTCTCGGTGCAGGTGCGGGGCCGTTCGGGCACGCTGCTCAAGTTCCTCGTGCCTTGTGGCTCGGAGCGCTCGATCGAGGCGGTGTGGTGGGACCGCGCCGATCTAGCCGAGCAGGTCGACGGCGCCGAGGTCGATCTGCTGTGCCACCTCGGCGAGAACACCTGGCAGGGCCGCCGGCGTCTTCAGCTCGAGGTGTGCGACGCTCGTTGGTCTTCGCATACATAGAGTGGTGCGGGTGTCGGCGCGGGTGTCGGCGCGGGTGTCGGCGCGGGTGTCGGCGCGGGTGTCGGCGCGGGTCTCGTGCTCAGTCTTCCCAGTCGTCGTCTTCGGAGTCGACGACCACGACTCCGGAGTCCCGGTCCCGTAGCAGCGTGAAGACCATGTAGAGCAGCACGATCAGGATGTTCGACACCGAGCGGATCAGCTCTCGCTTGGTGACCTCGCGCTCGACGTCCGCGCCCAGGTCCTCCGCGCCCGACCGCCGCGCGCGGCGCGAGGTGCGCTCCTCGCCGGAGCCGCCCTCGCCGCCTTCCTGCTGATCACGGCTGATCTCGACCTCGACCGCACTCATTGATTCC
>CAYMSU010000166.1:0-11765 GCA_964393165.1 uncultured Enterobacteriaceae bacterium
CCGAGGCCGCAGGGGTGCGCAGCCACGCCACGGCCCTGCTTGTCAGCGTGGACCCTGCCCGCGACACCCCCGAGAAGCTGGCTCGGTACGTGGCCTTCTTTGCCGAGCCCGGCCAGGGACGCTTCATCGGAGGCACCGCCGCCCCCGAGGCCCTCGACGCCATCGCCGACGACTGGGGGGTCACCTTCCGGAGGGTGGATGCCCCAGCCTCGGCGCTTCCCTACACGATGGACCACAGCACGCAGGCTTACCTGGTGGCGCCGAGCGGCGAGATGGCGCGCACCCTGCCCCACGGGATGCCCGTCGAGGACATGACGGCGGCGATCCTCGAGAGCGTGACGCCGTAGTCAGCCCCCGATCTGCACCTTGAGAAGGAAGTCGCCGGCGCCCACGAGCGCGTCCAGGGCGAGGAAGTACTGCTGCCGTGCTGACCCGGTGTGGGTGTAGACGATCGTGTCGGGCCCACCAGGTACGTCTACACCCGCCACGCAGTTGTTCGCCGACGTACAGTCCGTGAGCAGGTACAGCGCGCCGTCTGCCCCCGTCTGCGTGAGGGTCGCGCGCAGGGTCTCCCCGGGCGCGAGCTCGACGGGCACGAACGCCTCCTCGCCAAGCGCCGGCCGCCCCGTACAGGAGCCGGTCGCGGCCGCCGCCGGGTCGAGGTCGTCGGTGAGGCCGGCCAGGCTTCCCGCCCACCGGTGCACGCCGGCGGTCAAGCTCGGCTGCAGCGCGGCATCGAGGCAGTCGTCCTCGGGCGCGCCGACCACGATCGGGAACTCCGACACCTCGAGTGCCACGTCGGTCGCGGCGCGGTTCCCGTCGATCACGAGGTAGCGCCGCACGGGTGCGCCGGTGAGGTTGTACGTGCGCAGGGCGAAGGCCCCGGGCTCGCCGCCGGCCATCGCGGGATCCCGGCAAGTGCTGTCCTTGTTGCAGTCGTCGACGAAGTAGGCCCGCACTCCCGATCCCCAGCCCGTGATCTCCACGCCGCTGTCCAGTGCCAGGTCGACGGCGACGATCTGATCCGGGCCCTCCGCGGCGGAGCCCAGGCACGCCGCAGCCTGCAGGTCGTCTGCGAGCCCCGCGGTCGTGCCGTGGTAGGCACCGGGCGCCAGCGCCGCGGCGGCCTCGGCGTCGGCGCAGAGGTCGCCGCCCGGGAGCAACGCCGAGGGGCCCACGTCGATGTCGACCTGCACGTCGAGATCACCGAGCTCGCCGGCCTCGATCGGGAGGCTGCTGTCGATCGCCAGCGCCACCGAGGCGGACGTGAGAGTGTCGTTGGCCCAGGACAAGGGGCCGAGGTCGACGTCCGCGCCCTGCAGGCAGGACTCCACGTCTTGGCAGTCCTCGAGGACGTAGACCTGGTTCGCGCCGCCCGCGAGCCGAACGTCGAGCCGCTCCCCGGCCGGCACGTCGATCGGCACGATCAGGTCGGTACCGAAGCTCGGCACGTCGACACACTCCCCCGGCTTGGGCTCGAGCGCGTTGGTGATCCCCTCGAGGCGGTCCGCGTAGACCCCGGGAGCCACCGCCGAACCGAGGTCGTCGCAAGTGTCGGCCCCGCCGAGGAGCGCTGGCGCGTCCAGCTGCACGTCGAGCGCCACGATCCCCGGGGCCGTGCCCGCCGGCGAGTCGACGACGACGTACACGGTGACCGGCTCGTCTGCGAGGTTGAGGAAGTCGACGGCGCCCCCGAGGCCCGCGGCCTCCTCACAGGTTGCCGGATCCGCGCAGTCCGTGAGCAGCGACACCTGCGCGTCGGAATCGTCGACGACCCGCACCGTGAGCCGCTCCAGCGCCGGGACGGTCACGGGTAGCACCCGGTCGGAGCCGGTGAGCGGCACGCCGAGCCCGCAGGGCGGCAGGGGGTTCCCGAGGTCCGGCGAGTTCGCGTCGAAGTCGTTGGTCGCGCCGGACAGGGGGACCTCGACGAGGCCCGACGACGTGATGGGGGCCGCCTTCAGGGCGCCGTCGCAGGTCTCGGCGACGGGGTCGAGCGATCGGACCTGGTTGCGGAGCACGACTTCGACGGCCGCGGGGTTGGCGCCACTCGACTCGAGCACGGCGTAGACCAGCTCGTCGGTCGCGTCGTCGTTGTACCAGCGGAGCGACGACGTGGCCACGGCGCCGCCCAGGCAGCTCCCCGAGGGATTCACGCAGTTGCCGACCCAGTATGCAGTGACCGGCGGATCGAACGTCAGCTCGGCCTGCGCGCCGGCCGGGACCCCGACGGGAATCACGAGCTCGTCGGTGCCCTGCGGGGCAGCCGGGAGGCAGCTCGGCGACACCTCGTCGGTTCGACCCTGCAAGGACACGGTGTACGTGCCGGGCCCGAACGGCAGCTCCTGGGTGGCCACGAGGCAGCTCTCGGGTGCATCATCGACGCCCAGCGGGTTGACGCTCACCTCGACCTCGAAGTGCTCCGAGGCCTCGGCAGCAGGCGCCTCGAGCGCCACGATGACCGTCTTGGAGATCGGGCTCGGGTTGTACCAGGTGAGCGGCCCCGAGGAAGCGCTGGTCAGGCAGGTGCCGACCGGATCCTCGCAGTCCTCCAGGACGTAGGCGCCCACGGGCGCGTCGATGGTGACCGCGCGCTCCGCGCCGACCTCCACCGGGAACAGCCGTTCCGGTCCGTCCTGGTCGTCCTCGAGCCCGCAGGTCCCCTCCTCGGGATCGGTCTGATCCGTTCCGCCTTCGGTCGTGGTGACGAACGTGCCGGAGCCTTGCCGAGGACCGTACGCGGCCTGCGCGCAGGCGTCGAAGAGGGGCTCGAAGGACGCGGACTGCAGGGAAAGGTCGAGCACGTAGGCCTGCCCGGCCTCCTCTGTGCCGTCGACGACGACGAACAGCTCGAGGGGCTGGCCAGTGCCGTTGTAGCGCCTCACGGTCGACACGCCGCCTTCGCTCGCACCGTCGACGCAGGACGTCGCCACGTCGCAGTCCTCGGCGAGCCACACGGTGCCCGCCGCGTGGACCAGCTGCGCGGTCAGCAGCTGCCCCGAGGGAATCACCACGCGCCCGATGACGTCCGCTCCGGGTCCGCCCCCGGCCCCCACGCAGGACGCCGGCGGATCCAGATCGTCGGCGAGGCCCGCGGTCGTGCCCCGGTACCGCCCGGGCAGGAGGGGGTTCTCGGCACGCGCCGCGCTGCAGGTGTCGGTCAGCACCCCCGATGGCAGCGGGGGCGTGCCGGTGTCTCCCGTGGTGGCGGTCGCCTCGTCGTCGGCGGGAGTGTCGTCGGCGCCGGTGTCGCCGGTCGGCGACGCCGACTCGGTGGGTTCCTTGTCGTCATCGGCGGCGTCCCCGCTCCCGGCGCACGCCCCGAGGAGCCACGCTGCCGCGAGCAGCCCCACGCACCTGATCCCGCCTTCTCGCATACCGCCTCCGACAGACCGTTGTACGCGATGGGACGGGCATCGTCCATCGCGGCCTGCAAGGCTCGGCTACGACCCGACGATGTGGCGAGCGGCTGCCGCCACCCGCGGGTCCGGGTCGGCCTGGAGCGCCCGCACCCTGGGGAGCTGAGCGGCGCGGCGCGGGTCCAGGCGCTGGAGCGCCCGGAGTGCGTGCAGGCGGGCTCGCGGATCGGCCCGCTCGAGCACCGCGGCCACGGCCTCGAACGCTCCTCGGTCGCCGAACCAGCCGAGGGACCGCGCCGCGTAGCCGGCGACCGCGTCATCGGCGTCGCGCGTGGCCTGTACGAGGTCGGGCACGAGCGGCGACAGGCCGACCCGCCCCGCGGTCCGCACCGCGGCGTGACGCACGCCCACGTCGCCGTCGCGGAGCGCCTGCCGGAGGCTGGCCTCGAGGGCCGGCCCCTCCGCGCCACGCAGGCTCTCCACGAGCGCCATGCGGACCGTCGGGTCTTCCTCGGCCTCCAGCGCGCCCACCACCCAGCGGGTGCGTGCCTCCTCCGGGGCCCCCGAGCGCCTGAGCCAGTCCACCAGCGCCGCCCGCTCGGAAGGCGAGCCGCCACCGTGCACGAGCCTCTCCGCGACCACCGCAGCGAACCCCTCGGGCACGGGGGCGACGAACACCGGAAGGCCCGTGCGGGCGCGGATCGCGGGCTGCGCCCAGATTCCGGCGGCCACCGCGGCGTCCTCTCGCCAGCAGTGCACGGCCGCCGCGGTGAGCGACACGCCCCACGCTTCGTGGTCCCGCAGCCTGACCAGCGCCTCGTCGGACACCTCGGGGTCGGCCACGAGCGACGCGCGGACCGACTCCCAGCGGTCGAGGGACGCCTCGTGGGCCTCGACGAGCGCGGCCGGGGGCGCGGCAAGGGCGACCGGGGGCGCGTGGGCGAGCCAGAGGAGCACGGGGATCATGGCACGTCTCCGTCGATCAGGTGCAGCGCGTCGGTCCACCACTGGGCGGTGGGGGTGCGCGAGGCGTTGGTGCCGCAGTGCACCTCGCCGCCGCCGAGGTGGTAGAGGTCCCAGTTGTCGACCCACACGGGGGTCGCGGAGGCCGGCAGCCGCTCGTTCACGTAGTCGATCAGCGGGTCGGCGCCCTGGCCGACGCCCTCCGGTCGCAGGAACGGGTCCGGGAGGAACAGGGTGGACTCGCCGGCCGAGCCGGTGTGGACCAGCAGGTTGACGGTTCCCGGGATCAGCGCGGCCAGGTCTCCGAAGCACCCTTGAGGCCCCTCCTCGAAGAGGCCGGGGATTCGGACCATGTCGCCCTCGGTCACGCCGAGCTCCTGCTCGAAGCGCCGAACTGCGGGCTCGATCCAGTCACGCTGCGCATCTACGTTGATCGCGCGCAGCGGAGCGTCGTCGAGGATCTCGCCCACGGTGGCGTAGCCATGGCCGAGCGCGTAGCGCGACAGCCGCAGGTCCGGGTCGAGGCCCTCGAGCAGCTCGTAGCCGAGGCCCGTGTCGGTCACGAGCATGCGGAACCCCTTCGGGGCCTCGGGGTCGGGCACGAAGGTGACGAACTCGTCGGCGTGGCCCACGCAGAGGAACGTGACGTCGATCACGAAGGGATCCTGGACACGCTGGTCGCGGAGCGTCTGCGCGAGCTCCTCCACGACCCCCAGGTCGTTCCACCGACCCCAGTAGATCCGCCCAAACGGGTACCGCACCCCGTTCACCGTCACCGGAGGGGAGACCTCCAGGTTCCCGAACGCGTCCTGGCTCGTCGGGTACCGACCGCGGCCCCACGTTCGCACGGCGCTGTCTTCGCCCGCCACCACCCGCTCCGGGTAGGGATCCAGCCCCCGGTCGCGGATCGAGTCGATCACCAGGTCGATTCGGCCCCCCGGGGCCGTCAGGGTGGCCGTCTCGAACTCGTCCTGCACCCAGGGGTCGAAGTCGTAGCGCTGGAGCGGCTCGACGACGAGCGCCTCGCCGATGGCCTCGCGGATCGACGCGATCATCTCCAGGTTCCCGAATCCGTAGAAGCTCCCCCGGACCCCGTAGGAGCTCTCCGAGGGTTGCAGGTGGTGGTTGAGGATCAGCGGGCTCGCGAGCAGCCGCACGCTCGCTTCGTCGACCACCTCGCCGTCTCGTCGGACGCGCCGAACGGCGAGCTCGCCTTCCGACAGGAGATCCCGGAACTCGATCCCCAGCGCCTCCGGGATCTCGTCGGACTCGAGCCGCACTTCGGTCGTGCCCTCGTCGAGGAGGATCTCGCCCGCCGCCCAGACCCGGATGTCGGCGACCGCACCGGACAGCTCGATCACCAGCGCCTGGCGGCCCCGCACGGGCAGCTCCGCGAGCGACAGGAGGGCGAGGTCGTCGTCTCCGCGCGCGCCTGCGTCGAGGAAGTCCCGCTTGCCGTTGCCATCGTCGTCGTCGACATTTGCGACGCCGAACACCCCGGGCGAGGCGCGGAGTGCCTCGAAGCCCCCGCTCCCCCCGCACCCGCTCGCCAGAAGCGCCCAGAGCAGTGCGTGCGTAGAGGACGTGGCCCCCGAGACGACTCGCATGGTTCCCCCGACGGGAGAATTAACGAGCAGTTTTCCGGAGCGCTCCTATCGCTGCGGGCGGGTGCGCCGGGAGTCCCCGGCCGCATCAGTCCCCCGCTCCCGCTCTCGCTCGTCGAGTGCGCCGTCCGCATCCTCGTCTCGGTAGAGCCCAGCACGGTTCATCAGCCCCGCCCGGATCCTCGAGCAGAGGCGATCCTCGAGGCAGTCGGACGTGGTGCCCCCGACGAACAGCTCCTCGCCCGGTCCGGGCAGGACCGGGAAGTCCGTGGCGGCGATCCAGCCGGGCTCGCCCAGCTCGAGGACCAGCGGCTCCCCCTCCTCGACCTGGAACTCTCCGTACAGGAGGATCCGCCCGAGCGCCCCCTCGAAGCGAAAGCCCCCGTCCCCGACCTCGCCGCGGAGCACGGAGGAGGCCTCCGGCGCGGGCACCAACCCGACCGCGCACCACGGGATGTCCGGGGGAACGTCGATCACGCTCGGTCCGTCGAGCCTGACGAAGGTGCCCTCGGGCACCCGCACGACCGTGCCGCGCCCCGTACACGTCTCGAGGTAGACCGCGCCGAGCTCCAGCGAGAACTCGGTCATGAACACGGCGTCGCCGTCGGCGACGACCACCCGTGTGGCCCCGCCAGGCGGGTTCCCGATGGCGATTCCCTGCCCGCCGGGCTCGTCCACCACGCACCCGACGATGACCACGCCCGCCGCGAGCGATGCGAATCCCCTCATCTCCTACTCCTCGTCCGCGTCGACCGAGCCGGACAGCGGAAAGAATGCCATCGACAGCTGGAACACCTGCTCGGGAGGGGCCTGGTCGCACAGCGCGAGCAGCTCCCGCTGCATCTCGTTGAGCCGCTCCTTGACCCGCGGGACGAGGTCGCGGGGAATCGCTACTGTGAGCCCCAGGATGTGTCGCTCCTGCGGCTCGAACCGGGGAACCGCCTCGGTGGCGCGCTCCAACATGCCGCGATGATAGGCATTGAACGCTACGTTCTCCACCTCATGGGCCGTGACCGCGCTGCGATCGGTCGGCCGGGGCACCCCGGCCTCGTCGGGCGCGAGCAGGCCCAGCTCGAGGAGGGCTTTCAGCGCTGCCTGGGCTTGCTCCTCCGAGATCCCGGGCCGCAGCGCAGCGGCCATCCACGCTGGGTCGGCGCGAAAGTCCGACCGCCGCGCCAGCTCGTGCAGCGCCGGGAACCACCAGTGGGCGAAGTACTCGAACGAGGCCGCCTCGAGGCGACGCGCCTCACGAAAGTGCTTGGTGGCCAGGATCTGCTCGAGCGCCTCGTCGCGCTCGGCCGAAGACTCCGCCTGGTCGAGCCGCACCAGCAGGGCGAAGTGCCGCGCCGCATCGTCCTGAAGCCCGATCGCCTGACAGAACGCCTCGGTCGTCTGCGCGGTGAGGTTCCTGCGGCCGTCGGCCACCAGCAGAAGGAGGCTCGGGGAGCGAACCCCAGCGCGCCGGGCGAACAGTCGATGGCTGTAGCGCGGGTTCTCGGCCTTCTTCCAGTCGAACCAGTCGCGGAGGAAGCGGCGGTAGTCCAGGTACGTGCTGACATCGGGAGGGGGCATCCCGAGGATCCTGACACATCGCGAGGGCGCAGGGGCGGCCATGCGTCAATCATAGGCCACACCGGACCCCGGTCAGGGTGGCGTGCCGCCCGACACGTCATTGATCGTACTCAGCGCGGATACGCGCGCCGTCACCCGCGCCAGGACCTCGCCAGCGTCCTCGAGACCGTCCAGGATGCTCTGCTGCACAGCATCGGCGATGGCGTCGGCGTCGGCGACCGGCATGGCCGGGTCGACCTGCACCACCACGCTCACCACGAGGGAGCGACCTACCGGGTGGACCCTGGCTTCGAGCACCGCCCGTACGCCCGGCACGGTGGCCGCGAGCGCCCGCGCCTGCTCGGCCGCCCCCGCAGGGGCCTCGTCCATGAGGATCCCGAAGCCCTCGCGAATCGGGGGGAAGGCTCCCACCACCACCACGAGGCCCACGGCAAAGGACAGCACGGGATCGAGCACGGGAACCCCGGTCGCGGCCAGGCCCACGCCGACGAGCAGCGCTGTTCCGAGGAGCACGTCGGCGCGATGGTCGTTCGCGAGCGCGGCCAGGCTCGGGGAGCGCAGCCCTCGCGCCGCGCGCCCGGTGAACAGCCACAGCACAAGCTTGACGACCACGACCACCGCCGCGCCCGCTGCCGCCTTCCACGTGGGCTGCGAGTACACGCCCGAGGCCAGCACGCCGTAGGCATCCCACGCGATGCCGATCCCCGTGGCGGCCACCAGAAGCCCGACGGCGAGGGCGGCGGCTGCCTCGGCGTTGCCGTGCCCGAACGGGTGGTTCCGGTCTGCGGGTTGGCTCCCGTATTCCCGGGCGATCGCGGTAATGACGCTGCTGACCACGTCGGTGGCGGAGTGCACGCCGTCAGCCACCAGCGCGTGGGAGCCCGACAGGGTGCCCACCACCACCTTGCCGGCGGACAGCCCCGCGTTGGCCGCGCCCGATGCCACCGCCACCCACGTTCCTCGGTCCATCGCACGTTCCTCGATCCATCGCTCGTCCTACCCCGCGCCCTTGACAAAGGTGCGGAGCGCACTCACGTCCTCCGACTTGACGAGCACGAGCAGCACCATGCCGGCGCGGAGCGTCAGGTCGGCATCGGGGTCGTATTCATGGTGGCCGTCGAGGAAGCGGATCGCGATCACGAGTGCGTCGGCCACGTCGCCGAGCCGCGCCGAGGCGAGGGTCCCTCCGACGAGGGGACTCTCTGCGGTGATGAGGATCTCCTCGATGCGACGTGGCTGATCGGGGTGTCGGACCATCTGGTCCAGGAACTCGAGGACCGAGGGACGCACCATCTCCGAGGCCAGCCGTACCGCGCCGATCACCGCCGGCGAGACCACCGCGTCGGCGCCCGCGCGGCGGAGCTTGGTGATGCTCTCGCTCTCGGCGGCCTTGCTCACGATGCGGATCGTCTCGGACAGCGCGCGCGCGGTGATCGTCACGAACAGGTTGTCACGGTCGTCGTGAAGCGCCGCGATGAGCCCCGCCGCCCGACGGATCCCGGCCTCCTCGAGCACGTGATCCTCCGTGGCGTCGCCGTGCACGTAGAGCAGCTCGAGGTCCGGGTACTCGCCCGCGAGCCACTCGATCCGCTCGAGGCTCCGGTCGACCACGACGATGGTCGAGCCGCTCTCGATGAGCTCCGAGGCGACGTGCTGGCCCGTGGACCCCACGCCGCAGACGATCACGTGGTTCGAGGCTCGGTCGAGCAGGCTCGTCATCCGTCTCCTCCGAATCGCCCCGCGCAGATCCCCCTCGACGATCATCGCGGTGAGCGTGGAGCCAAAGTAGATCAAGGTGCCACTGCCGAGGAGGATCAGGCCGAGCGTCCAGGTCCTCGCGCCGGGTACCTCGTCCATGCCCGAGAGGGTCTCGCCGAATCCCACCGTCGACAGCGTGATGACGGCCATGTAGAGGCACTCGCCTAGCGTCCACCGGCCCGCTCCGATCACGCGGTAGCCGCCCGCGCCCACGAGCGTGACCAGCACGAACACGAGCCCTGCCGAGTACAGCCGGGTGACCAGCGCCCGGCTCTGGTCGTCGAGGTCCACGGGCGACCAGTTCCTCAGCCAGCTCGTCGCCATCCTGTCGCCATCCTCCCCGCACTATAGAATCCCTGTGATGTCCGAACTACCGCTGGTCGACCCCTCCCGGCCGACCTCCTTGGCCGAGCAGGCCCTCGCCAACCTCGTCAACCAGTTCGCGCGGCCGCTCGACTTCCTGCGCGAGCTGGCCCAGAACTCCATCGACGCGGGCTCCCCCCGCATCGACGTGGCCGTGGCCTTCGAGCCTCCGGGCGCCCGCTCCGAGGGCGATGCCGAGGGCGTGCTGCGGATCAGCGTCGACGACTTCGGCGAGGGAATGGACGAGGACATCATCGACAACCAGCTCACGCGGCTGTTCTCGTCGTCCAAGGAGGACGACCTCACGAAGATCGGCAAGTTCGGCATCGGCTTCACCTCGATCTTCGCGATTCGGCCCGAGGCCGTCCTGCTTCGCACCGGTCGGCACGGCGAGTACTGGGAGCTGCTGTTCCACGCGGACCGGAGCTTCGACAAGGTCCGCATCGAGGAGCCCGTCCAGGGCACCCAGATCACGCTGTTCAAGCGCATGCCACGCTCGCGGGTCAGTGGGTTCGTACAAGAGGTCAGATTCGTCCTCGACTACTGGTGCGAGCACTCCGACACGCCGATCACCTTCGACGATCGCACCGCGGAGCGTGCCGTCGAGCCGACCGAGGGTCCCGACCCGTTCGCGGCCTTCGCAGAAGCGGGGGCTCTTCCCTCTGCAGAGCGGATCAACCGCCCCCTGTCGATCGAGTCGGACCTGTGGCACCAGCACACCGAAGACGGCATCGAGGTGGTGATCGGCTACGCCCGCCCGCCCCGGTTCGGCTTCTACAACGGCGGGCTCACGCTGCTGAACACCCAGAACACCGACGTGCTCGGCCACTTCCACGAGCAGCTCGGGCATCTGTCCTTCAAGGTCAAGCACGACGGGCTCGAGCACACGCTCACCCGCGACAACGTGCTGCACGACCACAACTGGGAGCGGTCGATGAAGGCCGTGCTCCGGGCCCGCGCGGGCCTCCGAGGTGAGCTGGTCGATCGCTGCGTGGCCGCCGCGGCCGCGGGGGCCCCGCTGGGCCAGTGGCACGCGCGCCTGGCGGCGGAGTGCCGCACTCCCGACTCGGTCAAGTTCGTCGAGTCCCTCGAGGCCTGCGCCCTGTGGAGGGACCTGCAAGGCACGCCGCGCACTCTGCGCGACATCCGCAAGCAGGAGGGCCGGATCGGCGGCGTCCTCGTGGCCGATCAGGCCGGCCCGCTGACCGAAGCCCTGCTCCAGCTGGGGCTGCTCCTGCTCGAGGACCACCCCGACACCCGGGCCCTGGTTCTCGCCACCGAGGAGCCACCGCTGTTCGAGTTCCTCCGGGGCCGGCGGGAGATCCGCCGCGCGAGCGAGGTCTTCGTGCTGCCCACGCTCGTCGACCACAGCGCGCTCGACCCCTTGGAGCGGCGCTTGCTCGAGCGCACCGAGGAGCTCCTTCGCCACGCCGTGGGCGTCCGCATGCACCTGCCGATGCGCAGCCAGCCTCTGCAGTGGACCCCCGCCAAGGGCAGCCGCGCCAACCGCTTGTCGATCCGCGTGGGCGACTTCGGGGGTCTGGACCTCGGCCGCCGCGACGTCCTCGCTCTGAACGGCCCGACCGACGGCGAGGTCTTCTTCCGGCCCGAGCCGAGCTGGTTCCGACTGCCCGCCTTCCTCACGTGGCGCACCCTGCTCGTGAACCGCCAGCACCCCCTGTTCCGCGCCCAGCTGCTCGCCAGCCAGGAGGACCTCGACGTCGCCGCCTTCGGGCTCGCCTCGGCGCTGCTCTATGTCGAGGGGCTCGAGGGAGACGGTGCCTACGACCGCATGGTGAGCGCCCTGACCGACGCGCTCGTCCACGTCGGAGGGGCGTCGTGAGTCAGCTCGACGAGCTGCTCGCCCGCAGCCGGAGCCCCGGGCGGCTCGTCGAGCGGCGCACGTTCACGCTCTCGAGAGACAAGGCGATCGAGAAGCAGCGGGAGTTCGCGCTGCGGCACCCCCAGCAGTACGTCCTGGAGCTCGTCCAGGCCGCGGTGTTCGACGGGGCCAGCTACATCGCGATCGACACGCGGCCCCACAGCCTTCTGGTAGCCTGGGTGGGCGGGCCGGTGCTCCTGCCGCGGTTGCTCGAGGGGCTGCTGGACTACCTTTTCGCGGACCGCGGGGACCCCACCGTCCGGC
>CAYMSU010000167.1:0-11747 GCA_964393165.1 uncultured Enterobacteriaceae bacterium
CTCGCTTGGCGCCGCTCACATCCTGGTTGAACTCGCGGCTGGAGACGGTCTTCGCGGTCATGAGGCCCTCCTCCTTAGTGTAGTCAAGTTGCTACAAGAAGGGCCGCGCCGCAACTCCCTGGCCCACGGAGTTCGACCGCAGCTAGAACTGAAAATAGATGAAGTCGTACTGGCTCATCCGGTGGAACACGAAGATGAACAGCCCGAACACCGCCCATGACGTCGTCTGCATCGGCAGCCAGGCCTCCGTGGCCCGCACCCGGGGCAGCACGTAGAGCTCCACGAAGTGGCTCAGCACCAGCGGGGCCGCGCACACCGCCGTCATCCCCACCACCACCGCCAGCGCCACCCCCTGATCCGGCCCCACCTCCCACAGCGGCAGGCCCAGGTACAGCACAATCCGGTCCAGGTGCGTCTCCCGGAACAGCATCGAGCCCACCCCGCTCACCAGGAAGAAGTGGAACACCACCGCCAGCGGCCGGCCCAGGCGAAGGGGCACCCGCTCCATCCACCCCGGCACCGCGCGGCCCAGCAGCGTGTACGCCGCCATCCAGAACCCGTGGAACGCCCCGAACAGCACGAAGTTCCAGCTCGCCCCGTGCCAGAAGCCGATCAACACGAACGTCACCATCGTGGCCCACACGAAGCGGACCAGCGGCAGCCGCCGCCCCGTGCCCAGCAACGGCACCATCACGTAGTCGCGGATCCAGAACGACAGCGAGATGTGCCAGCGCTGCCAGAACTCCGGCGTCGTCGCCGCCAGGAACGGCCGCCGGAAGTTCTCTGCCAGCTCGAACCCCAGCATGCGCGCCGTGCCCCGCGCCATGTCCGTGTACCCCGAGAAGTCCGCGAAGATCTGGATCGAGAACGCAATCGCCGCCGCCCAGATCAGCGGGCCGTCCGGCGACTCCAGCACGAACACCTTGTCGATGTAGGGTGCCAGCGTGTCGGCCACGCAGACCTTCTTGAAGGCCCCCCACATCGCCAGCGACAGCCCCTCCAGCACCCGGTCGAGCCGGAACCGCCGCGCGCGCTCCACCTGGGGCAGCAGCCGGTTCGCCCGCTCGATCGGGCCCGCCACCAGCTGCGGGAAGAAGCTCACGTACACCAGGTAGTCGAGGAATTGCCGCCGCGCGCGGACCTCCCCCCGGTAGATGTCGATCGAGTACGACAGCGTCTGGAACGTGTAGAACGACACCCCGACGGGCAGCCCGATCGCGAGCGTGGTCAGGTGCGGCTGCAGCCCGATCGACTCGAGCGCGGTCGCCACGTTGTCGACGAAGAAGTTGTAGTACTTGAAGTAGCCGAGCACGCCGAGGTTGCCGGCCAGCGACAGCATCAGGAAGTAGTCGCGGTACTCGCGCCGGCGCTCGATCGCCTGCCCCACGAAGAAGTCGAGGGTGGCCGAGAAGTACAGCAAGATCAGGAACCAGGGGTGCACCCAGCCGTAGAAGACGGCGGAGGCCACGACCAGCAAGAGGTTCTGGTAGGCGCGCCCGCCTGGCTGCCGGCCGAGTCCCCAGTAGGCGACGAAGACCGCCGCCATGAACCAGAGAAACTCGATCTGCACGAAGTTCATGGGCGGCCGGGTCGCTCCTGGGCTGCAACATGACCGATGACGCGCGCGGCGGCGACCGCCTCGTGTAACGCACGTGCCACGAGGCCCGGGGCCCCCGATCCGACGGGACCCCCAGACCTCGGAGGGGACCCCGAATGCGAATGGACGAACAACAAGACACGGTGTGGGTCTGGGCCCTGGGCGGACCCCTGCTCGTCGCGGTCGCCGTGCTCGCCGCAATCGTGTTCGCCGAGCACCTGAAGGCCGACCTGGCGGACGACGGCAGCCGCGACGCCCGCTCGGCGACCGCCTTGGTGCTCCACGCGTGCGGACCGACGGTTACTGGCGCGGCATGCTCGTCTCCCTGACCCTGCTGGCCAGCCCGGCGCTCGCCGACGACGCCCTGCTCGCCGACCTCGACAAGCACGCGGCGCGGCTGTCGTGGCCGGCGGCGAACGAGGTGTACCTGCGACTGCTCGACTCCAGCCGGGGCGCGACCGACCACGGCCACCTGGTCGGGGCCCAGGCCGCACTCGAGCTCGGCCAGCCATTGCTCGCCTGGCACCGCCTGCAGCGGCTCGAGGCCGAGGCCGGCCCCGACCACGAGGCGCGCCAGGCCCTCGAGGCGTCGCTGGCCGACCACTACGGCTGGGTCGCGCTGTACGTGCCCGCGGGGCACGCGCCCACGCTCGAGCGCGAGCACCTGCCGTTCGCGAAGGTGGAGCGCCGCACGATCGCGGCCGCGGCGGCGGCGCTGCAGGCGGAGCGGACCTACCGGGGCCTGCTGCCCGAGGGGGCCTACACGGTGGCAGGCAAGCCGCTCACGGTGCAGGCCGACTGGAACCGCTGGCAGGTCACGGTGGTGGGCGACGCACCGAGGGAGTAGCGCCGCCGAGCAGGCTCGACGTGCCGAGCGCGACCGCGGACAGCACGAGGGCAGAGGCCCCGCCCACGCCGGTGGCGACCGACACGGTGCGCAGGCCGGGTGCCCCCTGGCGGTTGGCGAGGGCGGTGCCCGCCGACGTGGCGAGCGACGCCACCGCGCCAACCCCCAGGCCGAGCCCCACGTGCCACACCGGCCGGGCGGGCGCGCTCCACTGGTTGCGCACGGCCAGGCCCATCTTCAGGTTGCGCCACCCGCTGCGCTGCATGAACAGCCGCCCGCGCGCGACCTCGCCGCCCTGAAGGTGCTGGATCACGTAGTGCTGGTCGAGAGCGAGCGCCCCGGTCCGCAGCCCGTCGACGAGGGCGGGCTTGCGCAGGCTCGGCGCCCAGCGTGGGGCCGCCTCCTCCGCGCGCCGCTTGGCCGCGTGCAGCCGATCGCCCTCGGGCACGAGCGGCGCGAGCGGCTGCAGCGGATCCGCGACGAGCATGGCCCGCAGCGCGCGATCCACGCCGTCGGGATCGTTCTGCAGGGACAGCGCCAGCGCGCTCGCGCGGTGGATCCGCCCCACGACCTGCGGCGGGACGGGCACGGTCTGGCAGCGCAGGGCCTTCTGGAGGCGCCGATGGCCGATGTGGGCGGCGACCCGGTCGCCCTCGGTGTAGCCGCGCTCGGTCGCCGCGAGCGGGGTCTCGAGGTCGGGGCAGGCGGCCTGCGCGACCCCCGTGGCGCCGAGCGCGAGGAGGCCCAGGACCCAGGGTGGGGGAGAGCTCGGTGAACGCTGCAGCAAAGGGCGGACCGGGGGGGGCACCATGGCGCTCCGGTGGGATTCGTCTCGCTTCGTCGGATCCAACGCTCCGACCGCGTAGCCTCGCCGGCTCAGACCGCGGCGAGCGCGCGGTGACACTCCGACAGCCCGTCGCTCGCGAACCCCGAGTCGGGCCTCAGCCGCACGGCATGCTCCCAGTGCGGCAGCGCCTCGCGATGCCGACCGAGCTCGGACAGCGCCGCGGCCAGTCCCTGCAGGCAGAACAGGTTGTCGGGGGAGCGCTGCAGCGCCTGCTCGAAGGGCTGCAGCGCCTCTTCGAGACGCCCCATCATCCGCAGGCTCTCCCCGAGCCCGGCCAGCGCCCACACGTACTGGGGATCGACCGCGATCGCCCGCTGGTACGCGTCGACCGCGGGCTCCCAGTGCTGCAGCTTGCGCCGCGCCTCGCCCAGGTTGGTCCACCCGCGCGGCGCGTCGGGCTCGAGCCGCACCGCCTCGGTGTAGAACTCGGCGGCGAGCTCGAACCGACCGAGATCTTCGAGCCGGTGCCCGGTGTCGATCAGCGAGGTGACGTCGACGCGGCGGCTCTCGAGGGCCCGCAGGGCGAGCCGCAGCACGATCGCCACGTGCTCGGCGCCCCGATCGCCGCTCTGCTCGACCAGCGCGAGCGCCTGCTGGATCAGCGGGCGCGCAGTGCGGAGCGTGGGGGTGCCGGGACCGGTGCGGGACGAGGGTTGACTGGCCATGGGGCTGCTTGTCATCCGGCTGGAGGAGCGTCAAGATTCGGCGGCGCCGTGGCGGCCCCCGCAGGGTACACAATCCGCGCGCCGCGTTGGGAGCTCCTATGGCGATCCGCTTGTTGTTGCTGGCCCTCGCTCTCTCCGCCTGCGCGGGCTCCGCCCCGACCGACGACGGGCCCGCGGCGGTCCCCACCGGAGACTCGGACAACGCCGGCACCCCGGAGCCCGAGGTCCTCGCCTACGCCGAGGGGCTGTCGATCTCCCGGGTGAGTGTTTACCAGGGCGTCGAGCGGCGGCTGTTCGAGGCGGACACCGCAGTGACGGTGGGCGAAGACCTGGTGATCACCAACCGCGACGCGCTCGTGCGGGTGTTCGTCGCGCCCGAGCCGCTGTCCGTCGCGCGCCCCACCCTCGCGCGCTTCACCCTGTTCGGAAGCCCCGAGTCCGAGGTGGTGGTCGACTCGGAGCCGCGCACGGTCGAGCTCCCGTCGAGCGACGAGGTGATCGAGAGCAGCTTCAACTTCGTGGTCTCCGGCGACGATCTCAGGCCCCGGTCGGAGTTCCGCGTGGAGCTCCTCGAGGCCGATCCCGCCACGAAGAGCAGCGCCACCGAGGAGGGCACCACCTTCGACACGGAGCGGGACCTCGCGCAGGGCCTGCCGACGGTGCGCGGCGAGGAGATGACCCTCGTGATCCTGCCGTTCCTGTACACCTACCAGGGCGCGAACCGGCTCCCGGACCTGTCGGAGGGCCACCTCGGGGAGCTCCGCGACCGGTTCCTCGGCATGTACCCCACGGCGAACGTCACCGTGGAGGTCGGAGACTCGATCGAGTGGCCCACGGTGGTCCGTGGGAACACCGACGTGGGCTTCAGCGCCATGCTCTCGCGGCTCACCGACGAGCGCCGCGTCGCCGACGTGTCCGAGACCACCTACTTCTACGGGATGATCAACCCCGCGGCGACGTTCGCGGACTTCTGCCCGCCAGGCACGCCCTGCATCGCCGGCCTGTCGCACTTCAACTTCGTCGACTTCGGGGCCGAGTTCCGGGCCTCGGTCGGGCTCGGCTTCCGCGAGAACGACCTCTCGATCGACACCGCCGCGCACGAGGTGGGCCACGCGTTCGGCCTCGAGCACGCGCCCTGCAGCGTCGCAGGCGACCCGTCGTACCCCTACGCGGGCGGCAAGATCGGCGTCTGGGGCTTCGACATCGTCGCGCAGGAGTTGTTCTCGCCCGACGCCTTCAACGACGTGATGGGCTACTGCGCCAGCGTGTGGATCAGCGACTTCCACTTCGACAAGCTTCAGGAGCGGATCTCGGAGATCGGCGCGCTGCAGGCCCGGGTCCGGCCTGTCGAGGTCACCCGGCTGCGGATCGACGGCGAGGATCGGGTCGTCGAGCGGGCGTCCTCCATGCTGACGAAGGCGTTGCCGGCGGAGCTCGCGATCGACGTGGAGCTCCTCGACGAGGCGGGGGCCGTCGCCAGGGTGGCTCGCGGCTGGCGGATCCCCTACAGCCACGCGGAAGGCGGCCACGTGCTGCTCGACCAGCAGATCCCCGACGGGTGGACGGCCCGGCTGCGGTAGCTGGTTAGGGCCTGACGGGGAGCGCACGATGCGGTGTTCGGCAGTCCTGGCTGTCGCCCTGGGGGCTTGTGCCTCCGGGCCCGACGAGCCGCGCCCGGCGTGGGGCTACGACGTGCGCCCGGCCAACGCGACCTGCGTGGCGCCAGACCGGCCGTCGCAGCAAGCCACGGTCGTCGTCGAGCGGGCGTTTCCGCTGAGCTGGGAGCGCGCCACGAGCCTCGCGCAGCCTCCGGGCGATCCCGACTGGTGGTGGGTCACCACGGCGAAGGGCGACGTCCGCCGGTTCCGGAGCGCCCCCGGCACGTCGGAGGACGAGCGCCTGCTCCGCCTCGCTGTCGACGCGGGGCCGCGGGAGGCCGGCCTCCTCGGCCTGGCCTTCCACCCCGACTTCGCGACCAACGGCTTCGTCTTCCTGTCGTTCACCGAGCCCGGCCTGACCTCGGTGGTGGCGCGGTTCCACAGCCCCGACGGCGCGAGCGTCGATGCGGCCTCCCGCAAGGACGTCCTGCGGCTGGATCAGCCCTTCAACAACCACAACGGCGGGCACCTCGCGTTCGGCCCCGACGGATACCTCTACGTCGGCTTCGGCGACGGCGGCGACGGCGGCGACCCCCAGGGGCACGGCCAGAACCCCGCCACGCTGCTCGGGGCCCTGCTCCGGATCGACGTCGACACCCCCGAGGGCACGCCCTACGCGATCCCGGCCGACAATCCGTTCGTGGGGGGCGGCGGCCGCCCCGAGATCTTCGCCTACGGCTTCCGCAACCCGTGGCGGTTCTCGTTCGACCGTGAGACCGGCGCGCTGTGGCTCGGAGACGTGGGCCAGAACCGGTACGAGGAGATCCACCAGGTGGTCCGGGGGGCCAACCACGGCTGGAACGTGGTGGAGGGCGAGGCCTGCTTCGAGCCGCGCGAGGGCTGCGACGACGCAGGCCTCGAGCCTCCGGTGGTGGTCCTCGGCCACGACGCCGGCGATCAGTCGGTCGTGGGCGGGGTGGTGTACCGCGGCGAGGCGATCGCGGGCCTGCAGGGCACCTACCTGTTCGGCGACTTCGCCTCCGGCCGGCTTTACGGGCTCACCGACGGCAAGCGCCAGACGCTCTACGAGACCGGCGGCAGCTTCGCCCACTTCGCAGAGGACGCCCGCGGCGAGGTCTTCCTGCTCGACCACAGCCGCGGGGTGTTCCGCTTGGTGCCGGGCGATGGCGCCCCGGTAGACTCCGACTTCCCCGAGCGGCTGTCCCAGACCGGCTGCGTCGATCCGAGCAACCCGCGGCGGGTCCGCGACATGCTGATCCCCTACACCGTGGCCCACGGGTTCTGGTCCGACGGCGCGGTCAAGCGGCGCTGGCTGTCGATCCCCGACGGCACCGAGGTCAGCGTGCGCCCCGACGGCCGGCTGGTGCTCCCGGTGGGCTCGGTCACCGTCAAGGACTTCACCGTCGGCGGCGAGCTCGTGGAGACGAGGCTGCTCGTCCGCCACGACGACGGCGAGTGGGGCGGGTACTCCTACGTGTGGGACGGAGACGACGCGTACTTCGCCCCCGAGCGTCTGCAGGTCCCTGGCGGCGGCGAGACGACCTGGCAGATCCCGAGCCCGGCGGACTGCCTCGCGTGCCACACGAGCCCCTGGGGCGGGCTCCTCGGCCTGTCGCTGCAGCAGCTCGACGTGCTGCAGGCCTACCCGAACGGCGCCACCGTGAACCAGGTGGAGCAGCTGGTGCGCATCGGCATGCTCGACGCGCCCGAGCGGCCCGGCCGGTTCCCCGCGCTGGGCGATCCGTCGGCGTCGGCCGAGGCCCGGGCCCGAGCGTACCTGCACGTGAACTGCGCGTTCTGCCACTTCGAGGGGGGCACCGGGGGCGGCTCGCTCGACCTGCGCGCCGAGCTGTCGCTCGAGGAGACGGGGCTGTGCGACGCGCCGTCGGAGGGCGATCTCGGCCTGACCGACGCGCGGATCGTGGCGCCGGGAGCGCCGGAGCGCTCGGTGCTCCTCGCCCGGATGGGCCTGCGGGGGGAGCGCCAGATGCCGCCGCTCGCCTCGGAGGAGGTCGAC
The DNA here is from genome assembly GCA_964393165.1 of uncultured Enterobacteriaceae bacterium. Lineage (GTDB taxonomy): Bacteria > Myxococcota_A > UBA796 > UBA796 > DRPG01. Next base: position 7,593 of record CAYMSU010000167.1, read on the forward strand.
GCCGAGGGCCTCACGGTGCTCACGCAGTGGGTGCGGGAGCTCCCGAGCTGCCCGTAGCGCGGGTCAGCACCACCTTGCCGACCGCCTGGCCCGAGGCGGCGTAGCGCACCGCCCGAGGGAGCTCCTCGAAGGCGAAGGTCTGGTCGATCACGGGCCGGATCGCGTGCTGCGCGACGGTGCGGACGAGCGCCTCGAGGCCCTGCCGGTGGCCCACGAACACGCCCTGGCAGCGGATCTGGTTCATGAGCACGGGGAGCAGGGACAGCGGCGCCGCGGCCCCGGCCAGGATCCCGATCAGGGCGATGGTGCCCCCGACCCGGACGGCCTGCAGGGACTGCTCGAGGGTGCCCGCGCCGCCGATCTCGATCACGCAGTCCACGCCCTCGCCTGACCACTTCCGCACGGTGCGGCCCCACCGCTCGTCTTCGTCGTAGCGGACCACGTGGGCGGCGCCGAGCGCGCGCAGGGCCTCGACCTTGGCCGGCCGCGAGGTGGTGGCGACGACGCGCGCGCCGCGCGCCATGGCAAGCTGCAGCGCCCACACGCTCACCCCGCCGCTGCCGAGCACGAGCACGGTGTCGGACGGGCCCACCTCGGCGAGGGCCAGCGCGCTGTGGGCGGTGAGCCCCGCGCACGGCAGGGTGGCCGCCTCGGCCGGCGACAGCGAGGCGGGGACCCGCACGAGCTCCCCCGCGGGCAAGCACAGGCGCTCCGCGAGCACGCCGGGGATCGGCCCCCCGCGGGTGCGCCGGACGGCGGTGCGATCGGGGGCGCCGGCGATCCACGAGGGACTGAACGTGGGGCAGACCTGGTCGCCCACGGCCACCCGCTCCACGCCCTCGCCGACGGCGACGACCTCGCCGGCCCCGTCCGACAGCGGCACCCAGGGGAACGCGAGGCGCGGATCGTAGGAGCCCTCGATCATCAGCTGGTCACGGTAGTTGAGCGACCACGCGCGCATCTCGACCAGCGCCTCGCCGGGCCCCGGGGGGCCGGGCTCGAGCACCTCGACCAGCGCGGCGTGATCGAGCCCGAACGCGTCCTGGATCTCCCAGCGCCGCATCAGTGATCCACCTGGCCCCAGCTCGCGCAGTCCGGGAACTCCCGCTCCGGATCGATGCCCCAGCCGATGCACTCCGAGAGCTCCCCGCCGTAGTGCCAGGCGGCGAACCCGTAGGTCACGAGCGTCTTCGCCTCACACGCGATCCGGGTGGACGCGGAGGCCGCGAACGCCTCCTCCGTCTCGGCGACGTCGAGCTCGACCGCGAACCGCGCCCAGTCTTCGCCGTGGTCGACCTCCTCGATCACGTGGGCCTCGGACCACACCAGGCGATCGAGCTTGCGCACGACGATCTGGACGGTGATCTCCTCGCCCCAGCCCTGGGTGCGCACGTCGTAGCGCCAGGACCGGTCGTCGCAGTCGATGACCGCTTCGTCGATCAGAAAGTCGCCTTCCCAGGTGCGAGGTCCTACCTCTGCGACCTCGGTACTGCAGCCCGTGACAAGTGCGGACAGGACGATAGCGGTGGAGAGGACGCGACGTGCCAAGCTCAGCTCCCGGCGGAGGCTCCATGACGGACGGTCAGCTCACGGCAGCGCTCGCGAGCCTCGGGCTCGACCAAGACAACTATCCCGCGGTGGCTCTGCTGCCCTTGATCGAGGTGGCGTGGGCCGACGGGCGGGTCCAGCCCTCGGAGCGGCGCCTGATCGCCGGGATCGCCGAGGGGTACGGCATGCCGATCTCGGAGGACTGGCTGGCGAGGTGGCTCGACGCGCCCCCGTCGGCCACCGCGTTCCTCACTGCGCGGACCGTCCTGCTCGGCCTGATGAGCCGCTCCGACAGCCGCGCGGAGGCGCCCGATACGATCGACAGCCTGCTCGACCTGTGCCAGCGGGTCGCGGAGACCGCGGGCGGGCTCTTCGGCATCGCCTTCACGGTCACGCGCAGCGAGCGGCAGTGCATCGAGGAGATCGCCCAGCACCTGTGCCGGGGGCCGGCGCTGCCCGACATGATCGCGGGGGTGTGGCGTCCGATCCGCACGGTGCGGCAGCGCGCGCCGGGCCCCCGGTCCGGGGGGGAGGCCCGGTTCCACCGCCCCGGCGCCACCATCGTGCTCCCGAGCCGCCCGGTCGCCGCCTCGTCGGGCCCTCGCAGCGCCCCCGCGTCGGCCACCATGCCGTTCTTCGCGCAGCCCGAGGTCAGCGAGGAGCCTGAAGAAGGGACTTGAGGGGCGCGGCCTCGTCGACCGTCTCCGCCATCTCGAGCGCGAACGCCTGGGCCTCGTCGCGCAGCCGCCGCATCTGCCGGACGACCCACTGCAGCCGGGGCCCCGGGGCGGGGCAGGGCACCCGCAGGCGACGGCCGCCCCAGAGCTCGAGCTCGAGCTCGTCGTCGAAGACCTCGATGTGGCGCACGTCGCGGATCGGCAGCCGGAGGGTGGGCCGCAGGGGGGCCGAGGCGACGAGCCGATCGTGGGTGACCTCGATCTCGGCGGTGTGGCGCTGGGCGGACCACCACAGGAGCAGCACCGACGGCAGGAACAGCAGCCCCGCGGCGAGCAGGTGGGTGGTGACGCCCACGATCGTGCCGAGGATCGCGTAGAGCAGCACCAGCTCGGGGCGAATGGAGAAGGGCAGGGCCGGCACGTGGAAGCGCACGCGGAACCCGTCGGCAAGCCAGTGAACCTGAGACTCGTCCATGTCTCGATCATACCTCCGCGGCGCGCCCCTCCGTTGCGCCAGGCGCTGCGGTTACGGGGGCTGCTCGTCCCGTCGGAGCGTCCGATGCCTCTCGTCAGTCGTGCTGCGGTTCATCGTGTAGCTGCAGCGGTGGTCGGAGGCCTGGCGGTCGCCTGTCTTCATCCTGCGAGTGCGCCCATGCCCGATCCCGCCCGTCCCGCCCCGATTCCCCTCGAGGAGGTGGTCCAGCTGCCACGGTCCGGCCTCGGAGGCCCCGTGGGGTTCCGCTTCGCGCCGGACGGCTCGGTCACGTTCCTGGCCGACGAGGGCCAGGGCCTCGACCGTGCGCTGTGGCGCTGGGATCCGACCACGGACGCGCCTCCGGCGGTCCTCCGCACGGCTCCGGGCGGCGGCGTCCAGGAGGGCGAGCTGTCGCTCGAGCAGCAGCTGCGGCGGGAGCGCCGGCGGGAGCGGGGCCTCGGGATCAGCCGCTACGCCTGGTCGTCCCAGGGCGACACCCTGCTCGTCCCGGTGAAGGGCGAGGTGTGGGTGCAGGTCGGGCTCGAGGGCGAGCTCCGCAAGATCGCGGACGACGCCGAGGGGCCGCAGTTGTCGCGCGACGGCCGCCAGGTCGCCTACGTGCACGACGGCGAGATCTACGTCGCCTCGGTCGAGGGGGGGCCGCCGCGGCAGCTCACCACGGGGGCCCGGGGCACCGGGCGCACCCACGGGCTCGCCGAGTACATCGCGCAGGAGGAGATGGATCGCCACCGGGGGTTCTGGTGGTCGCGCGACGGCGCCTGGATCGCCTACGTGGAGGTCGACGAGACCCGCCTGCCGGTCTGGCGGATCCCGCACCAGGGGGCGCCCACGCCCACGTGGGAGGACCACCGGTACCCGTTCGCGGGCGCCGACAACGCCGCCGTCAAGCTGTGGGTGATCCCGGTGGAGGGGGGCTCGCCGCGGGCGCTGGCGCTCCGCACCCCCGAGCCGTGGGAGTACCTCGCCCGCGTGGCGTGGCTGGCCGACGGCGCGCTCCTCGTGGCGGTGCAGGATCGCGCGCAGCAGCGCCTCGACGTGCTTCGCATCGACCCCGCCACGGGCGAGGAGCGCTCGGTGCTCGTGGAGACCGGCGAGCCGTGGCTGAACCTCGACGGGCTGCTGCGGCCGCTCGCCGAGGAGCCCGGGGCGTTCCTGTGGGGCTCCGAGCGCACGGGTTTCCGCCACCTGTACCGGGTGTCGGCGAGCGGCGAGCTCACGGCGCTCACCGAGGGCGACTGGATGGTCGACAGCGTGGTGGGGGTGAACGAGGCCGCGGGCGAGGCCTACGTGCTCACCTCCGCGGCGCAACCGACCGAGCGGCAGCTCTACGCCGTGCGGCTCGACGGCACGGGGCTCCGTCGGCTCACCCCCGAGGCGGGGTGGCACTCGGTGGTGGTCAGCCGCGACGGCACCCACTTCGTCGACGTGCACAGC
>CAYMSU010000168.1:0-11688 GCA_964393165.1 uncultured Enterobacteriaceae bacterium
CAGCGTGCCGGTGATGATGGGCACGGTGCTCCCCGTGTTCCAGCTCATGAACGCGGCGTGCTCGGTGGGCCGGATGCAGGCCGCCGTCGACGGGGCGGTCGCGCACGTCAGCGGCCGCGACTACGCCCACATGGAGCTCACGCTCCGCGATCTGCCCACGATCCGCGGCTACGTCGCGAAGATGAAGAGCCAGGCGGACATGGCCCGGGCCCTGTGGGCCGACGCCTGCGACGCCGTCGACGAGGGCCGCGAGGACGCGTCGCTGCGCACGCTGCAGGTGAAGGCGGCGGCCGGCGATGCGGCGACCGACGTGGTCCAGACCGCGATGCGGGTGTGCGGAGGCGCCGCCTACCGCAAGGAGCTCGGCGTGGAGCGCGCGTTCCGCGACGCCCAGGCCGCCAACGTGATGGCCCCCACGAGCGACGTACTCTACGACTTCATCGGCAAGGCCCTCACCGGCCTGCCGCTCTTCTGAGGAGGCTGCGATGATCACGCTTGGCGCCGTGGCGTACGACCCCAAGGTGGTGACGATCTGGGAGGGCTTCAAGGCGTGGTTCGCCGACCGCGATCTGGCCTTCGACTTCGTCCTCTACAGCAACTACGAGCGGCAGGTCCGGGGCCACTTCGCCGGCGAGTTCGACGTGGCCTGGGACAGCCCCCTCGCGTGGGTGCAGACCGAGCGGATCGCCGCGGCTACGGGCCGGCAGGCCACGGGGTTCTGCATGCGCGACACCGACCAGGACCTCACGAGCGTCGTCGTGGTGCGGCAGGACAGCCCCGCGCAGGGCCTCTCCGATCTGGCCGGGGCCAGGGTCGCCGTGGGCGCGCCGGACTCGCCGCAGGGCACCCTCATCCCCCTGCGGCTGCTCCACGACACTGGCGTCGAGGTCGACGTCCAGGTGCACGACCGGCTGTTCGGCAAGCACGGCGACCACATCGGGGGCGAGCGCGACGCGGCGCGGGCGCTCATGGCGGGCGAGGCGGATGCCGCCTGCATGATGGACGGCAACCACCTGCTGTTCAGCCAGGAGGGCACGCTCTCGAGCACGCGGGTGCTCGCCGTCACCCCGCCCTTCGACCACTGCATCTTCGCCGCGCTCGACGGGGTCGACCAGGGACTCCTCGACCGCTTCCGCAGCGCCCTGCTGGGCCAGCGCTACGACGACCCCGAGGTCCGGCCATTGCTCGACCTCGAGGGTCTGAAGCAGTGGCAGCCGGGCCGGCTCGAGGGCTTTGCCCAGCTCCGCGACGCGGTGGATCACCTGCCCTTCGTGGGCGCCGAGGCGGTGCGGCGGTTCATCGCGGAAGCGTCGTGATCGTCGACCTCGGCGGGCTCGGCCTGGACCAGGGAGGGCACCTGCTGCTGAAGCGGGCCCTGTCCTGCGTCGAGGTCGGCGAGGCCGTCGAGGTCACGGGCACGAGCCCGGCGCTCGAGGTGCACCTCCGCGGGTGGTGCCGGGCCCAGGGCCATCGCCTGCAGGGCACCCGCGTGGTGCGGGGGGAGGCGGACGTCGGGCGCTGGCGGGGGAGCACCCGCGCGGGCGGCGTCCGCGAGGTCGTGGCGCAGGCCGATGCCCGGTGGGGGCTGGCCGCACGCGGGGCTCGGGTGGAGGCCCCCGTTCGCCTACCCGCTGCAGGAGCGCGACGCGCTGTGGACGGACGACGCGGCGCGCCTGTACCGGCAGGCGGCCGCGAACCAGTGGGACCCGGAGACCGCGATCGACTGGGACGCCCCCCTCGACCACCCAGACGAGGTCGAGGACGCGATCGTGCAGGTCATGACCTACCTGATCGAGAACGAGATGGCGGCGCTGCAGGTGCCCGCGCGCTTCCTCGTGCAGGTGCACCCGCACTTCCGGGAGATCGTGCAGCTACTCGCGATCCAGGCAGCGGACGAGGCGCGCCACGTGGAGGTGTTCACGCGGCGGGCCACGCTGCGCCGCGACGCGCTGGGGCTGTCGACGGTGGGCGGCCAGGTGAGCCTGAAGACCCTGCTCGACGAGCCGGACTTCGCGCTCGCGACGTTCCTCACCTCGGTGCTGGGCGAGGGCAGCTTCCTGGACCTGCTGTGGTTCCTCCGGGAGCACGCGCCGGACCCGGTCACGCGCCAGGTCGCCACGCTCACGGCGACCGACGAGGCCCGCCACGTCGCGTTCGGGATGGCCCACCTGGGCCGCCACGTCACCGTGGAGCCGGCGCTGCGCGCGCGCCTGGCGCTCGCGGTGCGTCGCCGGCACGCGGCACTGCAGCACACGGCAGGGCTCAACGAGGAGGTCTTCGACGCGCTGGTGCTGCTGGCGGCGGGCTCCTACGCGCCCGAGGACATCGGCCGCGGCTGGGCGAGGGTGTCGGCGCTGACCGACCGCATGGATCGGGGCCGGCGGTCCCGGCTGGGCCGGCTCGGCTTCGACGAGGCAGCGGCAGCCGAGCTGAGTGCGCTTCACACCCGAAACTTCATGTGAGCCAGACCCCGCGCGCGGTCCCTCTCGGGTGAAACCCGAGTGAGACTCCTGGACCGCCACTCGCGTGCCTCGCGGACCGAGGGGTCGTCCATTCGCGACAGCTCGCGAAGAGGAGGTCAGATGCGCTCGACGGTGGTGATCCTGGGATTGATGGCGTGCTTCGAGCCCGAGTCGGACGGGGAGGGGACCGACGCCGCGGGCGGCGAGTCGAGCCCGGGGTCGACTTCGGACGAGGGGACCTCCCGCGGCGATGGCGACGGCAGCCAGCTCGACGACGGCGCCCCCCTCGAGGGCTGGTGGCGCTTCGCCGAGTTCGTGGTCGAGGCCGACAGCTGCGGGATGTTCCGCGGCAAGGACGTGAAGTCGGTCATGTCGCCCATGTGGGCCGAGCTCGAGCTCGACGGGTCGGAGATGACGTTCTCCGCAGCGGATCCGGGCGAGGGGGAGTACCTGATCTGGGCCTGTGACCTGGAAGAGAACGGCGCCTTCGGCTGCGCGCCGCTGTCGTTCACGGACGAGGACGGCATGGACTGGTCGGTGGACCTTGAGGGCACCTTCGTCGACGAGGCGCACTTCGACGGCGGGCTCGCGTTCGACCTGACCTGCGAGGGCGAGGGGTGCCCGTTCTCGACGTGCGACGTCGCGTTCTCGTTCGTGGGCGACCACAGCGAGGAGGCTCCCGAGGATCCGTTCGAGTCCGACTCCCGCAAGAAGGAGGACGAGGTCAACAAGGAGGAGCCCTACGACCCGGATCCCGGGGAGACGGTGCTCGGCCCGGATCCGGAGGTGTGGACGTATGCGGACTACACGATTCGGTTCAGCGACTGTCCCGAGGCGTGGCACCTGGGGCTCGACTACCTGCTCGGGGCCACCGTGGGGCTCGCGATGGAGGACGGGGAGCTCGTGACCTACGCGATCATGCTGGACGGGTCGTTCGCGCCGTCCGACAGCTGCCCGCTGACATCGAAGTCGACGTTCGAGTGCCCTCCCGAGGTCTTCGAGTTCGAGATGGAGGGCGGCCTGTACACCGAGGAGAGCCTGATGGCCGGCGAGGTGTGGTCGCCGTGGTCGCTGACGCTCGCGTGGGACGTGGCCTACACGTGCGAGGGCGAGGGCTGCTTGTTCGACGAGTGCGTCATCCAGACCGACTTCGAGCTCGCCCGGGTCGCCGACGACGAGTGAGCCCCGCTCGGCGCGCCTCGTCGCCACCCCGAGGGCCGAGACGGCCGGCAGCCATCCTCACTCCGGGAGCTCCGGGGTAGGCTGGGCATCCGCAAGGAGACCCGTGGTGCTGATCCGGCTGATGCTCTTGCAGCGCTTCTGGCCGCTGTTCTGGACCCAGTTCCTGGGCGCGTTCAACGACAACTTCTTCAAGAACGCCCTCGTGATCTTGATCACGTTCAGGGCCGTGCGCGTGGCGGGGATCCCCCCCGAGCAGATGGTCGCCTTCTCCGCGGCGGTGTTCATCCTGCCCTACCTGTTCGTGAGCGGGGTCGCGGGCGAGATCGCCGACAAGATCGACAAGGCGCGCGTGATCCGGCTCACCAAGCTCGCCGAGATCGGCATCATGCTGGTGGGCGCGGCGGGCCTCCTGATCGGCTCGGTCCCCCTGCTGATGGTCGTCCTGTTCTTCATGGGGCTGCAGTCGGCCACCTTCGGGCCCTGCAAGTACGCGGTGCTGCCCCAGCACCTCGGCCGCACGGAGCTGGTTGCCGGCAATGCGCTCATCGAGATGGGCACCTACCTCGCGATCCTGCTCGGCACGATCGTGGGGGGCCTGCTGATCAACGTCGACCAGGGCGACCAGATCGTCGCGGCCGGGGTGGTGCTCGTGGCGCTCACCGGCGCCGGCGCGGCGCGGTTCATCCCGGCCGCGCCCTCCTTCCTCGCCGACCTCGAGGTGCGGTGGGATCCGATCCGGCCCACCATCGAGCTCGTCCAGCTGGCCGCGCGGCACCGCCCGATCTGGCTCGCGATCCTCGGCATCAGCTGGTTCTGGACCCTGGGCAGCCTGTTCCTGTCGATCTTCCCGGCCTACACGAAGGACACCCTCGGCGGCGACGAGTCCCTGGCCACCCTGTTCCTCGCGATGTTCAGCGTGGGCATCGGGGTGGGCTCGCTCATGACCGACTGGCTGTCGAAGGGGCGCGTGGAGCTCGGCCTCGTGCCCGTCGGTGCGATCGGCATGACCTGGTTCACCTTCGACCTGTGGCTCGTCGGCCAGCCCTGGCCACCGCCCGCCCATCCCGACGCGGTGTTCACCGCGTGGACGTTCCTCTCGACGGTCTCCGGCCTGCGGATTGCCTTCGACCTCGCCATGCTCTCGGTCTTCGGCGGGTTCATGATCGTGCCGCTGTACAGCTACGTGCAGTGGCGGGCCGCGCCCGAGGAGGTGGCGCGGATCATCGCGGGCAACAACATCGTCAACTCGATCTGGATGATCACCGGGTCGCTGCTGCTGATGGCGTCGCTCTCGGCCGGCCTCGACGCCGTCGACATGCTGCTGATGCTCGCGGTCCTCAACGTCGCGGTGGCCGTCTACATGTACAGCGTCGTGCCCGAGTACCTGCTGCGCTTCGCCGCGTGGGTGCTGTCGTTCGTGGTCTACCGGCTCCGGGTGGCCGGCGAGGCCCACGTTCCGCGGGATGGCGCCTGCGTGCTCGTCTGCAACCACGTCTCGTTCATCGACTGGTTCGTCATCATGGCCGCGGTGCGCCGGCCCATCCGGTTCGTGATGTACCACCGCTTCATGAAGCTCCCGCTGCTGAGCTTCCTCTTCCGGCAGAACAAGGTCATCCCCATCGCGGGGCGCAAGGAGGATCCGGCGCTGCTCGACCGCGCGATGGACACCATCCACGAGGAGCTGCAAGAGGGGTGGATGGTGTGCATCTTCCCCGAGGGCGACATCACCCGCGACGGCGCGGTCCAGGACTTCCGCAGCGGCATCGAGCGGATCGTGGAGCGCGACCCGGTGCCCGTGGTGCCGGCGGCGATCCACGGCCTGTGGGGCAGCTTCTTCTCTCGCAAGGGGGGCTCCGCGATGACCCGACCCTTCCGGCGCGTGTGGTCGCGGGTGTGGGTGACCTTCGGGCCGCCGGTGGCGGCCGCCGACGTGACCGCCGAGGGCCTGCAGGAGACCGTGGAAGCTCTCCGGCAGTCGCAGGGAGCGGCCTGAGTTGGCATGGCTCGGGCTGCTCGCGGTCTGGCTGTGGGCCCTCGCGGGTCCTTCGCGGGGGGCCCCGCCCGAGGAGTCGGCGGAGGAGCTCGCGGCCCTCGTCGTCGAGGACATCGAGGATCCGAGGTTGCTCGGGCGGCTCGGCCAGCGCGCCCTGGCGGTCGGGGACGAGGCGCTGGCTACCCGGTTCTTGACCGCGCGGGTGGAGCGGCTCGAGGTCAAGAAGTACCTCCCGTTCCGGGAAGGCCTGCAGGAGGCGCTCGTCCTCGAGGCAATCGGGCAGGACGAGGCTGCGGCGGCCAGGTACCGCGCGGCAGTCCACGACGACCCCCTGCGCGCGGTGCTGGTGCTTCGCATCCTGTCGGTGCACCCCGAGCGCGACGCGCTGGTCGAGGAGATCTACGCCCACGTGCGGGGGCTCGCGGACCGCGCCCGCGAGGGCGCCCGCGATGCGCTGATCTACGTCACCACCAAGGGCGAGCCCCGCTACCTCACGCCCACCACGACCGCGGCGGTCGTCCAGGAGGCGCGCCGGGGGGGCTTCTCGCGGTACTGCTACCTTGAGGAGCTCGACCTCACGTCGATCCGCGGGCCCATGCCGGAGCGCATCGCCCTCGATCGCTGCGTGATCGGCCGCATCCGGGGCTCCGCCAAGCAGTACCGGGAGCTCGTGCTGCTCCGCTCGTTCGTGCTCGGCGACGCGGTGTTCGGCAAGGCGTTCGAGTCCGAGGTCCACAAGAGCGCGACGGTGCCTCCCTCTCGCTTCGAGGAGGTGTCGTTTCGCGAGACCGTCTTCATGGGGACCGCAGGCTTCGATGCCATCGAGGTGGGGCCGGGGCGCGGGTACTTCCCGATGGTGGTCTTCGAGGGGCCGGCGGGGTTCAAGGGGGCCGAGTTCGCCGGGGTCACCGAGTTCCGGTTCGCCTCGTTCGGCCGAGGGGCCAACTTCCGGTTCATGCGGATGTACCAGCCGGTCTACTTCGGCGGCACGCGGTACCGCGCCGACACCGTGTTCAGCCACGTGTACTCGGACCGCGACGTGTACTTCAACGAGGCGCGGTTCGACGCCGCACTCGACATGGATCACTGCGAGTTCCAGCGCGGGGCCACGTTCGAGGGGAGCCGCTTCCACGGACCGGCCACGTTTGCCACGTCCGTGATCGACGGCACCCTCAACCTGTCGCGCGCGGTGTTCGAGGAGCCCGTCGACGTGCGGGAGGTCGAGCTCGGGGGGCTCGACGCGCTCGGCACGCACTTTCGCGACCACGCCTTCTTCAACAATGCCGCCATCACGGGCCGCACGCGGTTCAGCCTCGATCACGTGACCCGCCGCCAGGGCCTCGACGATCTCGACAGCCTGCTGCCGCTGTACCGCCACTACCAGGGCGACGAAGACGCGGACGAGCCGGAGACCGACCGGTCGAGCTACGGGGTCGAGTCCGTCGAAGACCTGAGCTCGGTCATCGACGGGGACATCAGCTTCGCGAACACCCGGTTCGGCGGCTTCACGGTGTTCGAGGGCGTCCGCTTCGGGCAGCCAGACCGGGCGAGCCTGGCGAGCTTCTACAACGCTCAGTTCGACGGGGAGACCCACTTCGAGGGCGCGCGGTGGTACGCGACCGCCGACTTCACCACGATCTACGGGCGAGAGGTCGCGTTCAACCGCGCGGTGTTCTACGACTCCCTGCTGCTCGACGACGCGAACGTGGAGGGGCGGGTCACCCTGACCGACGCGCGGTTCGCGCGGGGCGCGGACCTGTCGTTCTACGGCGCCGAGATCTCGAGCTTCCAGATCTCGCCGGCCCAGGTGGAGGGCGACGACCGGCCCCATCGCCTGTTCTACGAAGCCTGCGCGCGCGGCGAGATCGACCGCGACGACCTGCGGGTGCGCCGGATCCTCGACGAGGGGGTCCCGGAGGAGCGCCTCCGCGCCGTGTGCTACGGCTACGTCGTCGACGAGTTCGTGGCGCTCAAGGACTCCTACGGGGAGCGGGCCATGACCGGGGCCGAGGACGACGCGTACTGGTGGTCGCGTCACTACGACGCGGTGGCCACGCTGTGGCACGGGCGCCCCGCGAGCCGGGTGTGGGGGCTCGTGCAGCTCGTGCTCTTCGAGCTGTGCTTCGGCTGGGGAGTCCAGCTCGGCAACCTCGGGGTCACCTCGGCGGGCGTGACCGTGCTCTTCGCCTGGCTGTACCGGGTGTACTGCCCCGACACGATGCTCGTGTTCGACGGGCGCGAGATGCCCGTGCGGGAGGTGTCGTTCGTGGGGCTGTGCTTCGTCTCGCTGCAGTCGCTCATCGCCATCAACACGGGCTGGGACTTCGGCGACGACGACCACGCGTTCCGCTACCTCAACACGATCGAGACGCTGATCGGGTTCGTCATCCTCACGTTCTTCGTGGGTGCATACACGCGGATGATCCTGGCCGCGTGACGCGCCGGCGAGGCGCGGGTGGTACCCTGTCGCGCGTTGCGGGGGTCCCGGAATGGCTTGGAACGCCCACCTTACACGTTTGAAGCGAAGAATCCGAAGCTTGCGGGGCCCGCTGGTGCACCCGACGCTCCACGCGCAGGTCCACGCGCTCGGTCACCTGGCGGCGCCGTTCCTCCGGGGGCTGGTCGCGGGGCTGCCCCGGCGGCCGTCCTGGGCCGCCGACCAGGCGCTGCGCTGGCTCGGGGAGCTGGGCACCCGGGCTGCGCTCGAGGGCCTGGTCGAGGCGCTGTGGGACGAGTCGCGGGAGCTCGAGGACGACGCCCACGACGCGCTCGAGGCCCACGGGGCGCGCGCGGTGCCGCTGCTGCTGGCCGCGGTCGACGCGCGGCCCGAGTACGTGGCGCCCACGCTCGCGGCGTGCGGCGCGGACACGGTGGACGCGCGGGTGGCGGCGAAGCTCCGCGAGCTCGTGGCGCGGGATCTGGGCCTCGGGGCGCACTGCGTGTGGCAGTTCGGGGACCCCCGGCTGGTCGACGACCTCATGCTCGCGCTGGACCGCACAGACCCGGTGCGCGACCCCCGGCTCGCGCCGGGCATCGTGGACGCGATTGACACGGTGATCTCGTTTGGGGTCGACCCGGGGCCCCTCGGGAGGCGGAGACTGCGCCAGGTGGCGATCGTGACCGGCCGGTCGGGTACTGGCGCAGGACCTGGTCTTTAGCGCGGTTGAGGACGGTGACCCCTCCGTGTAACCGTACGCGACCCCCGAACCCGGTACCGTGCGGCCACCTATACTTCCTCACGTGAAACCAACCCTGGAGCGCTTCATGCGTCTTGCTCCTCTCTTCGGGCTCGCCGGCATCGTTGCCTGCGCCCCGTCCCAGCAGGCGGTCACGGTCGAGTCGACCGGTGCCGCCCTCTCCGTCGACTACTTCGGTGACACCGACGTGGTCGGCTTCAACTTCCTGCTGCAGGGCGGCGACGAGTGTCCCGCCGAGACCGAGACCGGAGGCACGGCGTTCAACGTCGACCTGGTGGACGGCATCTTCCCGGGCAACGTCTCGCTGTCCGGCATGCAGTTCGACAACGACTCCCGCCACCTCGGCGCGGACCTGTTCGTGTCGGTGCCCGCGGGCTGCTACCGCGTGATCGCGCGCCCGGCGTCCGAGATCGGCGGCGACCATTGGACGCCGTCCTCGGACTGCTCGGTGGCCACGAGCCCGACCTTCAACGTGGTCGACGGCTCGACCATCGAGATCGACCCGCTGATCTCGCAGTGCGTGGGCGACCCCATCGGTGCGCTCGACGTGCTCGTGCTCCTGAACAACCCGCCGAAGATCACGGTCGAGATCGACGAGAAGTTCAACTACGAGTGTGAGCCCGTCCGCGTCTGCGCCACGATCGAGGATCCCAACGACGACCCGATCAAGGTCCAGTGGGAGAAAGTCACCGGCTATGGCAGCCAGGGCTACAGCTACTGGATCGACGAGGTCGAGGGCGGCCCGCAGGTCGTGGGCTTCCAGGACGGCCACCGGATCTGGAAGTCCTGCGTCGACATCACCACCCGGTTCACCGACTCCTACGAGTTCAAGGTCACGGTGTGGGACGTCACCAAGGACGGCGTGACCACCATCGAGACGGTGGTCCAGGGCCAGGAAGACGACCACGAGCTCATGTCGAACGACATGCTGCAGTTCCCGATCCACACCAACTGGATCGAGGAGCCGCTGTGCATCGACGACGACGGTGATGCAGTGCCCGCCCCGGGCGTGTCGATCACGCGCCGCGCCGATTGCGACTACACCACCACCGAGGAGTGGTACTGCACGAAGGCGCCGGCCGACATCATCGACTACGTCTGCCCGAACGGCTACTTCGATGCCCACGCGCTCTACCCCGACTGCCCTGACGTCGAGATCTGTGATGACCTCGACAACGACGGCGACGGTCAGATCGACGAGGGCTTCAAGGCCGGCCACGAGTGCACCTACTCGACCAAGCACGAGGGCAACGCCGCTGCGGGCACCTTCGAGGAGGTCACCTCGACCTACAACGACGTGACGGAGACCTGGACGTTCACCACGAGCTTCGGTGCGAAGGGCACCCACGTGCCCGACTCCTACACCGTGGCGATCTCAGACGGCCCGAACCCCAAGGGACAGGCCCAGCTCGCCCTCGTCTACGTGGACTGCACCAACGGCAGGACGGAGCCCCAGGTGACCGTCTACGCCTACAACGGTCAGAACAACGACAGCTCCTACAAGGATGGAAGCAACGACCCGGGCACCCAGGCGCCCGACAAGATCACGAACTCCGTCGACGACTCGCTGCTGCTCGTCTCCGGGTCCTGCAACGTCGTGGCGGGCACCTCGTCCGACATCGAGTTCGTCCTCGACGTTTCGGACGTGAACGCCCACAACCCCCAGTATGTCGAGAGCTACGCCTGGGAAGGCATCATGCAGGACGAGAAGTTCGGCATCTGGCTGCACCCGCGGGCCGGGAGCCACGTCACCTACGACTCCGACAACTACATCACGGCCTACACGCGGGTGAAGGAGGGCTGGCTCGACCTGGCCAACCGCCACTCGACCTGCAAGGACGTCTGCATCGCCGAGGACGACCTCCACTGACCTGAGTTCGCCCGCGGCCTGATCGCCTCCCCGAAGTCGGGAGGTCGGGCCAGGGCCGCAGCGGAACCCACTCCACAGGGCCGGCGCACCACGTGCGTCGGCCCTCTCTGTTTGCCCCCCATGCCCCGGGGGCGGGCGCTCAGCGCCGGAGCACGAGCGCCAGCGCCATGCCCACCAGCGCCCAGACGATGCCCGCGCCGCCGTGGCCGACCACCAGGTGGAGCCAGTCGACGCCCGGGCAGAACACGCTCTGGAAGACGAACGCCACTGCGCCCGCTCCCGCGCCCGACAGCCCCACCCGCGAGGCCACCGGCGTGCGCCCCCGGTCGAGCCACGACAGCCCGACCGTGGACAGCACCACCGCGAGGCTCGTCATGCCGAAGCAGTAGGCGTGCATCGAGATCGGCACGCCGCGCATGCCCGGCCACGGGGCGACCGCCCCATCATCCACAGCCACGCGCCGACGATCCCCAGGCCGGCCCACGTGAGCGGCCGGCCCCGGGGGGCGAGGGCCCGCTGGCTGGCCTGCTCCCCGACCGGCGGGTTAGTCTCCTCGTCCCCCCGACTCGACACCCAATCGAGACCCAAATATGGCGGACCGCATCGGCGAACTCCTCGTACGTTCAAACCTGATTTCGACCGACCAGCTGCGCGAGGCGCAGAAGGATCAGCGCAACACGGGCAAGCGACTCGCCTACAGCCTGACCAAGCTCGGCATCCTGGCAGAGAAGGAGCTCACCGAGTTCCTCTCCAAGCAGTACGGGGTTCCCTCCATCAGCCTGGAGGAGTTCGAGATCGATCCGGACGTGATCGCGCTGGTCCCCAAGGACGTGGCGCTCAAGCACACGGCGATCCCGGTGCAGCGCGCCGGCGCCTCGCTCATCGTGGCGATGAGCGACCCGACCAACATCTACGCGGTGGACGACCTCAAGTTCCTCACCGGACTCAACATCGAGGCGGTGGTGAGCACCGACACGGCCATCG
>CAYMSU010000169.1:0-11679 GCA_964393165.1 uncultured Enterobacteriaceae bacterium
GGCCACGGGGGCGGCGGGGGTGGCGGCTCCGGGGGGCACAGCGTCGCCTTCTTCGAGGTCGACACCACCGTCCAGCGCGAGGGATCCATGAGCTACCAAGGGGGCTCGGCGGGCGCGGGCGGCGCGGGCGGTGCGCGCCCCTCGGGGTGGGCCGACGGCGAGGCGGGCCAGCCCGGAGAGTCCGGCACCGTCCAGGACGTCGAGGTCTGCGCGTCGGTCAGCGGCTGTTAGCCGCCCTGCGACCCCTCGCTCCGGCGCGCCTCCTCGGATGCCTCGTCCACGACCTCTCGCCGGGGCGGCGGCACTCGCTCGTCCCAGGGGGCCGTCGCCAGGCGGGAGCGGATCGCCACGTTGCCGGGGAACTGGCGCGCCGCTCGGAACCACCCGTTCCACGCCGACTGGTAGTCATCGCGGGCGCTTCGTAGCCGGTTGAGCTTCTGCCGCCCCTGGGGATCGAAGGCATACCCGGCGTTCTCCAGCAGGTCCACGAACGCGATCGCGGCGTCGACGCGCTGGGGAGGGGCCACGTCGCGGAAGTGGTTGTAGGCCGCCTCGAAGTGCTCCCGGTCCCGGCCCAGGTCGTAGATGATGCTGCCCTCGGCGTGCATCGCCTGAACCAGCTCGGAGGCCGCCGCGTCGGTGCTCTGCCGGTGCCAGGCGACCACCGCCACGCCGGCGCCCGCGGTGAACGCGATGAATGCCACCATCGCGAGGGCCACGAGCAGGATTCCCGTTGCGACGTAGCCGATCCCGAGAGGACCCCGATCCTCTTCGTCGTCGAGATCCCGGATCGCGTGCTCGACCTCGGCCTTGACCTGGGCGGCGATGTTCTGCGTGATCTCGTCGGGGGGGAGCGCCACGAACGCCCCTTCCTCCGAGACGATGTAGCCGGCAGGCATCTCCCGCCGTGTTTGCGGCACGGAGCGGCGCGGCATGCGGTAGCCGATCGCGGCGAGCATGTCCTCGCGCGTCGGCACGGACACCGGCGTGGGGGGCGAGCCGGAGTCGCTCGGTGCGGGCTCGAGCAGCTCCTCCAGCTCCGGGAACGTGCGATCCGGCGGGAGGTAGCGCGGAGGGTGCTCGGGCAGTGGCTCCCGGCGCCGTACGAGGGGAGGGAAGTCCGCGTCGGTCGCCGGCAGCCGAGACAGCGCGCGCATCACCTCGTTCCGGAAGACGAGCGCCGTGGGGTAGCGATCCTCCGCTCGGTACCGCGTCGCCTCGAGGATGACCTGCCGAAACGCCTCGTGGACGTCTTCCAGCAGGGCATCGTCGCTGTCCGCCACGAACAGCTCGGCGCTCGTCCGGCCGGTGAGGAGCGTGTACAGGCTCGCGCCGAGCGAGTAGACGTCCGCCCGCTCGTCGACGCTCTTCGTGTCGGAGCGCTGCTCGGGCGCCATGAACGAGAACGTGCCGATCTGGCTGCCGGTCGCCGTGAGCGACGTCGACTCGGTCCACCGCGCGATGCCGAAGTCGGTGAGCTTGCACACCCCGTTGTCGTCGAGCAGGAAGTTGTGCGGCTTCACGTCCCGGTGCACGATGCCTGCTTCGTGGGCCTCGGCGAGGGCCTGACACACCTGGAACAGCACGTCGGCGGCCATGGTAGGCGGCATCGGCCCGTTCGCGCGCACCCAGTCCATCGCGGAGCCGTTGCGGGCGAGCTCCATGACCATGAACGGCGGGCGCGCCTCGGGGTCGTGATAAACGAGCTTCGGGATGTTCGGGTGGTCGAACCGGCCCAGGGCTTCGGCCTCCTGGGCAAACCGTCGCTTCATCTCCTCGTCGTCGACGAACTTGCGCTGGATCGCCTTGAGCGCGCACCACTGCTCGGTCTCGTCGTCCCAGCACAGATAGACGGTGGCAGTGCCGCCGTCACCGATGGGTTCGACAATGCGGAAGCGCCCAGCCCCCAACCGGGGCGGGGGGCGACCAGGGCTGGTGCTCGTCATCGCAGTGACTGGCGTAGCCGCGTCTACCGCGATGCGCCCGTTCTTCAGTTCTCAACCGGGACTCGGCTTACCCCATCGGTCAGGGTGTACCTAGTCCAAGCAGCGCCGGACCTCGGAGTCGTAGTTGGGCACACCGCTGTCCACGAACAGGCTCTCGGGAATCGAGATGGTGCCGACCTCCCAGACTTCGCGCTGGTCGGCGAGGACGTTCGTGCGCTCCGCCGTGAGCTCGCCGTCGAGGTAGATCCGGAGCGTGGCGGTGACGGCCTTGTCGTCGTTGCGCTTCCAGTAGTGCACGTAGACGTCGTAGGTGCCGTCGACCGGGGCCTCGATGTTGATGTTCTCGGGACCGAAGCCTCCGCGGTCGTCGATATCGAGCCGCGGGTCGTCGACGCTGGTCGAGCTCTCGCCCCAGTTGGGGTTCTTGTTGCAGAAGTGGCAGTCGTCGTTGGGATGGAAGAGCGGCTGGCCGCCCTTGACCAGGTGTAGATCCAGATCCGCGGTGGGGGTGTCCCAGGACAGCTCGACGTGCAGGGCGTCCTCGGGCACGGCCTCGAAGGAGCACGTGACGGGCTCACTGAACGTCTGGAGGTTGTTGCGGACCACGAGCTCGACCTCCCACGTGCCCGCCACGTCGACGTACAAGTCGATGGCGCGGGTGTCGTCAGGGTCGAGCGGCACGCTGTCGTCGGACGCGTCGGGCCGCTCGGTGACGCGCCACTGGTAGAACAGCGGAACGAAGCCATCGGGATCGTAGGAGTCGCCGCCCGAGAGCGCGACTCGCTCGGGGCCGGTGAGGAGCACCTGCTCGGGACAGTCGATCACCGCCACGGGCCGCTCGAGCTCGAGGCCCCCGTCGTTGGCGATCAGGCGGACCTGGGCCTCTGGCTCGTCAGGATCGTTGGAGGTGATGAACAGGTCGGCAAACGCGCCCTCCTCGTCTTCGGCCTCGTAGCCGACGAGCACGCCCGTGCGGTCCTGGGGATCGAGCACGCTGCCTTCCCGGTCGGTCGAGAGCAGCTCGAAGGAGTCCGGGCCCTCCAGGCGAAGGGCTTCGATCCGCAGCGCAGACCCGCCCTGGTTGCGGATCTCGAAGGCGAACAGGCCCTGGCCGAGGGCCGGGATATTGCCCTCCTCGATGGTCCGCCCGGGGTGTATGGCGAGGTCGGGGAGCGGAAGGTCGGCTCCCTCGCCCGCGAGGTCGACGACCACCTCCGGGGTCTCGGCGTCGTTGGATCTCACGACGAGGGAGGATCGGTAGTCGCGGAACGTTGCGGGGGCGAAGGTCAGCGGCAGCTCCTGATCGGCACCCGGCCGAACGGTGAGCTCGAGAGGGCTGTCGAGCAGGAACACGTCGCCGTGGGTGGTGATCTCGAGCTCGATGTCGAGATCGGCTCCGCCAGCGTTGCTCACGAAGATCGAGTCGGTCTCGGACAGCAGCACACCGACCGGGCCGAAGTCGACCTCGCTCGGGGAGACCCCGATGCTCGGGGTCAGCGACCGGATCGAGGCGCTCTCCGGGGAGCACGCGAACAGCAACAGGAACAGCGGAATGGCTCGCATGGCTATCGGCACTCCCGAAGCCCGCCGGCGTCCCACGAGGGCACCGAGTACGGACCGAAGTTCTCATCGGGCCAGTTGACCTGGCCCACGTCCCACACCTCGTTGCGCGAGAGCACCCGCTGCCCCTCCCAGGCGAGCTCTCCACGGAGGAATACCTGGACGCTCGCGGTGGTCCGTCCGTCCTCCCCGTCGTCGAACGCGTGCACGCGCACGACGTAGACACCGTCCGCCGGCTCGGGCACGGACACGAACTCGGGCCCGCCCCCGCTCGCCGAGTCGCCGCCCAGGGTCGGGTCGTCGGCCGGCTCGCCCCGCACCCCCCAGTCGGGGTTCGGGTTGCACCAGCTGCAGTCCCCCGGGACGGTGAAGAAGTCCGCTTCGTTCTCTGCCACGTGCAGGTCGAAGTCGGCGGTGGGCCCGCTCCAGTTCAGCTCGACGAACATCTCGTCGACCGGCAAGGCCTCCACCTCGCACCGCGCGGGGATGCTGTCGAGCGGGCCGAAGGGGCTGTCGGCGGTGACCACCAGGCTGAACACCCAGGTCCCCGCTGCGTCGACGTAGACGGAGGTGACCGCCTCGTCGGCCGGCACTGGCAAGGTGTCGGGGTTCGCCGCGGGAGGCCGCTGAACGATCTCCCAGCGGTAGCTGAGCGGGTCGTCGACCGGCTCCGAGTCCGATCCGTCGAGATCGAGCGCGAACGGGCGGCGGAACTCCACACCGCTCGGGCAGTCGATCTTCGCGACGGGGTAGCACTGCTCGTCGCTTCCCCCGTTCCCGCGCAGCTCCACCTCGACCGCCGGCTCGTCCGGGTCGTTCGACAGGAACCGCAGCAGTCCGGAGTCACCCTTGTCGGTGCGGGGGCGGTACCGAACCACGACCGACTCCGAGCGGCCGTCCCCGATCGTGTCGCCCGCCAGACTGTTGACGACGAAGGCCGCGGATCCGGTCTGCTGCTGCTCGTCGATGACGAGGGGAGCCTCGCCGACGTTGCGGACGTTGAAGAACAGGTCCTCCTCGACGTGGGGGCCCGGCGAGACGTCTCCGAAGTCGACGAGCACCACGTCGACGTCGATGTCGGGCAGGCGGGGCAGCCGGCCGGTGCCGGTGAGCCCCACCGCGTCGATCCCGCGCTCGGGGTCTGCGTCGTTGGAGGTGACGAGGATCCGCGCGTCGTGGTCCCGCACCTCGTCGGGCGCGAAGGTCACGCGCACGGTCTCGCTCTCCCCCGCGGCCACCGCTACGGTCGCCGGCTCGACCGAGAACGCCTCGGGGTCGTCGCCACCGACCTGCAGCTGCGCCTCGAGGTCGCGGACCCCCGTGCCCGCGTTGGTCACGAACAGCTCGAGGGTGAGCGCCTCTTCGCCCGCGACCGCGGGCGCGAACTGCAGGAGGTTCGGCGCGACCGCGAGCTGCGGCGCCTGCGCGGTGAAGCCCTGATCCGAGGTACATCCGGAGGCCGTGAGGAGGCCCCCGCAGACCCACGCCAGACCAACCATGCGGTACATGAGCGTCCCTCTCCGTTGCGGCAGTGTACTCTGGCCCCGGCCCAGTCGCCCCCTCCTCGTAGGCTGCCATCTGAGTGTAAGGGTACTGGGCTTGCGTCGTTGGGGCCGCGCTTCATCGGAGGTTCCCCATGTCCAGGACCGTGTTGACCGCCCTCGCCGCCGCTCCCCTGGCGTTGCTCGCCGTTCCCACGGGCCCCGCGGGGGGGGCCTCGGGGGAGTACCCGCGCGGGCCGGTGACCGTGCGGCCGGAGTGCTTCGAGGTTCCGAAGCGGGACCACGGAGGCCACTTCGGCTACGGCGCCGGGGGGAGCGGTGGCTCGCTCCGGTCGATGCCTCAGAAGCGGCGCGCGCCCGCCGGCGCCGCGCCCTCCGTGGCGGCTCCGGCCCCCGCGCCATCCCGGGCCCCCGCCGACGGGGTCGCGACGGGCGCCTTCGACGACCCCACCGTCGAGTCGTTCGACATGGCGGAGGAGGCCGAGTCGATCGCCGAGGCGGAGCCCGCCCGTACCGAGATCCGCCCGCGACCCTCGCAGGGGCCGGCGCTGGACTGGGGCGCCACCGTCCACCTCTCCAACGACGACTCGATGAGCCTCGCGAGCGCGCAGCGCGTGCTCTACTCCGCGATGAACGGCATGCGGATCCCGATGTCGGAGATCCGGCCTCACGAGCTGCTCAACTACTTCAGCTTCGACACCGCCACGCCCGACGGCGACCAGGTGTTCGACGTGCACGCGAGCGCCGAGCAGTCCGGGGACCAGATCACCATGGCGCTGTCGGTGCGTGGGGCAGTGCCCCCGCGTCAGCCGCTCGACCTCACCCTGCTGGTCGACCGGAGCTGCTCGATGGATGCCGAGGGCCGCATGGACTACACCAAGCGCGGCCTTCGGTTGCTGTCGGAGCAGCTCGAGCGCGGCGACCGAGTCGATGTGGTGCTCTTCGACGACGACGTGTGCGCTCCGCTCGAGAACTTCGTGGTGGGCCGCGACGACCCCCGGCTGCTCGACGACACCATCCGCAGGATGGTGCCCCAGGGCTCCACCGACCTCGACGCAGGGCTGCGCAGGGCCTACCAGATCGCCCAGTCGCACGTCGACGTGAGGGGCCGGAACCGGCGCGTGATGGTCCTCACCGACGCGCTTCTCAACACCGGCGACGTCGACCCGAACACCGTGAGCGAGGTCGGGAGGGCCTTCGAGCGCGACCGCATCCGGGTCACCGGCGTGGGGGTCGGCCGCGAGTTCAACGACGAGATGCTCGACAAGCTGACCGAGAAGGGCAAGGGGGCCTACGTCTACCTCGGCTCCGAGGCCGTCGTGGACCGCGTGTTCGGCCCTGCCGGGTTCGCGAGCCTGGTGCAGACCATCGCCCACGACGTCCGATTCGCCCTTCACCTGCCCGACAGCCTCGCCATGGAGCGCTTCTACGGCGAGGAAGCGTCGACCGATCCGCGCGACGTGCTGCCGATCAACTACTTCGCGGGCACGAACCAGCTGTTCCTGCAGGATCTGCGGATGCGCAGCACGCGGCCGGTGGCCGCGGATCCCGTGGAGCTCGAGATCCGCTACGAAGATGCCGAGACCGGGCGCTCCGAGCGCCGCCTGTTCCGGACCACCGTAGGCAAGATGCTCGGGTCCGACCCTCACAACGTGCGCAAGGGCCAGGCGCTGATGGCGTGGACGGATCTGTTGATGGCCGACAGCCTCGGCGGCGGGGCCTGTGGGGCGCCGCTGCGCACCTACGCCGAGCGCGCCGCCCGGGTCCCGGAGGATGCCGAGATCGCCTTCGTCAACGACCTCGTGTCCAAGCGCTGCGGCGGGTTCGAGGTTCCGGAGCGCCCCGCGCCCGCTCGCGAGGTGAGCTACCGCGTGCGCGTCGACTCCGACACGCCGATCAGCGCGGTCCGGCTCGAGTGCGGGGGGCGGACGTCGAGCGAGGCGCTGTCGGGGTCGGATCAGGTAGCCAGGCTGACCGGTGCGCCGGGCCGGTGCTCGCTCGTCCTGTCCGGCCCTGTCGACCTCACGGCACGCGTCGAGGTGCCCAGTACTGACGCCTCGGTGACGTGCCGGGTGCGCGGCGGCCGCCTCGACTGCAGATAGGCATGAAAGGCGGATCCCCGCGGGCCGATCCTCTTGGTGGAGCCCGCATGCACCGGCTGATCCCGCCTCCGCTTTGCAATCGCTTCACGAACCGGACAAGGTGCTCGTGTTTGGTTCTGGTGGAGCTGTGATGTGGTGCCTGGTGGGGTCCCTGCTGGCGCTCCTCGGCGCGTCCCCCGCCCTCGCGGAGGACCTCGAGAGTCCCGAAGCAGCCGAGGAAGATGCAGCGGCGATGGTCCCCGGCACCGCGCCGGCCGCCCTCGTGCTCCCCGAGACCACGGACATCGAGTGGCACTGGCCGGTCTACGGCCGCGTGAGCAGCCACTTCGGCTGGCGCCGGGATCCGAAGGGGCGAGGCCGGCGGATGCACACCGGGGTCGACATCGCAGCCGCGCCCGGGCGGACCGTTCGCGCTGCCGGCAAGGGCCTGGTTCGATTCGCCGGGCGGGCCGCGGACTACGGCCTCATGGTCGAGATCCAGCACCCCGACGGGCACCGCACTCGCTACGCCCACATGAACGCGGTGTGGGTCAAGCGCGGAGCCACCCTCGAGGGCGGCGATCCGATCGGAGTCGTGGGCAACACGGGCCGATCGACGGGGCCACACCTGCACTTCGAGCTGCGCGAGGGCCGCAAGCCGGTCGATCCCGCCGTCATCGCGATCAACTTCGCCGAGCCGATCGATGCGCGGGCCGAGCAGAAGGGCCCGCTCCTGAGGGTGCCCGGCCTGCCCCCGGATCGCGTCGCCGGCGTCGCGCGTGCCGCGCTCTCCCGGGTTCACAGCGTGACCGTGATGGTCTGGGACTGGTGGTCGTAGGAAGCGGAGAGTAAGGGGCAGCGTGACCGAGAGCCCCACGCCCCGAATCGAGCTGGTCGGAGACTGGACCAGTCCCCACATCCTGATCCGTCTGATGGACGTGATCGACAGCCCCTGGGAGCTCACCCGAGAGGGGCTCACCCACCAGGAGACGGGCGAGACCTGCCGCGTGGAGATGCGCCCGCACGACTCCGCGCTGGTCGACCGGTTCCCCGCCGGCGAGAGTCCGGTGCGGCCATCCCTCGATGCCGAGACGCTCGCCGGGATCGGCACCCACCGGAGCGTGCTCACCGTGCAGGCCGTCGGCGAGCTGTCGGGCTGGGACGCGGCGCGGGCGGTCCTCCGGTGCGGGTCGGGCCTGATCGATGCGGGCGGCATCGCCGTGCGCTGCGAGCTGTCGGGCCTCGCGCACTCCGCCGAGCAGTGGCAGGCGCTCGAGCGCATCGCCCAGGGCGCAGAAGACGACGCGACGCCCGCGCTGCTCGGCGAAGCTCTCTACCGGGCCTTCGTCATGCCGTTCCAGCTCTGCGCGGAGGGCGTGCGCACCTCGGGCATGGCCGTGCTCGAGGCGCCCGATGCGATCATCGTGGGTCCGGACGTCGCCGAGCGCCATGCCGTGGATGCGATGGAGGACCTCTGCCTGCGCATGCTCACCCGGCAGCCGCCGGAGTCCGGCAAGGTGATCCGGGTCGCCCCGAACCGGCCGGGCTTCCGCATAGAGCACGGCCCCGACCCGAACGACCCCGTCACGGAGGAGCACAACCCCTTCGGCTTGTGGCGGATGATCCCCGCGCCGTGAGGCTCGAGCGCGGTCAGGGCACCGCGTAGGTCACGAGCGCGGGGTCCGCAGCCAGGTTGTCGTCGTAGCGGCACGTCACGTCCGACAGCGCCCAGTCGGCCAGCTCGCTGCGCACTGCGTTGGGGAAGCGAAGCCGCACCGCCGTCTCCGAGACCTCGGACGGCGGTAGCGGGACCTGCTCGACCGTCGTGACCCCGTCGCGAGCCGGCGCCGCCCGGGTCGCGGAGACCGTCACCGCGCAGGTCAGCGGGCGGACACAGGCATTGTCGAAGCGAAGCCGCAGCGCGACGGTGCTCCGCCCCCGGCGCCGGGCCTCGCGCAGGGTGACCGCCTCCGGATCGACACACCGGTCGGGGCGCCCGTCGAGGTGGCGGATCGCGGCGGCGCACTGCGCCCACGCCCGATCCGCCGCCGCAAGGGTCGGATCCGGGGTCAGCCGAAGGTCGTCCAGGCGCGCCGCGAGCCACGACGAGACCGGCTCCGAGACCCGGGGTTCGCCCAGCACACACGCCCGAGCGGCAGCCAGCACGGGCTGGTCTTCGAGGCCCACGGCGGGACCCACGCACCGCGCGATGGCGCGGTGCTCGTCCTCATGGATCCGCAGCCCGGTCTCCTGCAGCGACTGGAGCAGCGGAGGGCAGCCACCGCAGGCCTGGGCGAGGTGCGCGGGCGTCGCGGGACAGCCGGAGCCGCCGGCCCACGCCGCGTTGAGCAAGATCACGAGCATGAGGAGCCCTCCTGCTCTCCGATCGGCTCACTACGGGTCGTCGTGCAGGATCCGCTCGGGCGGGTCGTCCAGGTCGTCGAACTGGCCGGCGCGGGCCGCCAGCCCGAACAGCAGCGCGAAGACCGCGCCGAGGCCGATCGCCATGGGCAGCAACACTACGACGATGTCCACGCTTCCTCCTTGCGGGCGATGCCCCCCTCGACCCGCAGGCCCCCCCACAGGACGAGCAGGCTCGACAGCGGCATGAGCACCGCCGCCACCAGTGGGTCCACCCACCCCGCGAGGGCCAGGGTGACCGCCACCACGTTGTAGGTCACGGACCGCGCCAGGTTCGCGCGGACCGTGCGCTGCACCACCCGGGCCCCCTGCAGGGCAGCCACCACGGGCCCCAGCGCGTCGTCGACGACCACGCCGTCGGCCGCCAGCACGGTAGACGTGGCGCCTGCCTTCATCGCCAGGCCCGCGTCGGCGGCCACCAGCGCGGGACCATCGTTGAGGCCGTCGCCGACGAACAGCACCCGCCGGCCGCGGGCCCGCTGCGCGCGCACCCACGCGGCCTTGTCGGGCGGCGTCATCCGGGCGTGCACCCGGCTCACGCCCACGCCCGCGGCCACCGCGCGGGCCACCTCGGGGTGGTCCCCGGTGAGCAGGTGCACCTCCGCCAGGGCCTGCAGGCGCGCGACCGCGCGCGCAGCGTCGGCGCGCGGGGTGTCCGCCAGGCGGATCAGGCCCACCAATCCGTCGTCGCCGGACAGCCGCAGCTCTCCGGGGCCACCAGCGGCGATCGTGTAGCGCACGCCGTCGACGACTCCTTCGACGCCGACCCCTGGCGTCTCCCGCACGTCGTGCGCGAGGGGCAGCGGAATCTGCCGGGCGATCGCGGCCTGGAGCACCGCCTGGGCCACCGGATGCCGGCTCGACCGCTCGAGGCCGGCGGCCACCCGCAACACCGCGTCGTCGGCGGCGACGACCCGCGGGGTGCCCCCGGTGACCGTGCCCGTCTTGTCGAGCGCGACCACGTCGATGTCGGCGAGGTCGAGCAGCGCCGCCCCGTGGCGAAGCACCAGCCCCCGGCGGGCGATCGCCGCCAGCCCGCTGCTCACCGCGATCGGCCACGACAGGCCGAGGGCGCAGGGGCACGCCACCACGAGCACCGCCACCATCACCTGCAGCCCGGTGGGCAGCCCCGCGGCCGCGGTCCACCCGGCGAGCGCGGCACCGGCCGCGACCAGCGTGGCGCCGGTGAACCAGGGCGCGATGCGATCCGCGGGCGTGGGCGGCAAGCCCCGGTCGACCGAGGCCAGGACCTCGGCGGCCATGCGCCGCCCGAGTGTCTCCTCGCCCACGCGCTCGACCTCGACCGTGAGCGCCCCCTCGACCACCGGGGCCCCGGCCACCACCCGGTCGCCGGCGCGCACGTCCACGGGCTCCGCCTCGCCCGTGAGCAAGGCCATCCGCACCCGGGCGGTCCCGTGCACGACCCGGCCGTCCGCCGGGATCTCCTCGCCGAGCCCGATCTCCACGCGGTCGCCGACGGTCAGCGCGCCGACCGACACCTCCTCCACGCCCTCGGCGGTGACCCGCCGCGCGACCGTGGGCAGCTCCGCGGCCAGCGCCGCCGCCGCGGCAGCGGCCGACTGCCGGCCGCGCGCCTCGAGCACGCGGCCCCCGAGCAGCAGCGTGACCAACATGGTGAGCGAGTCGAGGTAGCCGTCGAGGCCCAGGAACGTCGCGACCAGACCGTGCACGTACAGGGCCCCGACGGCGAGACTGATGGGCAGGTCCATGTGCAGCACGCGGTGCCGCAGGCCCTGGAGCGCAGCGCGGAAGAACGGCGCTGCCGACCACAGGGCGACCGGGGTGGCGAGCACGAGCTGCGCCCACCGGAACAGGGCGGCGTACCTGGCCTCCATGCCCTCGAACCAGCCGGTGTAGATCGTCGCGGAGAGCAGCATCACGTTGGCGGCGCAGAACGCGGCCACCCCGAGCCGGGTGATCAGGTCACGGTCGCCGGTCGTGGCGGCGCTCAGGGGGCGTGGCCGGTACCCGAGAGCGGCGATCCGCGCGCCCACCGCGGGCAGGGACGTGACCTGCGGATCGAAGCGGACCGTGGCGCGCCCGGTGGCGTAGCTCACGTGGGCCTGGGCGACGCCCTCCGTGCGGTCGAGCACGCCCTCCACCACCCACACGCACGACGCGCAGCGCAGCCCGTCGATGGCCAGGCGG
>CAYMSU010000170.1:0-11663 GCA_964393165.1 uncultured Enterobacteriaceae bacterium
AGTACCGGCTCGTGACCGACCGGTCGGGCGACTTCGACGTCGAGGTCACCTTCGCGGTCGCGATCACCACGCGCGACGGGGCCACGGGGTTCGCCTTTCCGCTGATGCCGTCGGGTGCGACCGACGTGGTGCTCTCGGTGCCGGCGTCCGAGGCGCTCGACTTCGAGGTCGCAAACGCCAAGCTCAAGTCGGACCGTCGGCTCGGGGGCAACCGGGTCGTCGAGGCGTCGTTGCCGGCCAGCGGCCAGCTGGCGGTGTCGTGGCAGCGCGAGATCCCCGTCGCCGAGGAGCAGGAGCCGCGGGTCTACACGCAGGTCGACACCCTCGTGGGTGTGGGCGAGGGGGTGCTGTCCGCGCGGGTCACCCTGCAGCACACGGTCCTCTTCGCCGGGGTGGACTCCTTCTCGGCCCGGGTCCCCCCTGCGCTGACGGTGCTCGACGTCGAGGGCGCCGGGCTGCGCAACTGGACGATGAGCGACGAGCGTATCCTCACCGCCGACTTGAACTACGAAGCCGAGGGCACCTACGCCCTGACCCTCGAGCTCGAGCAGGTGATCGGGGATCGGTCCGAGGTCTCGGTCCCGCTCGTCGAGCCGCTCGGCGTCGAGCGCTCGAAGGGGTTTGTCGGGGTCCAGCCGCTCGCCAACGTGGAGCTCGTGGCCGGCGAGGTGGCGGGCGCGGCGGAGGTGGACGTGCGCACCCTGCCCGCGGCAATCGTGGGGGTCACCGGGCAGCCGGTGCTGCTCGGCTTCAAGTACCTCGGTGGGGACGTCGCGATCCCGCTCAAGGTCCGCGATCACGAGGAGGTCGACGTGCTCGTCACGCTGATCGACCGTGCGGAGGGGACCACCCGGTTCACCAGCGACGGCCGCCGACTCACCTCGGTGACCTACCAGGTGCGGAACAACCGCAAGCAGTTCCTGCGGCTCCGCCTGCCGCCTGGCGCCACGCTGTGGTCGGCGTCGATGGGGGGCCGGTCGGTGCAGCCGGCGATGTCGAGTGCAGGGGAGCTCATGATCCCGCTCGTGCGGTCGCGGGCCGAGGGAGGCTCGCTCGCGGCCTTCGCGGTCGAGGTGGTCTACGTCGAGGAGGGAGAGCCCGCCCGGCGCAGCGGTCGTGGATCCTTCGAGGGCGCGCTGCCCGCTGCCGATGCGCCCACCACGTACGTGGCCTGGACCGTGTTCGCGCCGGAGGAGGCGAGGATCCGGCACCGCTGGATCCGCGACGGGTCGCTGCGCCACGTCGACGAGCTCTCCCGACCGCTGGAGCCCGCTGACGTGTACGCAGTGCCCGAGGACGACTTCCAGGCCGCGAAGGCAGCGCAGGCGCTCGTTCAGGGCGGAGGCCTCGACGGGGGGGCCGCTCCGGTGCAGGTCCGCCTGCCTGCCGACGGACAGCCCCTGTACTTCGAGAAGCTGCTGGCGCTGGACGAGCGCCTCTGGGTGGGCTTCGACTACCGCGAGCGGTAGTCGCGTCGGCCGGCCGGGTGCGGGAGCAGCGGTAGCCGCTTAGAACGCTGATGCGCACCTGGAACGAACCTATGACGGTCACGATGCTCACCGGTCTACTGACCGGTCTCCTGGGTTGCAACCAGGAGACGAACGCCCCTCCACCCCAGATCTCCGGCCTGTGGCAGGTCCATCAGGTCGAGACCGGCTCCGGGGAGATCGACGGGCAAGCCGTCGCCCTGCGGCAGTTCCCCGGGTGCAGCTGGGCCCGCCAGACCTGGCGATTCGAGGGAGACCGGATCGTCGTCGAGCACGACGTGCTGTGCCCGAGCAGCGTCGAGGACGAGTTCGTGGGGTGCTCGGTGGCGGCCGAGGTGCCCGCTACCTGGGAGCCCACGGCCGGAAAGTGGGTAGTACCCGCCTCGGTGCGCGCCAAGTCACGGGCCGTGGGCCTCGAGGCCGGGCCGCTGGCGCTGCCGACCGCCTGCACGGTCGAGGTCGATGCGGGGGATTACCCGGTCCTGCGCATGCGCGGCCAAGACTGGCGCTGGGAGGTCGGGCTGCCGAACGGCACCGTGCTCCGGCTGCGCATTCCCGAGAGCGACGAGCCCGACTTCGTGATGGCCATGCGCCAGGCCAAGCAGGAGCAAGCCCCATGAGCACCCCTCACCGGCGTCTCCCTCCCCTCTCGGGCCCGCTCGCGTGGACCGCGCTCTGTCTCGTCGGTGGGGTGGCGATCGCCCAGGAGCTGCCCGAAGAGGAGGCGCCGCCTCCCCAGGCGGCCACCAAGTACATCATCGTCCCCGACCCGTTCGAGGAGCTCGAGGAAGCGGAGAAGGCCAAGGCAGGCGCGCGGCCCCGCGCTCGCCGCACCGCCGAGCGCGAGCCCTCGGTGCCGCCCCGGATCACGCGGGACACCCCGCGCCCCGTCAACGGCGACGCGCCCGACAACGTGTGGGGCCGCTACGAGGTCGTCGAGGTCACCCAGGCAGGGATCACCGAGGACTCTCGGAACAAGCGGGAGCGGGCAGGGCGCGCGCTCAACGAGGACTGCATCGTCACCCGCTCGATCTTCGACTTCGGCCCGCTGCCGTCGGCCGAGGAAGGTGAGGCGCCGAGCGGTCATCGCCCGAAGGAGGTCGAGCTCACCCAGGTGCGCGAGTGCGACGTGGGTGGCCTCGGCAAGTACGCGGAGGAGGTCACCATGGTGGTCCCCGCGACCTGGATGGAGGGCGAGGGCTCGGTCACCCTCGAGCTTCCCCGCGTGCGCGTGGTGGCGGACTTCGTGCGGCTGAGCCCTCCGCGCGACGGGGACATGCGTACCCCGCCGCAGTGGCTCGCTCCCGACACCTCGCTCGAGAGCGGGGCCGAGAGCGGAGGCGATTCCTACGTCATGATCGCAGAGCGCGCCCGGCGCGGGGCTCTCCCCGTGCTGCACCTCACGACGGTCGACCAGGTCCTGCACCTCGAGGCTGCGGCCCCCGACGAGAGGCTCGACGCCGTCCACGCGGACGTGCCGGGGCAGCCATAGCCGCGTCGGCGGCGTATCACCTGCGCTTCCGCACGTCTGAGCGGCACGACATCGCCGTGTGGCGCCGCCTGAACCGGGCGCGCACGCGCATTCTCGCGGCGCAGGGAGGCTTGCTCGCGGCAGCCATGGCGTTCGTGCTGGTGCCCACCACGTCGGTGCCGGTGGGGTTGCTCACCGCGCTGCTCGGGGGCCTGGGATTCGGTGCGCTCGTCGCCTGGCAGCTCCCCGCCCAGCAGGTCCGCCGGCAGCGCCGCATCGGGGAGTCCGCCGACGAGGATGTCGTCCTCGAGGTCGGCGATCACGGCCTGTACGAGACCCGCAAGCCCGCCGGTGGCGACGGCGAGGGGTGGTTCAACCAGGTGCCCTGGTCGGCCATCCGCTGGGTGGAGGCCACCTCGTCGCACGTCTTCCTGCTCCTGTCCGACGCGCTGGCCGTGGTGGTGCCGCGCGACGCGGTGGGCGGGCCCGAGGAGCAGGCCTCGTTTCTCGCCGACGTGCGCACCTGGCAGGCCCGCGGCGACGGCGCCGACCCGCTGCCTCCCCGCCCCGAGGGGGGGCGCGACGCGCACGTCCTGGCCTACCGCCTGGTGCACGACGACTACGTGCTGCTCGCCAGGATTCGCGACGCGGGCCTGCTCCAGGGTCGGCCCCGCACCCTCGCGCTCATGGGCTTGCTGGTGGCGGCGGTCCTCGTCGCCTCGGCGGAGCCCTGGCGTGACGGCCTCGACGAAGGGCTCGTCGTGCTCATGGTGGCGTTCGCGGGGGCCCTCGTGGTGCTCGGGCTGATCCCCCGGGCGGCACCGCGGGTGCTCCGGCGGTGGTTCGTGACCCGGCAGCTGCGCCGATCGCCGGTCCGGATGCCGCTCGGGCCTCTCGTGCTCGGGGCGGGGCCGGAGGGGGGGTGGCTGCGCAGCGAGACCGGCGTCGTCCGCTTCGGCTGGACCCAGGTACGGCGGGTCTACAGCGACGACAGCCTGGTCGTGCTGTCCTTCGCGGACCGCGTGGCGACCATCGTACCGCACCGGGCGTTCTCCGATGGGCCGAGCCGGCAGGCGTTCGTCGCCGATATCGAGCGTTGGAGGAAGTCCCCGGCGAGACGTGAAGCGTTGGTCACGACCGTGTCATCGCAGGTGAGTTCCGAGGCCCACCCGTCTACGGTGAACCCCTTCGAGCCGCCCGAAGGGCACTGACTGCGGCTAGAGTGACTGCGCACGGAACCCGAAGTCGAGATCCCGAACCCGAGAGCCCATGTACTTCCGAACCAAGTGGATCGCCTTCATCACTGCTTCCTCCATGCAGATCGGCTGCTCCGGGGGAGATGACGAGCCCGTCGACACCGGGCCGCCCCCGGTAGTGGAGCTGGACCCCGACGTTCCCCCCCTCGTGGAGGGGAGCTGGGCTCGCCCGGGGCTTCGCACGTCCTGGCAGTGGCAGCTGGTGGGTCCGGTCGTGACCGGTCTGACGGCCGACCTCTACGTCGTGGACCTCGACGACGCCTCCACGACGTCGATCGCGACCATCCAGACGCAGGGCAACCTCGCGTTCTGCCACCTCTCGGTCGGAACGCGCGACGCCGCGGATCCTGGCTCCGAGGAGCTCGACGCGGCGCTGGTGGGCAATCCGGTCGCGGCGGCGCCGGGCGAGGCCTGGCTCGACATCCGCGAGAAGTCAGTGCGCGACCGGGCTCGCGCCCGGCTCGCGCTGGCCGAGGCCAAGGGCTGTGATGGCGTCGTGCTGAACCGGCTCGACGCCCACCTGCAGGACTCGGGCTTCGAGCTGACGCTCGACGACACGCTGGCGTTCGTCCGCCGCGTGGCCAACGCCGCTCACGAGCTCGGCCTCGCCGTCGCCCAGCAGGACGCGCCGGACCTGGTCGAAGAGCTGCTCGACTACGTCGACCTGATGGTCGACCAGCGGTGTCACGAGCAAGCGCGCTGCGACGATCTCCAGCCGTTCCTCGACGCGGGCAAGCCGGTCCTCAACGCCGAGTATGCGGCCGAGTACGTGAGCGATCCCGTCGCGTTCTGCACCACGGCCATCGTGCAGGGCACCCGCTCGACCCTGCTCGACGAAGACCTCGACAACTCGGTGCGGATCTCGTGCGACGAGGACTTCGCGAGCGACGGCGCCCTCGCGGACGTGCAGACCTTCGCCACGTACTACGGCGACGATCCGGGGGAGCTGTTCACGCTGCGCGGTCTGGACCTCGCCGTGGTGCAGCCTGGGCTCACGACCGACCAGCGCGCCACGCTCCAGGCCACCACCGAGCTCGTCGCGTACCTCTCGGTCGGTGAGCTCGGTCTCGACATCACCTATGCCGTCCATGGTCAGTACGTGACCGGCGCTGACGTGCTCGCGGCCAATCCCGAGTGGTTCCTCGGCGAGAACCCCGCGTTCGACTCCTACTTCGCCGACGCGGGGAACAAGGAGTGGCAGGACTTCGTGGTCGCCCAGGCAGAGGCCATCCTCCTGCGTGGCTACGACGGCCTCTTCCTCGACACCGTCGACACCGTCGACGCCTACGCGCAGACCAGGGAGGGGATGGTCGAGCTGATCGAGCGGCTGCGCGCGACGTTCCCCGATGCCCGGATCGTCCAGAACCGGGGGCTGTCGATCCTCGGAGAGACCGCGGACAGTGTGGACGCGGTGATGTTCGAGGCGTTCAGCTCGCGCTACGAGGCGTCCTCGGATGCCTACGTGGCCACCGACCCCGCGGCACCGGGCTCCCGTGCGTTGGTCGAGAGCGCCGTCGCCTACCGGCTGAAGGGGGGCGTGGTGCTCGCGCAGGACTTCGGGCTTCCGGGCGCGGAGCTCGAGGAGCTCGTGTGCGGGGCGCGGCTGCGCGCGCTGCTGCATCACTTCGTCCCGGGCTTCGCCGACGGCGACTTCCAGGAGGGCCGCCAGCTCTACCCTTCGTCTTGCCCCTGGCCCGATCAGCCGCGGCTCGGGATCAGCTTTCGACCCTCGCTGGTCCACCTGCGATCCAACGAGAGCGTCGAGGTGCGCGTCGACCATGCCGGCGAGGGAGGCTTCGAGCAGGCCGTGAACCTCTCGGTGGGGCCGTTCCCGCCCCGGATCCTCGCGACGTTCGACGCCACGCGCATCGGGCAGGAGGAGTTCGCGAACCTCACGGTCTCGGCGTCGAGCGCGGTCGAGCCCGGAACCGAGGTGCTGCCCGTCCATGCGGCGATCGCGGGGGATGCCCGCAGGTACGACCTGCGGGTGGTGGCGCACCAGGAGTCGCTGTGGGTGGCCATGCCTGGGCTGTCCACGGTGCTCACCTACGACGAGCCGGCGCAGCTGCCCGAGAGCGCGACGCCGTCGCGCAGGGTCAGCACGGTCGTGGCCGAGCCCACCAGCGTGGCGGTAGCGCCCGACGGCCGGCAGTACGTGGTGGAGTACGTCGGTGACCCGGACGCGCCACAGCCTGCCGGCCGGGTGCTGGTCTACGCGCCGTTCGACGGGGCGGAGCCGGCCACCGAGATCTCCGTCGGCTTGACCTACCCCACGTCGCTCGCGTTCGACGCGAAGGGCACAGCGTGGGTGGCCAACTCCGGCGTCGATGCCACGGGGGCTCCGCGCGACATCCCCGACATCTCCACGATCGAGCCCAAGGAGGACTTCGCCCGCCGGGCCTTCAGCTACGACTACGCCACCTTCGGCTACCCGCAGCAGCTCGCCTTCGACCCTGTTGGCGATCTGTGGCTGTCCACCACGTTCGGCCTGGTGCTCGGCTTCGACCTGCCGGTGTCCGGGGAGAGCGCCACGCCGGCCTACGTCCTGACCGGGGCCTCCGATGCCTTCGACACGGTGCGTGACCTCGCGTTCGACCTCGACGGGGACCTGTGGCTCTCCACCTCGCTGAAGGGGGCCCCCCAGGTCGTCGAGGTCGCCTCGGGGTGGTGGGTCTTCGACCCCACCATCGACGATGCGGATCTCTCGGCCCGCCTCACGCTCGGGCTCCCCGATCCCTGGGGGCTCGCCTTCGACCAGGTCGGGCGCCTGTGGGTGTCCAACCGCACGAACGGCGCCGAGGGTCCTGGGAGCGTGGTGCGCTTCGACTCCCTGCTCTCGGGCAGCGCACCCAGTGGGCGCATTGCGCTGCCCGCGGCCTTCGCGGAGGGCATCGCGATCGGCCGACCGTAGCCGCGCGGATAGCGAGTATCCGTGCGGATACTGTCCGCCAGGAACATGACTGCTGATCTTCGAGCTTTCATCGTCTTTCCCCGCTGGCACGAGTCCTGCTTCAGGGGCCTGCGGGAGGACGAATCATGCAGCACGAAACTGGCACCTCGGCCCACAACAACATCCTCGAGCACGCGGAGCTGGTCCGGCGGGTCGCGAAGGCGGTCCACGCGAGGCTCCCCCCCTCGGTCGACCGAGCTGATCTCGAGCAGGTCGGCATGGTGGCGCTGATCGAGTGCCTCGAGCGGTTCGACGCCGACCGGGGCGTCACCTTCCAGGTGTTCGCGCGCCACCGCGTGCGGGGGGCCATCCTGGACTGGCTGCGCGGCGAGGACTGGGTGCCGCACTCCGTCCGGCGCAAGGCGCAGGCGATCGACGAGGCCCGCCGGGCGCTTCGCCGGGCCACCCACCGGCGGCCGCAGGACGGCGAGCTCGCCGAGCGGATGGGGCTCGGACTCGAGGAGTGGCATGCGATGGCCCGAAGCGCCGAGATCCGCCCGCTGCTGTCGCTGGACGCCCCGATGGCGGGGGAGAACGCCACCCCGATGGTCGAGCAGGTCCCCCACCGACAGGTGCGCGTCGATGACGACGTGGCCAACTCCGAGCTCCGGGATCACACCCGCAGGGCGATCGCGAACCTGCCGCCTCGCGAGGCAGAGGCCCTCACGCTGCACTACCTGCAGGATCTGCCGCTGCGCGAGGTCGGGGATCGCCTCGGGGTGACCGAGTCGCGGGCCTGCCAGCTGTGCGGGCAGGGCATCCAGCGCCTGCGGCGGAAGCTCAAGGCGACCACCGCGCCTCGCGAGCGGGCACCCGGCCTCGGGCCGATGGGGGGAGCCCTCGCCTGCTGATCCGCCGCACCGGGCTACGGCGCGGCGCCCCGCAGCGGACTGGGCAGCAGCGGCGGCTTCTCCACGTTGTCGGCCGCCGGCGACAGCTCCACCTCGGGGAACAGCACGGCCGGCGCGACGATGCGCACCGCGATCCCGCCGCCGGGCCCTCGATCGAGCAGCACGTCGTGCGACTCGCGGCGCCCCGCGGCCACGATGTCCTTGAGCGCCCGGGTGTCGAGGTCGCGGATCGAGAAGCCGCGGACGGGTTCCTCTCGCCCGTCCGCGTAGACCCGAAACGCGGCGACCGGCGCCGGCAGACCCTCCTCGCCGAAGCCGAACAGGCTCCGGGCGGTGATGATCGGCCCCGCCTCGAGCGACCGCGTGGCCCGGTCCGTCAGCTCCCGGATGACCACGTAGTGGTCGAGGTCGTAGTCCCCTGCGGCGCGGAGCGCGAGCCGATGCAGCCTCCGCTCGGTGCGCTCCCGCCGCGCGAGGATCCCCAGGTTCGAGGGCATGGCGCGCATCAGATCGCCGGTGGGGCCCCGGGCGTGGCCGTTGCTGGCTCGCTGGTTCCGGTTGGGGGTGCGGGTCATCAAGTGCTCGCGCACGATCCCGTCCTCCACGAGGACCACCCGCTGGGCGACCTCCCCCTCCCAGTCATAGGCGTACGACGAGGGCGCCCCCGGGAACCTGCCGGGGTCGTCGACGACAGACCAGCCCGCGGGCAGGATCCGGCGCCGCACCCGCATCGCGCCGCCGTCGGCGTCGTCGTCCCAGGCGAACAGCCGGCTCCCCCGGGGGGCTCTCTCCTCGGGCGGAGTGCCGGAGAGGGGGACCACGATCAGGTGGCGGAACACCTCGGCGGCGGCCGCGCCCTCGAACAGGACCGGCCCGATGTACTCGCGCTTCGCGACCTCGTAGGACGACCACGCGGTCAACCCCGAGGCCAGATCCTCGGCCGCTGCGGTCCACGCGGCCTCCGTGAGCTCGCCCGCCGAGCCGACGAACAGGCGGCTGCCGACCACGGTGGCGCCGTCGTCGGCTCGTACCCGCCCGGCGATGCGCAGCGAGAGCTGGTCGACCGGCTCCTGGAGCCGTGTGCCGCGGGAGTCCAGCATGACGCGCCGGCCCCCGGCGGCCTGGACCACGACGCGGGACGCCTCGACGTCGGGAAACGCGAGGAACGCGGACGAGACCCGCCTTGCGATGCCGGTCAGGGCCTCCTCGTCGGGGGCCGCGGCAGGTGGCGCGGTGGCCGTGAGCACCGGTCCGGGCACGAAGCTGGGCGTGTCGTCGACGTCGGCTCGCCTCCGCCGAGCCGCCCGCTTCGCGGCCAGCGCCTCGACCGCCGCCTTGTAGCCCTCGTCGAGCAGCAGCCACGCATCGTGCCGGATGGCGAGCGGATCGTCGCCGAGGACCAGCGATCGGCTGCCGAACCCGTCCTCGAAGGTGTCGAAGTTCGAGTTGTCGACCTCGGGGTTACCCACGCGAACCTCGGCGTGCAGCCGCCGGAGGTCTCCCCGGTCGGCCGCGATCACTCCCCCGAGCGTGGCGGAGACCTCCATCTCCGCGACGTCGAGGAGCGTCGCGCCGATATGGTAGGGCCGCTCTGCGTCGGGCAGCGACAGCGAGCCGAGGCCGCGCGCGATCTCGTCCTCGAGGCCGACGACCACGGGGTCGTCGGGCGCGCCCACGGCGAGTGCAGCCACCCAGAACAGTCCGCTCGCCATCATGTGTCGCCTCCGGAGACCGGCTTGGGAAGCAGCGGCGGCCGCTCGGCGCCCTTCTCCTTCTTCTGGACCTCGAGGGTGCGGAGCAGCAGGCTCGGCGAGACCGCGCTCACGGGCACCGAGCCACTCTCCGCGCCGCACATCCCGTTGAACACCTTGGGGTCGTCACCGGCGGCGAGCACGTTCGCGAGCGCGATCTGCGGGGTGCCGACCAGGTCGACGCCTCGCACCGGCTCGTCGGGCCGACCATCGGCGAACACCTTGGCGGCGACCACCGCACGAACGTTGAACGCATTGGGCATCACCCGCCCGGTCATCGTGAAGCCGCCGTCGATCTCGTCGACGAGCAGCCCCCACTCCCGGCCCTGTCGGCGCAGCTCCTGCTGCAGTTGTCGCCGCAGGCGCGCCTCGCGCACCGGTCGCGAGGTCTCGAGGATGGTGTTGCCCATTCGCGACACCGGGAGCCGCCCGGGCTGCGCCCGACCGTGGCCGTTGCTGCGGGGGAAGCCCTCGATGGGGGTCCGACCCATCAGGAAGCCCCGGAACACACCGTCTCTCACCAGCACCGTGCGCTCGGCGGGAACCCCCTCGTCGTCGAAGGCGTAGTGACCGGCCAGATCCTGGCCGCCGTAGGTCGCGAGCGTGGGATCGTCGACGATGGAGATGCTGGCGGGCAGGATCCGCTCGCCGACCTTGTCGCGAAACGTGTGCCCCTCGTCTTCGTCCTTGATGCGGTGGCCCTCCGAGCGGTGGCCCAGCACCTCGTGGACGAAGACCCCTGCGGCCTTGCCCCGAAGCAACACGGGGCCGCTGTAGGGCTGGCCGAGCTCCGCCTCTCGTTGCTCGATCATCTGCCTGCGGAGGTCCACGGCCCAACCGTCGAGCTCGCTCGGGTCGGGCGCGTGCTCCGGATCGAGGACCACCTCCCACTTCGACAGCTGCACCTCGCCGCCGTCCTCGGCCGTGCTCGACGCGCCCAGGACCAGGCGCAGCGAGGTGTAGGGCTCGCGCACCCGCGTGCCCTCGCTCGTCACCACGTAGGTGATCTGCTCGAGCCCCGAGATGGCGGCGTAGGACTGGTGCACGTCGGGGTGCCCGTCGAGGAGTGCCGACGCTCGGCGCAGCGCGGGCTCCCAGGCGGCGAGGTCGACCACCAGTGGAGGCTGGAACCCGAGCGCGCGGACCGGGGGCTCCTCGCTGAAGTCCGCGGAGTCGTCGACGTCGTCGACCTTCACCGTCTGGTTCGCGAGGACGTGCAGCCAGCGCTCCTGGGCGTTGCGGATCTCGGTGTTCGTGGCCGCCCAGATCTCGGTGCGGAGCGCCACCGGATCGCCGTCGACCGGCAGCCGACGCCCGATGTGGAAGTTCGTGCCGGCCACGAAGTCTCCCTTGAGCGCGTGCTCGCTGTCGAGCGCGGGGCTGCCCACCCGGGCGCTCACGTCGAGCGTGCGCCGCTGCTCCTCGCTGCGGCGGGCGACCTGGCCGTAGCGCGCAGTGAGGTTCCACCGGCGCTCGTCGGTGACCCGGTAGCCGAGGAAGTACGGAGCGTCTTCCTGGCTGGACCACGCCTCCCAGGTTCGCCCCAGCTCCTCGGTGAGGGCGCTCAGCAGGGGGTCATCGACGACCATCGGGCTCGCCGGGCTCGGCCCCTCGTCGGCTCGCGCGAGCAGGGCCGCGACGGTCACCCAGAGCATCATCCGCACCTCCGCGCCCCTCGGTATCCCACTCGGGTATGATGCTCGAGATGGCTGGAACGACACGCAGGTTCGTGCTCGCGACCGGTGCTGCGGGGGCGGCGCTGCTGGGGCTCGGGGCCGTCGGGCTCGCCCTGCGTCCGGGGGCTACGCACCGAGTGCCCGAGGACCTTCAGGCGCTCGACGCCCGGGCCTTCCGCACGCTCGAGGCGTGTGCCGCCCGGGTCTGTCCTGGCGAGGGC
>CAYMSU010000171.1:0-11604 GCA_964393165.1 uncultured Enterobacteriaceae bacterium
GTCGGGCAGCGCCTCGAGGCGCGACCCGAACCCGGCGATCTGCTCGGCGACCCAGGTGTTGATCGCAACGATGTTGTCCTGCGCGACCCGGTCCGAGTCGCCGGCGTGGGAGATGTCGTGGTGCCCGCCGGTGATGCCGAGCCAGCGGTAGACCGTCTGGCTGCCCGACTCGGAGAACATGAACGTGGCGATCCGCGTCTGATCACAAGACAGGGCCGTCGCCAGCAGGTCCATCTGGAGGTCGGCGACCTCGGGGAACCGGTCGTTGTCGTAGACGTCGAACGGCTCGCCGGGCGAGAACGGCTCACACTCCGGCAGCGGCGCCTGTAGACGCTGCTCCACGCTGCGCACGGCCTCCATGTGGGCCTCGATGCGGTCGCGCTCCTCGCGCGCGAGCTTCGGCCGCAGGCGGGAGAGGTCTCGATGCGCGAAGTCGAGCACGCTCGCCTTCTCGGCGCGGATGGCGGACAGCTCGGCGGGGGACCGGGAGCCGCCGAACACGCGGTCGAACAACCGAAAGGGGTTGCTCTCGGGCGGCAGCAGCTGCTTCGGGCCGCGCGCCGACAGCTTGGACATGGAGGTGGACGGGTAGAGCACCCCCGCCTGGACGGCCACCTCGATGCTGCGGAAGGGGGTCGGCGGCTCGATCGCGTCTGCGATCGCCTGGTCGACGGACGGTCCGCCGTGCGAGCCGTAGTAGTTGCCCCGGTTGTCGAGGTACTCGGCGTCGATCAGGTACTCGCCGGTCAGCAGGCAGCCGAACCCGAGGTGGTGGGGGTTGCCCGCGGGCCCCCCCGCGTGGATGGTCAGCCCGTCGATGACCACCATGTCGGACTGGTAGTCGGACAGCGGCGACAGGATGGGGCCCAGGCGGAAGTCGGTGGGGCCGCCGCTCGGCAGCCAGGCATCCCGGATCGTGCCGTTGCCGCTGTAGAAGATGACGAGGCGGGTGGGGCCGGCGCCGGCGCGCGCGCTCGGGCGCGTGGCCAGGCCGGCAGCGAGGACCGCGGCGGTGCCTCCGAGAGAGGCCAGCAGCGCGCGGCGGCTGGTCCACAAGCGACTCACGGCGCATCTCCTTCGTGGGCGGCCCGGAACCGGAACCCCTCACTCTGCACGATCGCCTCCACGATGTCGTGCAGGCGGCAATCGGGACCGTCACACGCCGCGAGGGCGGCGGCGAGCCCGGGATCGTCTTCGGGGGACCCCTCGAGCCGGGCCACCGAGTAGCGGTACCAGCTGCGGG
This sequence comes from uncultured Enterobacteriaceae bacterium, assembly GCA_964393165.1. Lineage (GTDB taxonomy): Bacteria > Myxococcota_A > UBA796 > UBA796 > DRPG01. The sequence goes on from CAYMSU010000171.1 coordinate 1,244, forward strand.
CGACGCACTCGCGCACCCGCTCGGCGTCGGCCAGCCGCAGGGCGAGCTCGGCCACGCCGTCGAACGCTCCATCGGCGGGGCCCGCCCCGATGAGCTCACCCGTGGCATCGATCGGCTTGCCGTTCTCCTCCGTGCGGTAGCCTCCCAGCTGGTCGAAGCCCTCGAAGCCGAACCCCACGGGGTCGATCAGCACATGGCAGCTCGCGCAGGCGGGATCTTCGGTGTGGACCGCGAACCGCTCCCGCGTGGTGGCGTTGGGCGCGGGGTCGGGGGCCACGATCGCCACGTCGGGCGGGGGGGAGGGGAGGACCTCGCACAGCAGCGCGTGCCGCACGCCCACCCCGCGCAGCACCGGCGAGCTCTGGTCGGGCTTGGCGAAGGCCGACAGGAACAGCGGCTGCGTGAGCAGCCCGGCGCGCTCGGGAGGCAGCGACACCCGGCGGTACTGCAGCCCGGTGATCCCCGACAGCCCGTAGACCTCGGCGACCCGCTGGTTCGCCATGGTCCAGTCGGCGGCCAGCAGCTCCCGGACCTCACCGCCGCTGTCGAGCCACTCGGCGAGGAACGCGCGGGTCTCGCCGACGTAGGCCTCGGCGTAGGGGCCGAAGTCGAACGGCACCGGCCGGGTGACCTGGCCCTGCAGGGCCGCCCACGACTTGCCGCCGGGGCCCCCGGCCCACACGCCGAAGGTTCCGCGCGTGGGGCGGAACACCGACTCGTCCTTGCAGTAGAGGTCCGCGGATCCGTCGGGCTCCGTGCCGTAGGGCCACACGTTGACGGAGACGACGTTCTCGGGGCCGAGCACCCGCCCCGAGATCTCGAACTCGAGCCACTCCTCGGCCTCGAGCGTGAACCGGGAGGTCTGGTCGCAGCCCGGGCTGCTCAGGTGGAAGGTGCCGTCGGGCTGGCGAGCGACGACGTAGCGACGCTCGGGGTCGCTCGGGTCGATCAGGAAGCCGATGCCGACCTCGCCAGCCGCCTGCTCGGCCATCAGCCGCCCGCGGATCCGGAAGGTGGTGCCCAGATCGAGGCCGTGGATGCCCACGAGGCCGGGCCCCTCGGCCTGGGTGAGGAGCGCCCGGTCGCCCTCGTGCTCGTCGCGGTACAGCACGCCGTCGACGTCGCCGGCCGCCCAGTCCTCGGCGGGCAGGTCCATGAGCTGCACGCGAGCGACCTCGTCGGCGTCTTCCGGGGGCGGGCGCCGGTCGAGGAGGGAGGCGTTGGCGAGCCCCAGCCAGTCGAGGTGGAAGGAGGCGATGCCCTGCCCGGCCTTCGGATCCGCGAGCATGCGCGCGGCCTGCTCCCCGATGTTGGCGGGGCGCGACAGCTGCCCCGCCTCGGCCGCGTCGAGCAGCGCGTCGTCGGGCATGGTGCGCCACAGCAGGTACGACAGCCGGCTCGCGACCTCGTAGTCGGTGAGCCGCACGCGGCCACCGGAGGCGGCCTCCCCTTCGGTCTCGGGCCGGTAGAGGAAGCTGCCCGAGACGAGGGCGCCCGTGATCATGAGGCGCATGCCGTCCTGGTGGGTGCCCGCGCCGTCGTACAGGCCAAGAAGGTCGGTGACCTCCTGCTCGGTCGGCGGGCGACGGTACGCGCGGCGTAGGAAGTCGGGCGCTCCGGCGGCCGCACACGCCCGCGTGCGCTCGCCGCAGCCCCACAGCGCGGGCCAGTCGGCGACGGCCTCGGCGGCGGCCGACTCCGCGACGGCGAGGTAGTTCTCGACGTCGAACTCCCCGAGCCCCCCCGACACGTTGTTCGGGAAGCCGGCGGTGAGCTCATCGGCCGGTAGCCGCGCCCGCTCGATCTCGACGCCCAGGAGGTCGCGGACGGTGTTCTGCCACTCCTCCGCGGTGAGCCGTCGGGTGGCCGAACGCTCTGCGGGCCCCGCGCCCGAGCAGGCCGCACTCAGGACGACTACCGATGCGACGAGCCAGCGCCCCACGAAACCTCCAGGGGCGAGTTTACCTTCTGGCGCGGGGACTGTCTGCCGGCCGTCAGGTCTGTCAGGCGCGCTCCATCAGATCCTCCCACCGCGCGTAGCGCGCCTCGATCGTCTCGATGAGCGAGGCGAGCTCGGCGTTCCAGGCGGCGACCTCGCTGGCGTGGTCCCGGTAGGTGGCCGGATCTGCCAGCCGGGCCTCGATCTGCGCTTGGGCCTGCTCGAGGTCCTCGATGTGGGCGGGGAGGCCCTCGAGCTCCTGCTTCTCGGCGTAGGACAGGCGCCTCGACGGCGATCGCGCGGGGGGAGGAGCGGCCTCCGCCTTCTTCGCCGCTTTCGCGCGCTCCGCCTCGTGGCGGGCCTGCTCCTGCTCCGCGGCCACCACCTGGTGGCGGTCCGCGTAGCGGATCACGTGCCCCTGCCCGTCGAAGGCGAGGACCGAGGTGCACACACGATCGACGAAGGCACGATCGTGAGACACCACCACCACGCCGCCGTCGAAGCCGATCAGCGCCTCCTCGAGGGTGCGAAGGGTGAGCAGGTCGAGGTCGTTGGTGGGCTCGTCGAGGATCAGCAGGTTCGCCCCCTGCAGCATGAGCTTGGCGAGGAGCAGCCGCGCGCGCTCCCCACCGGACAGCCCGGCGACCTTCTGCTCGAACATCTCGCGGGGAAACGCGAAGCGCTCGAGGAACGAGGCCACGTGGATCGTGTGCTCACCGAGGTCGAGGCGCTCCTTGCCGTCTCCCGCAGCCCAGAGCACCGTGTCGTCGTCGTCGAGCCCGCTGCGCTGCTGGTCGAGCACCCCAGGGCGCAGCCTCGGGCCGCGGAGGACCTCGCCGCGATCGGGCTCGACCTGCCCGAGGAGCACGCGCAGCAGCGTGGACTTGCCCGCCCCGTTCGGGCCGAGGATCGCGATCCGGTCGCCGGGTCGAACGGTCGCCTCGACGTCGCGAAACAGCTCCCGGCCCTCGTAGCCCTTGGCGACGCCGTGCAGCTCGACGAGGGTGGAGCCCTTGGGCACGCCCGTGCGGAACGTAAGGTCGAGGTTGCGCTCGCTCAGCTCCGGCACCGACTCGCGCAGGTCGTCGAGCCGCTTGAGGCGCGCCTTCTGCTTGGTGCCCCGGGCGGAGGGCTGGCGGGCCGCCCACGCCGCCTCCCGCGCGATCTGGGCCATCTGGCGCTCGCGGTGCTGCGCGAGGCGCGCGGCCCGCTCGGCGCGAGCCACGAGGTAGTCGGCGTAGGAGCCAGGATAGGAGACGGCCTGCCCGCCGTCGAGCTCGACGATCCGCTCGGAAGTGGCCTCGAGCAGGTACCGGTCGTGGGTCACCAGCACGACGGCCCCCTTGTGGCCCCGGATCCACGCCTCGAGCCACTCTGTGGTCGCGGCGTCGAGGTGGTTGGTCGGCTCGTCGAGCAGCAGCACGTCGGGCCGCTCGAGCAAGACGGCAGCGAGCGCGACCCGCCGGCGCTCGCCGCCGGACAGCGCGCTCACCGGATGGTCGCGCCCCGGGGTCTGCAGGCGGTCGATCACGGCGTCGACGTGGTGGCCGACCTCCCACCCGTGGAGGTCCAGGGTGGCCTGTAGCTGCTCGGCGTCGTCCAGCCGGCCTTCGTCGATGGCCGCGGTGTACTGCTGGTGGAGCGCCTGGTGCCACGCCACCGCGTGACTGAGGACCTCGCCGACGGTCTCGCCGGCGAGCACGGGGTCCTGCTCGAGGAGCGCGACGCGGGGCGGGCGCAGGATCCGACCGTGATCGGGGGGCAGGCGCTCGCCGAGGACCTGCAGCAGCGTGGACTTGCCGCCCCCGTTGACCCCCACGAGGCCCACGTGTTCGCCTTCCTCGACGCGGAGATCCACGCCGCGCAGGATCTGGCGCTCGCCGAAGGCGAGGTGCACGTCTTCCGCAAGCAGGACCGCCATCCGGGCCCCCTATCCCGTCGCCGGTCGTCCCTCCGGTCGAAGGGACGGGAAGCGGATACCCCTGTCTGCGATGCACGTGCACGAGGCCGACCCCCAGCTCGGAGACTTCGACTGGCAGTCCTACGTGGCCTGGCTCGCCGCGTCGCATGGCACGCTGACGGCGGTGGCCACGGTGCTCGCGGCGGCTGGGGAGCAGGGAGGGGACGTGCTGTCGATCGAGCGCGGGCTCCGACGGCTGCGCAGCCGGGGAACCCGCGCGGGAGGCCGCTGGGGGGAGCGTTGCCTGCAGACCTTCGGTCTTCCGTCGGGGATCGAGAGTCGGCTGCGATGGATGGGGCACTTCCACAGCCGGTTCACCGATCTGCCCCGCTCGATCTGCCAGGATCTCCTGCAGCCCTGGCAGCGACCCCCGATCACGGAGTCTTTGGCCATCGCGTGGGTGCAGCTCGGGCTCGCGTCGGTGGCCCTGCGCGGCCACTACGTCGTCGAGGCCGAGGAGTGCCTGAATCGCGCGGAGTCCGTGGCTCGGGGCGCGGCACAGGCCGAGGCGCTGCTCGTACGGGCCTACGTGGATCGCCGGCGCCGGCCGGATCGCGCGGGGAGCTGGCTCGACCGTGCGGAGGAGCAGATCCGGCAGCTCCCGCGGGATGAGGATCGAGCCTGCCTCTGGGCCCGGCTGGTGGATCAGCGGGCCGCGATCCTCAGGCGCGCCAAGCGTCCGGAGGAGGCCGAGGGGCTGTACGCCTCGCTGCCCCGTGTGGCGGTGCCCCCGTTCGTGCTCGCCCAGCGGCACGCGGGCCTCGGCTGGTGCGCGCTCGCCCAGGGCCACCAGGAGGCGGCGGTGGCCCACGCGCGGGTGGCCGCCGCCCACGCAGGCGACGTCGGCTCGCTCCGCATGCGCGCCGCCACGCTCGACCTGCTCGCGCGGGCGACCGGGGGCGAGGAGGGCGAGCAGCTCCGGCTGCGCGCGATCGGTATCGCCAACCGGCTCGAAGACGAGGCCCTGCGGGTGCGGGTGCTGCGGCAGGAGCCGGAGTGAGCGGCCTCCGCAAGCAGCTGCACGACGCGTACGTGGCGCTCGACGAGGCTCCGACCTACGCGGCGTGGCGGGCCGTGGCCGTCGAGATCGACGCGATGACCGGCGCGGACGCCTGGCGCGCGGAGGACGCGTCGGACCACTACGACGCCGAGGCCCTGCGCAGCAGCATGCTGGCCATGCGGCGGCTCCGCGCAGAGGGAGACGCCCGCGGCCTCGCCAGCCTGCTGACCGAGGACCTCTACCGCCACCTCAACGATCTGCTCGCTCCGCAGCTGTACGACGTCGCGCTGGCGGGCCCGAAGAAGCTCGTGGAGGAGTACCTCGTCGAGGCCGAGCGGTGCCTGTACTGGCTCATCGATGCGCCGGGCGTTCCCCGCGAGGCCAAGCTCGCCCAGTTCGACAAGGCCTGGCACGTCTTCGGGCGCACCGCGCTGCTTCTGTCCGGCGGCGCGACCTGGGGCTTTCACCACCTCGGCGTGGTCAAGGCGCTCTTCGAGCTCGGCCTCCTTCCCGACATCCTGTCGGGCGCGAGCATCGGCGCGATGATGGCCGCCGGGGTCTGCGTGCGCAGCGACGACGAGCTCGCCGATCTCTTCGCCGATCCGCTGGCCCACCTCCGCCTGGACGGGCTGCGGCCCGTGGGCGTGGGGGCGGCGCTCGAGCAGCGCGCGCTGTTCGATCTCGACCGGCTCTCCGACGTGCTCCACCACAACATCGGCGACGTCACGTTCGCGGAGGCCCACGCGCGAAGCGGGCGGATCCTGGCGATCAGCGTGTCGCCCACCCGCTACCGCCAGAAGGCGCGCCTGCTGTCGCACCTGACGGCGCCGGACGTGCTCGTGACCTCTGCGGTGCTCGCGTCGAGCGCGCTCCCGGGCCTGTTCCCGCCGGTCGAGCTCGCCCGGCGGGGGCCAAGCGGCGTGATCCTGCCCTACGTCACCGGCGAGAAGTGGGTGGACGGCTCGATCGCGGGCGACCTACCGAAGCGGCGCCTGTCTCGCCTGCACAACGCCAATCACTTCGTGGTCAGCCAGACGAACCCGCACGTGGCGCCCTTCCTCGGCTCGGTCAACCGGCGGAGCGTGGGCGCCCGGGTGGTCCGCGCGGCCACCGCCACGGCCCGCACGCACGGAGCGTGGGCCACCGAGCTCCTGCGGGTGGTGCTCGGATCGAGCCAGCGCGTGGGCCGGCTCGCGGCGGCCGCGAACTCGATGATCCGGCAGGACTACCGCGGCCACGTCGACGTGCACCCGTCGTTCCGGTGGGGCCTCGTGCCCAAGACGGTGTCGAATCCCACGCCCGACGACCTGCTCGACTTCGTGATTCACGGAGAGCGCTCGGTGTTCCCTCGGGTGGCCCTGATCCGGGAGCAGACCCGGATCGGGCGCGCCTTCAAGCGCGCGATGACGCAGCTGTCAGGCGGGCCTGCGCCTTCAGCACGGCCGCCGTCCGGCCCGTCCCGTCGTGGCGCCAGCCCGGCGGGCCGAACAGGTAGCGCGCCCGGTCGGCGAGGCTGATCCCCGGCTGGACGGCGTCGCGGAGCATGGCCACCCACTCGTGGAGCGCGATCCGCACGGGGTTGAACGTGCCGAGGTTGGTGACGAGGCCGTACCGCGGGCGGTCCTCTGCGTCTTCGGGCACGAACGTGCCGAACAGCCGATCCCACACGATCAGCGTGCCCGCGTAGTTCGCGTCGAGGTAGCGGGGGTTGCGGGCGTGGTGCACCCGGTGGTGCGACGGCGTGTTGAACACGGCCTCGATCGGGGCGGGGAGCTTGCCGATCGCCTCGGTGTGGATCCAGAACTGGTAGACCGCGTTGAGCGCGCTCACGAACGCGAGCATCACGGGGTGGAAGCCGAGCAGCGCGAGCGGGATCACGAACAGGAAGCTGCCCGAGAGGGTGGAGGTCCACGTCTGGCGGAGCGCGGTGGACAGGTTGTAGTGCTGGCTGCTGTGGTGCGTGACGTGGGCGGCCCAGAACCACCGGCTCTCGTGCGCGATGCGGTGGTACCAGTAGTAGCGCAGGTCGTCGAGGACGTAGGCGAGCACGAAGACCGGAAGGCCGAAGCCCATCTCGAGGGGCGCGAGCTCGTAGAAGAAGAGCAGCACCCCGTACTTCACGAAGCCGAGGACGATGCCCTCGACGACGTTGCCCGCGCCCATGAGCAGGCTCGCGAGCGTGTCCGAGGTCTGGTAGTGGATGCCTCCGCGGAGCCCCCGGACGAGGAGCTCGAGGAGCATGAACGCGATGAACCCGGGGATCGCGAGCTGGGTGGGGCTCGGCAGGTCGGGCACGTCCATCAACCCTCCAGGCGACGGCGCCACGCGGCACGCAGCGCCGGATCGGCCAGGCGCACCCGCACGCGGCGTGCGCCGAAGTCGCTCAGGCGAAGGTCGAGATGGCGCTCGCCCTCGATGACCCGGTGGAGTAGCGCTGGAGCCAGCCGGCGGCAAACGAGCCGGTCGCCCAGCCCGAACACGAGACCGGGGCTCGACTCGGACACCATGACGAGCGCAGTGCGATCGTCGTCCGCGCGCTGCACTGTCGTCACCACGTCGTCGGGATGGTCCACCCGCCAAGCCGCGAGGACGTCCTCATCGGTCCCGAGTCGAGCGAGCTGGGAGCCCCCGGTCAGGTGGGTGACCGCCACGACGACGGTGACCCCGACCCCCACGAGGAGCGCGAGGCTGACGGGGTCCACCGCGGACTACTCGGAGGCTTCGCTCTCGTCGCCGGCCTCGTCCTGCCCGTCGCGGGGCAGCCCGTCCTGCACGGCAGACGCGAGGGTGTAGGTGATGTGGACCTGGGCGAGGTCGGGCGGCACGAAGTCGATGAACGAGATCGAGTTGCGGCCCGGGGTGTAGTACCAGTCACCCTCGATGTACTGCCCGTCATCGTCGTAGGAGGCGCGGGGCTTGTCGATGACGTTGAAGCTGTCTTCCCCGAGGCGCTCGTGGAGCTCGACCTCGATCGTGGCCTCGACCGGTGCGCGAGAGAGGAAGTACTCGGTCTTCCGCCCGGTGGTCTGCAGCCCGAGCAGGTCGAGCGCCGGCGACCAGTCGCCATCGCGGATGTTCCACACCACCCCGCCGATCGAGCGAGTGACGGTGCTGTACTTCTGGCCGCGCCCCGACGCCCCTGCGTTGGCGTTCTCGATGGCCGAGAACGAGCGCTCGTCGGCGCTGCGCTTCAGGCCGTCGTACCACTGGATGAACTCGCCCATCGAGATGGTGCTGGAGAAGTCGTCCTCATCGGACACGGCGATGGTGTGCAGGGCCGACGTGTCGCGGAAGAAGCCGGCGTTGTACTCGTCGCCGTGGGTCTCCTTCGACGCATAGATGCCGTCGATTCCCTTCTCGGGGGACGCGCCACGGTTGCCGAGCACCGCCATCTGGGCGAAGCGCGGTATCTGGTTGTTATCTTCGGCCTCGATCCAGAGGCTCCCGCGCTGGCTGCCCTGGAGACGGCCCTTGTGCGCCGGATCGACCATGTCGGAGGAGACGACGCCGATGTGGTAGTCGAGGCCGGAGCCGACGAACCAGCGCATGAACACGGGCGCGTTGTCGGAGAGGAACTCCTGGTCGTCGCCCATCGAGCAGCTGTTGTCGATCATGTAGAGGATGTCGACCGTGGGCGTGACCGTCTGCACGATCACGTCGGTGTGTTGCGAGGACTCGAGCGGCGCTGGCTCCCCGTCGGGGTTGGGCGGGAGCTGCTCCCGGATGGAGGTCTCTCCGCCGCAGGCGCCGAGGGTGACCGAGGCAAGGGCGAGGCTGGTCAGAAGGGACAGTTCCCGGTGCATGCGGTGTCTCCGGATTCGAGGGGTGCTTCGTGGCCCGGCGGTGAGGGCGAGCGGCAAAGCCTGGGCCCGTGCCGCCTGGGCGAGCAAAGTTCGGACATGTCATACCCGGACGAAGGGCCCGGTCGCAACGGCAGTCAACGGGTGTTCGTACCGAACCACCCGCACCGCGCTGTTGCGGAGACTGTACCTCCTACCGTCGGCGACTGTCCCCCGAAAGTCCGCGGGCCTCCGCCGCGAGCGCCCCTCGGTCTGCATGCCGACCGCCTCGTAGAACGAGCGGGCCGCCGCGTTGTCGCGGAGGACCTCGACCACGCCCCAGAGAAACCCTCGCGCGGCGAGGGCCTGGGCGGCGCCCCCGAGCAGCGCACGGCCGAGCCCCTGGCCCTGCAGCGAGGGGTGCACGTAGAGCTCGTAGACCTCGCCTGCGAACCCAGGCTCGAGGTCGGCCTGGCGCGCCTCGCCATACGAGCAGTAGCCGGCCACGACACCGGCGTGCCGCACGATGCCGAGCGGGGCGCCGAACCGGATGCGGTTCATCCACGCGTAGACGCGTTCCTCGGTGCCGAGGTCGGCCAGGAGGTAGGCAGGGAGGAGCTCCCGATACGCTGCGCGCCACGACGCGGCCTCGATGTGCGCGATGCGGCGAGCGTCGCGGGGGCGCGGCGCCTCGAGCGGCTCCACGGGCTCGCTTAGAAGAGAGGGTCGTCCTCGTCCCACTGGGGCTCCTCGGCGGCGGCGGCTGCTGCTGCTGCTGCTGCTGCTGCTGCTGCTGCTGCTGCTGCTGCTGCGGTGGGGGGGGCGAGACTCCCGTCGGCGAGCAGGGTGACGAGGTGGGCGTCGAGCCAGCGGGTCTCCCCGTCGTCACAGCGCACCCCGACCCGGAGGCCCGGGCCCGACTTGCTCTCCCCGACCCAGAAGATCTCGCCTTCGCCTTCCTCCTCGCCCTGGACATAGGCGACCCGGTCGCCCTTCTGGGGCTGTGGGCCCTCCGGCTCGGGCACGGGAGCGTCGGACAACTCGACGTAGTCGGCGCTCACCCAGTAGGTCTCGCCGTCATCGCCGTGGATCCCCACGCGCTTGCCGCCTTCCTTGTACTTGTCGTCGCCGAGCCAGAAGACGGTGCCGACCACCCCCTTGCCCTTGCGGCCCCCGACGATCTCCACGCGCTCGCCCTTGTCTACCATGCTGTCTCCTGCGCTCACGAACCGACGACCCGACCTAGCCGACGACGCCACCAGGCGGCGAGGAAGAGGCCGACGAGGGCGCCGAGGCCCGGAGGCGGGCCGACGGTGCGGCAGCCCGAGCACCCCGAGACCGACAGGTCGGGCGCGGGCTCCGGGCCTTCGACCTCGCCGCACACTTCGGCATCAGGGCGAGCCTCGTGATCAACAAGGCGGACCTCAACGCCGAGCGACGGGCGGAGATCGAACGCCTCGCCGCCGACCGGGGAGTCCCGGTCCTCGAGCGACTGCCCTACGATCAGCAACTGGCCCGTACGGCTCGCGAAGGCTGGCTCGCCAGCCAGGCGCCGGGCCCCTGGCGCCGGCGTTTCGAGAACATCTGGAGAGGCTGGCAGAATACGATGACTGCGGGTCCCGCGGGTTCGCGGGGGACTGCCGGAATGGGAGAAGGTTCATGACTGAAACCAAGCTCAAGATC
>CAYMSU010000172.1:0-11589 GCA_964393165.1 uncultured Enterobacteriaceae bacterium
GGGGCAAGCCCCGCTTCGTCGACGCGCGGACCTGCGTGCTTCCCGTTCGGCTGGAGCCTGGCCGACCCTACGTCGTGGGGATCAACCACCTCCGGTGGCGAGGGTTCCGGGGTCGCGCTGGCCTCCCCGCCATTCCCTACGTGCTCGAGTTCTCGACCCGTCCGCGGTGAGGCGCCGAGCTACTCGTCGGCGGCGGGGTAGGCCGAGCCGAACGCGAAGGCCACGGCCGCGGTCGTGAGCACCGTGGTCGGGGAGGCCTGGCCGCCGCCCTCGCCCCACGTGATCGCGTTGACCCCCGCCGCGACCTCGGGGTGGATCCGCACGCCGGGCGCGAGCTGCCACGACACGCCGAGCGACAGGCGCGGCACCGTGACCGAGGCGAAGTCCCCGCTCGAGGTCACGAACGTCTGGTCGACCCCGGGACCGAGGACGAGCTGGCTGCGCCCGAGGGGGATCCCGATCAGCACCGGCACCCGAACGACCGAGAACGCGAGCGCGTCGCCGAACACGTCGACCCGGGGGGTGACCGTGAACGACGGGGCCACCGACACGGGGACCCCCGCTCCCTCGGGGGTGAGCTCGAGCTTGGTCTGCACCTCGTAGGCTGCGCTGCCGAGCCGGAGCCCGAGGTCGAAGCGCTCGGACACGCCGTAGCGCACGGCGACGTTCGCCGCGGGGGTGACCGCGGAGTCCTGGCCAAAGTCCTGCACGCTCGCGACGCCCGCCTCGGCGGCCACCTCGAGCTTCCGCGCGCCCATCGACTCGGCCCGCTGCAGCGGCGTGGTCAAGCAGCCAGTGAGCAGCATCGTGGCGGCAACGCCGGGAACGCGCACGAGATCGGGCATGGCATCTCCTCGAGCGCAGCCTACAACATGACAACCCCCGCGCGGGATATGCTCGCGCGTCAGGAGCGGACGTGATCATCGCACTGCTGGGGCTCGGCTGCGCGGGCCCGACCGAGACCCCCGCCGACCACGGGGCCGAGACCCCCGCCGAGCCCGGGGTAGAGGGGGCGGACGCGCAGGCCCGCCGCGCCGGCGAGCTGCCCCCGGGGCCCCGGTCCGGGCTTCCGATCACGCCCCGTGACGTGGTCGTGGGCTCCGACCCCACCCCGGAGCTGATGGAGCAGGTCAGCCGAGGAGAGGTGCCGATGGCCGCGCTGCTCGACGCGAAGCGCGGCTTCGTCGAGATCGAGGTGAGGGGTACGGAGCGGCGTGCCGAGCGGGTGTGCGGCAACCGCGCGGAGGAGCGCGCGAGCGCGCTTCAATCGGATCTGCAGGACCGAAGCGCCAAGGGTGAGCGAGAGGGTCTGTTCACCTGCTCGGGCCCCGTGTGTACCCACCCGGGCGACGCTCCCGACGACTTCCACGGCAGCTACTCGTTCCAGTCCCCGGAGGGGGAGCTCGTGCTCGGGCTCGTGGTCCGCATCGCGGAGGCTCCCGAGGAGGAGGCACCGCGCAAGAAGCTGGAGGCCTGGGTCGACGAGCACGTCGCGGAGCTGCTCGGCAAGGCGTGCCCGGAGCCCGAGGGCCCGGCTCGTGCACCCGAGAAGCCCGCGCCGTTGAAGCGGCGGCCCCCCCGCGGCGGTCTGCCCCCGCGATGAGCCCGCACCCAGGGGCCGCTCAGCGGCCGAACGTCAGGTCGTCGGGGACTTTGGGGCACGGCTCGTAGCGCACCTCGAGGATCTCGATCTCGCGCATGCCCGACGGCGCCTGGAAGCGGACCTCCTCCCCTTCCTCCTTGCCGAGGAGCGCGCGGGCGAGCGGCGAGCGCCAGGACAGGATCCCCGCGTCCACGTCCACCTCGTCTTCCCCGTAGATGCGCCAGGTCCGCTCCTGGCCCTCGGCATCCGCGATCACGACCGTGGCGCCGAACCGCACGACCTCCCCCGACACGTCGGTCGGGTCGACCAGCCGGGCCTTCTCGAGGCGCTTGACGAGGTACCGGCGGCGGCGGTCGATCTCCCGGAGCCGCTTCTTGCCGTAGATGTACTCGGCGTTCTCGCTCCGATCTCCCAGCGAGGCGGCGTAGGACACCTCGGCGACGACGCGCGGGCGCTCCTCGTGGTCGAGCCACGACAGCTCCCGCCGCATCCGCTCGTAGCCGTAGGGCGTGATGTAGTTCGGAGGGTCGGTCGCCATCGCCCTACAGCGACGCGTCCTGGAGGTTCCAGGTGATGTGCTTCTCGGGGATCGGCGCGATGACCTCGGACTTCCACGAGCCCTCGTCGTAGGTGAACTTCCGGAGCAGGCGGAACCGCTCCTTCTCCGACGCCGCGTAGATCTCGAGCTTGCCGTCCTTGTCGAGGTCCGCGAGGTGGGTGGCGTGCTCGTAGCCCCCGGACTCGGCGGAGATCAGCTGCGGGTCCCCCGAGCCGCCGTCGAGCCACCAAAGCCCGGTCTTCCACCCGGCCGCGACGAGGTCCTGCTCTCCGTCGTGGTCGACGTCGCCAGCGACGAGGAAGCGGCACTGCTTCTCGCCGGGAAGCTCCGCGACGACGCTCTCCGTCCACGCGCCGCCCTCTGCCGGGGTGAGCCGGACGATCTGGACCGGGTGCTTCATGACCTTGTCCTCGCCCCGCTCGGCCTCCTTCACCGCGTAGAGCTCGTCCTTGTTGTCACCATCGAGATCGGTGACCAGAATCTCCTTCGCATGGGTCCCCGACCACTGAACGATCATCTGGCGAACGTAGCCCTCGTCTTCCCCGCGCCAGTCGTAGCGAGCCACGCCGCCGGGCTGCGACGCGCCGCTCGCCTTGTTCCGCTCGGAGGGGGTCACGTAGAACTCGGTCTTGCCGTCGCCGTCGACATCCCCGAGCTCGACCTCGTGCACGAACTGGTTCGGCGTCTTGTCGTACTCGCGAAAGCCCCAGGCCCCGTCCTTCTTCTCGAAGCCCACGCCGATCACGCCCATGTCGTGGGTGGCGATCACGATGTCTTCGGCGCCGTCCCCGTTCACGTCGCCGATCTCGATGTCGCGGAAGCGGTCGAACTTGCCGCCGAACGAGGCCTCCCACAGGGTCTCGGACTTCCAGGTGCCGTCGGGCCCGAGCGTCCAGTGCTTCAGCAGCGCCCGCTGGGCCCCGATGGTCAGGAACCCGTCCCGCCACGGCAGCCCCTTGTGCCACACGTTCGACTCGGGGTCCTCCACGGTCTCGGGGACCCAGCGCTCTCCTCGCTTGCGGTAGATGACGGCCTTCGCGGGACCCGGCTTTCCGTCGGGGAACTGGGCCTGGACCATGATCAAGGCGGGCGCAGGCCCCTCCTGCTCGACCGGGGCGGCGGAGCGCGCGGCAGCCTCGTCGCCTTCAGGGCCCTCCGCGGAGGTCTTCCCTCCTCCTCCGGAGCACCCCACCAAGACCCCTCCCGCCAAGGCCGCACCAGCCAGGACCGCTGCGAACCCGCCACCCATCCACACCGAGCCCTGCTTCCAGGTCATTCGCTCACCCCGTACCAGAGACCGTCCGTGACCCATCGACCGCGGTCCGTCAACCACCACCTTGCTACCCTGCAGCCGAGGTACCGAGGACTCCGGCCCCGATGAGCGAGATTCGCACCTCCCGCCTCCGCCGTGCGCTGCCTCTGCTGGGAGGAGCGGCCTTCGTCGTCATCCTGCTGGTGGTCGCCTGGCGCATTGCGGAGTGGCGCCAGTCGTCGATGGATCGGGAGCGCGCCCGCATCCAGTCGTTCGTCGAGGCGGAGGTCGCCACCTGGGAGGCCGGCCTGCGCGCGGATCTGCAGGAGCACCTCGAGGTCGTCGCGGCGAACCCCGACGGCGCGCGCCTCGTCCAGCGCTCCCTGCGGCGCAAGCACCCGTGGTTCAACAGCCTCTACGTGTGGAAGCTCGGGCGCGACGGCCACGCCATGGAGTTCCCTCCCCCGCCCACGCGGGAGTCCCGCGAGTTCGTGCAGTCGAGATTCTGCATCCGGAGGGCCAACGCCTATAAGCGAGAGGTCCCGGTCGATCCGCTGAAGGTCGCAGGGGCTTACATGATGGGCTGCCGGTTCGACCGGAACATCATCGTCCGGGTGCACGCGGCGACCGAGGCTGCCTACCTGCTGCGCCCGCTTGGCCTCGCCGAGCAGGGCCTGCGGGCCCTCGACATGGTCGGGCTGCCCGACGCGAGCCTCGCCGAGCTCACGCGTGCGAACATCCCTCCCGACCGCGTGGCGGTCCTGCGCTTCGCCCGCGCGGAGCTGCTCCTCGATCTGGGCCGCAAGGACGAAGGGATCGCCGAGCTCACGAAGCTCGGGCGCGAGATCACCCAGCTGAACGCCCCCGACCTGGCGATCCCCCTCAACTTCTACCTGCAGGGGGACCGCGGGATCATCGCCATGCTCCGGGTCCTCGGCGCGCTCGAGCCCGGCGCCCAGCTCGAGCGCCGGGCGCTGCGCGCGGGGCGCCGCCTGGCGGCCTACAAGGAGGTGCGCGAGCAGATCGTCGGCATCGAGCCCACGAGCGAGTCCGAGGCCCGCTTCGTGCGCGACCAGTACTCCGACGACGACCCCTACCTGCTCTACTTCGGCTGGGCCCAGGGCTACGGCGTCGCACTGCAGATCGAGCAGTCCGCGCTCATCGAGGAGCTGATGGGCCAGCGCATGCGGTCCTATCGGCACCACGTCACGGTCCTCGGCGAGCGCGACCAGTGGGTGGCGGGGGCGCGCAGGGGCGGCGACTTCGCGCTGTCGGTCCCCCTCACGAGCGGCTTGTCGCACCTGCGCCTGGGCCTCCGGGAGTCGGCGCTGGAGACTGCGCGCTCCAACACCGACGAGCAGTCGCTGGTCCTGCTGTTCGTGGTGTCGGCGTGCGCCGTGCTCGGGCTGCTGGCCCTCGGCACCCAGATGCGGCTCACCAAGCAGCAGGACGAGCTGATGAACCGGCAGCGGGCGTTCACCATGCGGGTCACCCACGAGCTGAAGACGCCGCTCGCCGGCATCCGCGTGATGGCCGAGAACCTCGAGGCAGGGGCCTTTCGCGATCCCGACCAGCGCGCGGACATGGCGCGCCGCATCGTGGAGGAGGCGGACCGGCTGACCAGCCGCGTCGACGAGGTGCTCTCGGTCTCCCGTCAGCGCACGATTCCCTCGCCCGCGGCCTACGACCCCGAAGAGGCCGTGCTCGCCGCGATCGACCAGTGGGGGCCGCGGCTCGAGGACGCGGGCGTCAAGCTGAACGCCGACCTGCACCCCACCGACATGGTCCTGGGCGACTGCGACGCCATGCGCGACGCCGTGGGGTGCCTGCTCGACAACGCCCTGAAGTACCGACACCCCGAGCGCGACGGCCTCGTCCGCCTCGAGCTCGCCGAGGACGGACGCTTCGTCGTGATCAGGGTCGCCGACAACGGCATCGGGGTGCCCAAGCCGATGCGCCGGGCGATCTTCCAGCGCTTCGTGCGCGTCGAGGGCCCCAACCGAGGCAAGGCCGGGGGGCACGGCCTCGGCCTCAACCAGGTCCGCGAGATCGTGGAGGCCCACCGCGGGACCGTGCAGTGCGTGGACGGGATCGACGGCGGGGCCTGCTTCGTGATCCGCGTGCCCGCGCTGCGGGTGACCGCCTCGTAGGGTAGGCTACCGCCTCCGCAGGGAGGAGGGTGCTTGCTCCGCTTGCTCATCGCGATCGTCGCCGCCGGCTGCGCCGGCTCGGGGGGCAACGGCGAGACCGCCGCCTCCGGCGACTCGGGCACGCCCGCGCCGCCCACCGGCGACAACGACCGGGCGAGCCTGCTCCTCGAGGTGGCCTACCCCTGGCTCGGCAACGAGGCGGGCGCGAGCATGGTCGGTGGGGTGTTCGTGAGCGATGACCTCGGAATCGCCAACCTCTCCCAGTGCTTGCTCGGCCTCGAGCCCCGGTGTCTCGAGACCCTCCCCGCCGAGGTCGGCGACTTCTACAGCACCACTCCGCCGCCGCTGGGCTTCGAGCGCGCCCTGTCGAGCCTCTCCGCGGGCGGCGAGCTGACGCTCGGGCCGCTCACGGTGGCCGAGGAGGTCGACGACGAGACGGGCCTCGCCTTCTTCCGCTCGGTGAGCGAGGGGCCGCTCGGGTTCAACCGGTCGGTCCTCGACCTCGAGGTGCAGGGCGGCGAGGACTGGCCCGCAGGATCCTACGGGGCGGTCCTCGACCTCCCCTCGCCGATGGTGGTGACCTCCCACGATCCGCAGCGCGTGGCCACCTTCTTCGACGCCGACCTCATCCGCCTGCGCTGGCTCCCGAGCAACACCGGCGGAGACGTCGACCTGTGGGTGCGCACCCAGGATCCGGGCCCGTGGACGGTCCTCCGCCTGGGCGACGACGGCGCCTACGACCTCGACCTGTCGCTCCGGGACGGCGGGCTCGCCGACGGAGCGCCCGTCGAGCTGCGGCTCGTCCGGAGCGCTCGCGCGGTCCTCGGCGAGGCTGACGCCGAGGAGCTCGCGGGCCGCGAGCTGGACGTCACCGTGGAGCTCGGTCAGCAGCTGTCCGGCACCTACCGAGCGATCGGCAGCCGCGAGATCCTGACGGACGGACTGTACGATACCTGTACCGCCGCCGAGGCCGCAGACGCTCTGCTCGACGGACATTACGGCGGGTCCTTCGTGGGGTTCGGCGCGGATCTGGACCCGGGTGCGACGGGGTGCACTGGAGCCAATGCGTCTGTGGCGGATGCCATCCTCCCGATCGAGGTACAGCCCGACGAGAAGCTCGTCGTGGACTACCTGCTGTTCGACGACGACGCGTCGGTGTACCTGCTGTCCGACTGCAACGACGTGCTCACCTGCGTGGCGGGAGCCGACGAGCACGTGGCCGTCAACGCCGCGGGCGAGGAGTCGGTCGAGTACGTCAACACTACGGGCAAGCCGGTGCGGCTGTACCTCGTGCTCGACGGCTTCGACGAGGTCACGAGCGACTTCCGGCTCACGGTCGACCTCTCCTCGACCGGCGGCGATCCCCTGCAGAATTTCTGCGCAGACGCGATTCGGCAAGGTACCATCGCCCCTGGACGCTACGACGGGAGCATTGCCGACCACGTCAACAACCTCAACGCGTACGACAACGCGCGCTGCGAGAACGTCGGGCAGCTCGGCGGCGAAGGGATCGCGCAGCTCCGGGTGGCTCCCGGGGAGACCCTGCGGGCCACGTCCACGGCCGCCGGCGCCAAGCCCAGCCTCCAGCTGCTCACGAACTGTGGCGTGGCCGCGAGCTGCGTTGCTTCAGGGGAAGCGACGGTCGACTGGACCAACGACACACCGTTCACGCAGACTTTGTTCCTCGTGCTCGACTCCGAGGCGGGGATCGGCGAATATACGCTCGACGTAGAAATCGAGTGACGCTCGGGTGCACACCCAGGCATACAGACCCTCTCACTTGAGGCCCAAATGCGACCACTGATTCTCACGGCCGCGGCCACCCTGTTCGTGGCCTGCACCGAAGGCGACGACACCGGGCAGAACGAAGGCACGGACAACGGCGAGACCGTCACCCAGGCTCCGCCCGAGCTCGACGACACCGGCTGGCCGGCCGGAGACCTGGCGGGCTTCTTCATGGACCTGGGCACCGGGTTCAACCCGCCCACCCTCTCGGCGGTGTTCACCGAGAGCTCCCCGGGCTTCGTGAACCTGGCGCAGTGCGGCGCGAACCCGAACAAGCCCTGCCTCACCACGTTCCCGCAAGACGAAGACGAGTTCGAGGACGTGACCACGGATCGCGAGATCGAGCGGGAGACCATCAACACCCGCTTCCTCGGCTTCGACATCCGGTTCGCGGGCTACTCGATCCCCTACCGCGAGGACGCGGAGACGGGCTTCGGCTTCTACAACCGCAAGCTCACCGAGGAGGAGCCCACCCCGCTCGGCTGGGTCGGCGCGGGCTGGGAAGAGAGCCAGTGGCCGGCGTGGACGGGCGAGGACCTGCTCTACGTCTCCGACGTCATCGAGCTCGTGTCGCCCCGTCCGGGTGAGAACATCTCGTTCCACGACGGGCAGAAGGTGCCGATCGAGTGGGTCCCCACCGGCGAAGGCGAGATCACCCTCCAGGTCAACAGCGATCTCGCGGGCATCACGCGCATGTACCTCCTGAACGACGACGGCTACTTCGAGCTCGACGTCGACTCCCTCGGGCTCGGCGGCGCCCTGTCGGAGGATCTGGACTTCACGCTGCAGCGGTGGAACCGCGAGCGCGTGCAGAAGTTCGGCCACGTGATCGACTTCGTGGCCACGTCGCGAGCCAGCTTCACCGGCGAGTTCTTCCAGACCGGGGGCCGCGAGTTCCTGCGCGCCTCCGACCAGTGCGCCGAGGCCACGGGCCTGCCGCCGATCCAGGCGGGGGGCTACTGGGGCTTCCTCGGGGACTTCGGCGCCGACATCAACGTGGGCGACACCGAGCCGAGCAGCCGGACCGACAACTCGGTCGGCTGCCTCCCGCCCTGGGGCGGCGAGTGCGCCGGCGGCTCCGACGCGCTCTACAAGGTCGAGGTCCCCCCGCGGCACCTCCTCCAGGTGGAGTACAACGTCTACGACGACAACGGCGTGTTCTACTTCCTGTCGAACTGCGACAACCGGTACTCGTGCTTCCTCGGGGCGGACTTCGACCCGATGGAGAACGTCCCCGAGTTCCTGAACTTCTTCAACACGACCGACAGCCTGCGCCGCTTCTACCTGGTCGCCGACTCGCAGGGCACCCAGTCGGGCCGCATCTGCTACGCGAGCCAGCCCATCGCGTCGTACTACACTCTCGACGTCAAGCTCGACCCGCTGTCCGAGCCCGACATGTACGACAGCTGTGAAGACGCCGAGGACGAGCAGGCCATCTTCCCCGGCAACTACTACGCCGAGAACACCGCGTACACGAACGACCTCAACCCCGGCATCGGTGGCTGCACCGGCTCCAGCACGCCCGGGCCCGACGCAATGGTGCCGATCGACGTGAACGCCGGTCAGAGCATCCAGGTCAACGTGAACATGCCGGGCGGCAACCCTGCGATCTACTTCGTGTACCAGTGCGACGATGCGTTCAGCTGCCCCGCGGGCTGCGATGCGAGCATCGACGAGAAGGAGCTCTGCTCCTACACGAACCAGAGCGCCGTCGACGAGCGGATCTACGCCGTCATCGACAGCGAAGACGGGATCCTCCCCTACTTCC
The DNA here is from genome assembly GCA_964393165.1 of uncultured Enterobacteriaceae bacterium. Taxonomy (GTDB): domain Bacteria; phylum Myxococcota_A; class UBA796; order UBA796; genus DRPG01. The sequence continues at coordinate 9,118 of CAYMSU010000172.1, forward strand.
TGTCCATCCAGTAGTAGTCGCTGTGCCTGCCGGGCTGACGGCCTAGGCAAGGCCCTGGGAGAGGCGCTCCACTTGGTGGGGGCGCCTCTCGACCTTTGTGAGCTCCGCGACGACGACCGCCTCGAAGGTTCGCTGGGCGACGTCGAGCTCGTCGTTGATCAGCACGTAGTCGTACTCGGGGCAGCCGCGGAGCTGCTCCGCGGCCAGCTCCATGCGGCGCGCGATGGCCGCCTCGTCTTCCGAGCCCCGCGCTCGCAGGCGGGCCTCGAGCGCCCTCAGCGACGGCGGGGCCACGAACACGAGCACCGCCGACGGCATGCGCGCGCGCACCTGACGGGCGCCCTGCACGTCGATGTCGAGCAGCAGCGACGTGCCCCCCGAGAGCGCCTCCTGCGTGGGGGCGAGCAGCGTGCCGTACCGTCGGTCGTAGACCGTCGCGTGCTCGAGAAAGGCTCCCGCCTCGACCCACGTCGAGAACTGCGCGTCCTCCACGAAGCGGTAGTGCACCCCGTGCTCCTCGCCGGGTCGCGGCAGCCGCGTGGTGGCCGAGACGCTGAACCGGATCTGGGGGTAGCGCGCCAGCGCCTCGCGAACGAGCGTGCTCTTGCCGACCCCGCTCGGGCCCGAGACGACGAACAGCGCGCCCCGATCCGGGGGACCTCCAGCCAGCCGCGCGCTCACTCGACGTTCGCTGCCTGCTCGCGCATCCGCTCGAGCATCGTCTTCATGTCCACCACCCGACGCCCCACCTCCTGCTCAGCGGCTTTCGCGCCCAAGGTGTTGACCTCGCGATTCATCTCCTGGAGCAGGAACTCCAGCCGGCGGCCCACGGTCCCTTCGTGTTCGCCGCTCGACAGCGCCTCCCGGAACTGCTCGAGGTGGCTCCCCAGGCGGGCCAGCTCCTCGTGGATGTCCGCCTTGTCGGCCAGCAGCGCCGCCTCCTGGGCCAGTCGGGCAGGGTCCACCGACTCGGCGGAGAGCTTGGCCAGCCGGGCCGTCAGGCGCTCCAGGATCCGCGCGCTGGCGTCGCCAGCGAGCTCCCGGACCTCGACGACCACGCGCTCGATCTCGGCTGCCAGCGCTCCCAGGTCGTCGCGCAGCGCCAGTCCCTCGGCCGCGCGCATCTCGCGCAGCGCCTCGAGCGCTTCGCCTAGCGCCTGCTCGACCAGGGGCCACTCCTCCTCGGTCTCGACGCCCCGCTCTCGCAGGGTGAGCACCCCGGGCTGCTGCACCACGATCTGAAGCCCGTCTCCGGCCCCGGGCGCCGCCTGCACGGCCTCCGCCACCCGCCGGAGGGCCTCCGCGTAGCGAGCTGCGAGCACCGTGTCGACCGCGACCTCCGAGCGCGCCGACGACGCCGTCCGGTGCACGAACGCGTCCACCCGACCCCGGCGCACGACCTGCTTGACCGCGGCCGCGATGCGGGGCTCGAGCGAGCCGTACTCGCGCGGGCAGCGGAGCTGCAGGTCGCAGAACCGGTTGTTCACGCTCTTCAGCTCGACGACGACGGTGAGGTCCTCGTGGTGAGCCTCACCGCGGCCGTACCCGGTCATGGACCTCACCATGCCGTCGCCCCCTGCTCCTCGCGAGGTGGGTTAACCGCTCGACCTCGGCCGGGCGCAGTCCGAACGCGGTCGCGAGGGGCACCGCGGCGTCCTCGAGCCACGTGGGGGGCAGCGGGATCGCCGAGACATCGCGGGGGTAGAGGTCTAGTCGGCGCCCGCGCTCAATCCGGGTGAACCCCTCCACGAGCGGCGAGCGGATCAGGTCGACGAGCCGATCCAGGTCGAGGCGGGAGGGCTCCCGAGGGACCACGACCGTGCAGGTGTGCCCCACGTAGATGCCCCGCCGATCGACGGCCACCCGCACCGGCTCGTCCCCGCGAAGCCGCTGGATCACGATCTTGTCGCGCTCGAAGAGCGCGGGGGACTTGGGCCGGTGCATCGCCGGGGGATCGTAGGCCAGCCACCGATGGCGCCCCTCGAAGAACTCGCGCGCGTCCGCGTAGGGCACGTGACCCGGCCCGGGCCCCGCGCGCAGCAGTCGCGCCTTGCCGCCCTCCGGCGAGTGGCCGACCAGGCCCGTGTCGACCACGCAGTGCTCGCCGAGCGGCACCGAGCAGGCCCGCATCGCCTCGACGATCTCGACATCGCCGGGCCGCAGCTCGGGCCCCAGCGGCACGACCGGCAGGCGCAGGAGATCCTCGGCCGCCAGCCCCGAGGGCAGCGCGGCAGGCCCGCCGCCGATCTGCATCGCGAGGAGCCCCACCCGAACCGACGCCCCAGGGAACGGGCACGGCCCCTCGAGGAGCGTGATCGCGTGGGCGCCGAGCCAGTCGCGGCGGAGCGGTGCGCCGTAGGGCTGCACGAACGCAGCGTAGGGCAGGACGAGCCCGAGGCCGCCGCCGCGCCGCACCCGGGCACTCGCCGCGGCGGCGAAGGGAACCACGAGATCGAACCGGCCGCGCAACCA
>CAYMSU010000173.1:0-11567 GCA_964393165.1 uncultured Enterobacteriaceae bacterium
GAGCACGAGCAGCGCCACCAGCTCCGTCGACCGCAGCAGGAACGCCCAGATGGCGTTGAGGTCGAGCAGCGTGGAGGGCAGACCGACCAGCGCAGCCGTGAGAGACCGAAGCCCCGTCCAGAGCTGGTCCGGGATCGCGCGCACCTCGCGCGCGAGCTCGGGCACGAAGTCGCGGCCGACCGCACGCCGGGCGGTGGCGGAGGCCTCCTCGCGGAGCCGCCGGCGCTCCTCGCGGGCCGTGCGCAGCAGCGCGATGGCGCGGTCGAGCTGCTCCGCGACGCTCTGCTCGCGGTGCGCGTGGGCGTCTTCGATGGCCGCGACAGCACCCTCCCAGGCGGTGGTCACCTCGGCCACCCCCCGGGCGCGGGAGGTGCTCGACGCCCACTGGGCATCGAGCGCGGCCATCCTCGCCGCGCGTCTCGCGGAGTCCGTCCAGCACGTCGTACAGCTTCGTGACGATGGCCCGGAGCTCGAGGTAGGCCGCGTCGAGACGGCTCCGGCGGGTCGGATCGAGAGGCGCGAGCGCCACGGCGGCCGCCGCGCCCTCGAGCGCGGCGTCGAGCCGCTCCTCGAGGCTGGCGAGGACCTCCGTGAGGCCGCGCTCCCGCTGGGCCTCCTGCTCGAACAGGCTCGCGGCCTCGGCCCGCAGCGCAGCCACGCGCCGCTGGATCTCGGCGAGGGGATCGTCGCTGGCGATCTCCTGCAGCGATCCGGCGGCCTCCTCGCGCAGCGCCGCCGCCTTGCCCTCCGCGACCTCGCTGCTGACGGCCTGCCGGCGCTCCTCGGCGCGCGCCAGCGCCGCCTCCGCGAGCGCGGCCCGGCGCTCGAGGACCTCGGCCTCCGCCTTGGCGCGCGGCGAGGGGGTCTCGCCGAGCGCGCCAGCGGCCGCGTCGGCGAGGTCGCGAAGCGTCTGGGCCCGCGTGCGCAGGGCCTCCGGGTCGCTGCCTTCGTCGGGGGCCGGCCCGTCGGCGAGCGAGGCGTCCAGCGCCGCCGCCTCCTCCGCGAGCCGCGCGACGTGCACCGCATCGGTGGCCGCGAGCAGCGACCGCACGTCCTCCGCGATCGGCCCGTCGAGCAGGGGGAGCACCCGCCGCAGCCGGTCCTCGCGCCAGGGCTCCGCCGCGACCACGTCGGGCGCAGTCAGCGCCTCCGCCACGCGAGCCTCGAGCGTACGGTCGCCGGGAATCGTCCACCGCCGGATCATCGTGCGCGCGAGCTGCGCCCACGCGAGCTCCGCGGCCGCGGCCCGCCGGGCCCGCGCGAGCGCCGCCTCGTCGGCACCGTCCTCGGGGACCTGCTGGGCGTTCGACCACACCTCGCGGAGGGGCGCGAGCGCGGGGTCGGTGACCTGCGGATGCGCCTGCAGGCCCGCCGCCACCCCTGCCAGCAGGCGCAGCTCGAGCTGGTCCGCGGCCTCCTCGGCGTCGAGCGCCGCCTCCCGGGCAGCCTGCCAGGACGCTGCCATCGGACCGTCGCCCACCGGCACGACCCGCTCGGCGGCGCGCGCCTGGGCCCGCGCCAGGATCGGGAGCTGCGCCGCGCGCACGAAGACCGGATCGGTCAGCCGCGCCCCGACGAGGCCCGGGAACGCGGCCTCCAGCGCGACCTCGCCTGCGAACCAGCGGCGGGCGTCAGCCTGGCGCGCCTCCGCCCGGAGCCGTCGACCCTGCAGCTCGGGGATGACGGTCTGGCGAATCTCGGCCGCGGAGGGGGACGGGGCCGCAGACGCCATACCGACCCATCCCCCGAGCAGCAGGCTCAGGAGCATCAGCATGGCAATCTGTATGCCAATCACCCACCAAGCACGACTGAACCTCGCGGCAATCCTGGCCGATGAGTCCCCGGACCCCGCCCGAGGACCCCATGCCCCCACGCACGAAGCGCACGTCGACCCCGCTCGAGGCGAAGCTCGAGGCCCTCTCACGGTCGCAAGCGATCATCGAGTTCGCGCCCGACGGGACCATCGTGGATGCGAACGACAACTTCCTGCAGGCCATGGGCTACGAGCGCGACGAGGTCGTGGGCAAGCACCACCGGATCTTCGTCGAGCCCTCCCACAAGCGCAGCGCCGCCTACAAGGACTTCTGGAAGCGGCTCAACGAAGGCGAGTTCCAGGTCGGCGTGTACAAGCGGGTCGCCAAGGGCGGCCGCGAGGTCTGGATCCAGGCCTCCTACAGCCCCGTGCTCGGCGAGGACGGCCAGGTGATCGGCGTCGTCAAGATCGCCACCGACATCACCGCCCAGCGGCTCAAGGATGCTGACTACCAGGGTCAGATCTCGGCCATCTCGGAGTCCCAGGCGGTCATCGAGTTCGATCTCGACGGAACGATCCGCACGGCGAACGACAACTTCCTGGCGGTCACCGGCTACACCCTCGAGGAGGTGCAGGGGCAGCACCACCGCATGTTCGTGGACCCCGAGTACGCGAAGTCGGAGGCCTACGAGGCGTTCTGGGAGGGTCTGCGCGCCGGGGAGTTCGACTCCGGCGAGTACAAGCGGATCACCAAGGGCGGCGAGGACATCTGGATCCAGGCCTCCTACAATCCGATCCTCGACCTCAACGGCAACCCCTACAAGGTCGTGAAGTTCGCCTCCGACGTGACCGCGGAGAAGATGCGGAACGCCGACTACCAAGGGCAGATCGAGGCGATCTCGAAGGCCCAGGCGGTCATCGAGTTCGAGATGGACGGGACGATCCGCAAGGCCAACGAGGCCTTCCTCGCGGTCACCGGGTACTCGCTCGACGAGATCGTGGGCCGGCACCACCGGATGTTCGTGGACCCGGCCGAGGCCCAGAGCGAGGCCTACGCCGCGTTGTGGGAGCGGCTGGGTCGCGGCGAACACGACGCCGGGGAGTTCCGGCGCTTCGGCAAGGGCGGCGCGGAGGTCTGGATCCAGGCCTCCTACAACCCGATCCTCGATCTCGAGGGCAAGCCCTTCAAGGTCGTGAAGTACGCGACGGACATCACGGGCCGGAAGCGGGCCGTCGAGGCGCTCCGGACCTCGATCCTCGCGCTGGCGCAGGGCGATCTGTCGGCGACCATCGAGGAGGACGTGGCCCCGGAGTTCGAGCCCCTCAAGGTGGCGATGAACGAGACGCTGGGCCGCCTGACGGACCTGGTCGACCAGATCTCGACGTCCGCAGGCCGCGTGGCCCAAGGGGCGACCGAGGTGGCCTCGGGCAGCGCGGATCTGCGGTCGCGGACCCAGGAGCAGGCCGCGGCCCTCGATCAGACCGCGACGACGATGACCGAGCTGACGGCGACGGTCAGCCAGAACGCGGCGGGGAGCAAGCGCGCCAGTGAGCTCGCGTCGGGCGCGATGACCTGCGCGGAGGAGGGCGGGCAGGTCGTGGACCGGGCGGTGACCGCGATGGGCGAGATCAACACGGCCAGCGAGCGGATCTCCAACATCATCGTGGTGATCGACGAGATCGCCCTACAGACGAACCTCGTGGCGCTGAACGCCGCGGTGGAGGCGGCTCGCGCGGGCGAGCAGGGCCGCGGGTTCGCGGTGGTCGCGGGTGAGGTCCGCAACCTGGCCCAGCAGTGCACGGAGGCGGCCAAGGAGATCAAGGCCCTCATCCGGAACAGCACCGAGCGGGTGCGCGACGGGAGCGCGCTCGTGGACCAGTCGGGGGCTACCCTGCGGGAGATCGTGGGCTCGGTGCGCGACGTGAGCCAGCGGATCCGGGACATCGCGACGGCGAGCAACGAGCAGGCGGTGGCCATCGAGCAGGTGAACACGGTCATCCAGCAGCTGCAGTCGGTCACCCAGCAGAATGCTGCGCTGGTGGTGCAGACCTCGGGGGCTGCCGAGACGATGGACACCGAGGCGCAGACGATGGCCAAGGTGCTGACGTTCTTCACCGACCACCTCGCGGGGGCCCGCCCGCAGGGTGCCGGGAACGCGCCCGAGGAGCCGGTCGGCGCCTGACGCTACTCGAACACGAACTCGCAGCGGCCGCCCAGGCAGTCGACGGCGGGCGGCGCGCCACAGTTGCAGTAGCCCCCGTCGTCGCTGCTCAAGCAACCCGTGGTCACGGCCTTCTGGTTGTACTCGGCCACCAGCTGGTCGGAGACGCAGGTGTTCACGGCATAGAAGCAGGTCACCCCGCTCCAGCTCTCGCACGCCGCCCGCACGACCTTGCAGTCCGCGGCCACCTCGCAGCTGTCGGCGGAGGCGAGCGACGTCTCGAACGCGGTCGTGAGCTGCGTGCAGCCCAGCGAGGCGATGTCGTAGGACGGGATGTCGCTGCACGGACCGGCCGGCGCTGCCGAGTCCACGGGCACATCCCCGCCGCGGTTCACGCCATCGTCGTCGGCGGGCGCCTCCTCACCGCTGCACCCGACGGCCGCGAGGGCCCCCGCGAGCACCACCGCCATCCCCCACGTGCGCATGGCCGCCCCTCCTCGAGACGCCAGCCTACCACGGCGCCGCGCGCACTCCGCTCAGCGGGGCTCGAAGGACCGTAGGTTGTGGCCGGTGTAGACCTGCCGCGGCCGATGGATGCGGTAGCCGCCGGGATCCTCGCGCATCTCCTTCCAGTGTGCGATCCATCCGGGCAGCCGGCCGAGGGCGAACATGACCGTGAACATCGACGTGGGGATGCCCATCGCGCGGTAGATGATGCCGCTGTAGAAGTCCACGTTCGGGTACAGCTTGCGGTCGACGAAGTAGCTGTCCTGCAGGGCGGCCTGCTCGAGCTGCTTGGCGAGATCGAGCAGCGGATCGTGGATGCCGAGCTTGGCGAAGATCTTGTCGGCCGCCGACTTGAGCAGCCGCGCCCGCGGATCGAAGTTCTTGTAGACGCGGTGCCCGAAGCCCATGAGGCGCACCTCGCGGGCCTTCACCCGGTCGAGGAACGACTGCAGGGTGCTGCCCGAGTCGGCGATCTCCTGCAGCATCTCGATCACCGCCTGGTTGGCGCCGCCGTGCCGCGGCCCCCACAGGGCGCAGATCGCCGCGGAGATGGACGCGTAGAGGTTCGCCTCGCTGCTGCCGACCATCCGCATGGTCGACGTGGAGCAGTTCTGCTCGTGGTCCGCGTGGAGGATCAGCAAGAGGTTCAGCGCCTCGTCGAGCACCGGATCGATCTGGTACTCCTCGGAGGGAACCGCGAACATCATGCGCAGGAAGTTCTGGGTGAACGAGAGGTGGTTCTGCGGGTAGATGAACGCCTGGCCGATCGACTTCTTGTAGGCGAACGCCGCCAACGTCTTCGACTTGGCCAGGATCCGGATGATGTTGAGGGGCACCTCCTCGGGCGTGTCCTGGTAGAACGTGGACAGCGAGGCCACCATCGAGGCCATGATGGCCATGGGGTGCGCCGAGGGCGGGAAGCCCTCGAAGAACTTCTTCATGTCCTCGTGCAGCAGCGTGTGGTGCGTGAGCTCGTGGCGGTAGTGCTCGAGCTGATCGGGGGTGGGCCGCTCCCCGTGGATCAGCAGGTAGCAAACCTCCACGAAGGTGGCGGCCTGGGCCACTTCCTCGATCGGATAGCCGCGATAGCGCAGGATCCCCTTCTCGCCGTCGATGAAGGTGATCGCGCTGCGACACGACCCGGTGTTCCCATAGCCCTCGTCGAGCGTGACCAGGCCGGTGTCCTTCCGGAGGCGACCGATGTCCACTCCGATCTCGCCCTCGGACCCGGTGATCACCGGCAGTTCGATCTCGCGGCCCTCGTAGATCAGCTTCGCTGTGCCCAAGTCTGCACCCCTTTCCCGTGTACCCGGCGATGAACCTGCGCTCACCGGACGGTACGCGTTTGGTTCCGCCCCCTTATCGAGCGGGGGGCGGCCGAGCGCGCCTCGTTTGCCAGGTTCCCGTGGATTGCCGCCCGGCGGGGGGGCCACCGCCCTGGGCGCTCACCCGGCGGCGGATCCGGGCCTGAGCAGCACCTCGGCGCAGGCGCGCACGCTCGCCCCGAGCGAGGCGAGGTCGTAGCCCCCCTCGAGCACCAGGACGAGTCCCGCCGCGTGCTCGTCCGCGATGGCGGTGACCTCTTCGCACAGCGCGGCGAAGCCGGCCTCGGTCGCGCTCAGCTCGGCGAGCGGGTCCCATCGGTGGGCGTCGAAGCCCGCCGACACGAGCACGATCTCGGGCGCGAACGCCCGGGCGGCGGGCCGCAGCACGTCTCGCGCCGCGGCGAGCAGCTCCGCGTCGCCCGCCCCGGGCGCAAGCGGCACGTTGAGCACGTTGTCGTGCGTGCGCAGGCCCGTGCCCGGGTAGAACCCTCCGCCCCCCTGGTGGCTGCTGAAGAACAACCACTCGGGGCGCTCGGCGACCAGCGCCTCGGTCCCATTGCCGTGGTGGACGTCCCAGTCCACGATCAGCACGCGGCGCCTTCCTCGCGCGACGGCTGCCGCCCCCGCCAGCACGACGTTGTTGAACAGGCAGAAGCCCTGTCCGTGATCAGCAAGGACCGCAAGCCCATCGCGGCGCCCTTCAGCGCGTGGTGGCCGGGCGGTCGCACCAGCGCGAGCGCCCGCCGGGCCGGACCGTCGATCACGGCCCGGACCGCCTCACGCGCCGCGCCCGCGGCCAGCCGCGCGGCGTCGATCGAGCCCGGGGAGGTTCGGGTGTCCGGATCCAGCTGCCGCGGGGTCCCCGCCGACGCGAGCAGCCGCTCGACGTAGGCAGCGTCGTGGACCTCGGCCAGCTCCGCGGCGGTCGCGGGGGTCACCTCGGGCCACGACAGGCCGTCGAGCCCCTCCAGCGCGTCGATGCACGCCTGCAGCCGGGCGGGCTCCTCGGGCCATCCGGGGTGGTGATCGGCCATCTGGGGACTGGTGAAGATCGGGAGCATGGGCGCCTCGTACGACGCAAAGATACCTAGGTCCTCATGCCCGGCGAAGAAGACCTCCGGCGCCCCACCTGGGCGAACCGCCTCCGACGCCTGAATCCTGCGCAGCTGCTCGAGAAGTACCGTCGCCGGATCGTCCACCGAGACACCGAGCTTCCGTTCGACCCGGTGGAGCGGTCCCTCGAGACCGGCGCGTACACGATCGAGACGCTCGCGTTCGAGACCGGCTGGGGCATGCAGCTCGCGCTGCGTGTGTTCATGCCCATCTGCGGCCTGTTCTTCCTCGGCTCCTTCTTCTGGGACTGGCACGGGATCATCCGCAGCTGCTCGGTCGCGGGCATGATCGGGTTCGCCACCAACTGGGTCGCCATCCGCATGCTGTTCTGGCCACGCGAGCCGCGGCCGGTCTTCGGGCAGGGGCTGATCCCCTCGCAGCGCGACCAGCTGATCGAGAAGGTCGCCGACGAGGTGCTGCGCAACCTGATCAACGAGGAGCTGATCCTCCAGAAGATCGAGGAGACCAACATCATCGGTCGGCTGTCGAGCTCCGCGATCGATCGCATGGGCCAGGTGATGAGGGATCCGGAGTTCAAGTCCGACCTCCGCCGCGTCATTCTCACCTTCGTGGCCGAGCTCACGAGCAACCCGGACTTCCGGGCGCGGCTCGGCGAGCGGGTGGAGCGCAGCCTCGTCGACTTCGCCGGCGAGGGCATGCAGCGCTGGCTGGTCGAGAAGCTGCGGGGGGCCTGGAAGGGTCCGATGGTGCGGTTCATCAACCAGGAGATCGAGGATCTCGACGCGACGCTCTCGGAGGGGCTCGAGCACATCGACGAGCTGCTGGTGCGCATGCCGCGCTACCTCGAGGAACACCAGGACGAGATCGACAAGGTGCTGTCGCGGATGATCCTGGGCCTCGTGCGCGAGGTCGACGTTCGCGAGATCGTGCTCGAGCAGCTGTCCCAGGTCACCACCGAGCAGCTCGAGACGGGGTTCAAGCAGTTCTCCGACGACAAGCTGTCGTTCATCACCCTGCTGGGCGGGGTGCTCGGCGTCATCGGGGGCTCGGTGATCGTGTGGCCGCTGCCGAGCCTGGCGGTGCTCACCGCAGGTGGGCTCGTGCTGTGGGGCGTAGACGTGGCCGCCTCACGCCTGATGGCGAGCCGGTGGTGGCCGCGGCGGCACTCCTGACCGAGGGCTGCGGTCAGCTGTCGTCGGCCTTGTCGAGGGGATCGGTGCCGTTCACGATCTCCTGCCCGTCGTCCACGCCCCCGCCGTCGGTGTCGGCCTCGAGCGGATTCGTCTTGTGCTGGTCGACCTCGTCACCGTCGGACAGGCCGTCGCCGTCGGTGTCGGACAGGGTGGGGTCGGTGCCGCCGAGCACCTCCTGCCGGTCGTCGAGCCCGTCGCCATCGGTGTCCGTCAGCAGCGGATCGGTGCCGTGCTCGTCGACCTCATCGCCGTCGCGCAGCCGGTCCCCGTCGGTGTCGATGTCGAGAGGATCGGTGCCGTGCTCGTTGACCTCCGCGCCGTCCGACAGCCCGTCCTGGTCGGTGTCTGCCGCGGCGGGGTTCGTGCGCAGCTCGCGCTCGGTGGCGTTGTCGAGCCCGTCGCCGTCGTCGTCGAGCTCGCCGGTGGGGGTGCCCGAGTCCACGCCGGGCGTGAGGTAGGCATCGGTGTACTCGACGCCGACGCCCGCCGCCGTGCAGCCGGTGAGCCACAGTACCAGGTGTATCCCCACGCGCATCTCGGCCCCCGACCTCACCCGCTGGCTGTCGCGCGGGCATCGATTGCGAGCAGGGTATCGCAACTGCACGCCGAAGGCCGAGGCTCCGCGCGCTAGGCGGCGAGCACCTGGGTCATCCGCTGCTCGACCTTCGCCCGGGGCTCCTCGGTAGCCGCGGCGATCTCGGCCACGAGCAGCTCGCGCACGCGCTCGAAGATCTTGCGCTCCCCGAACGAGAGCTCCTTCTTGTTGCGCACCGCCGCGAGCTCCCCGAGCAGCTCCGCCATCTCGATGGGCTCGTTGCTCATGAGCTTCTCGTTGTACCGCCGCTGCCGACGGTTCCAGTTCTGGCGCTGCTCGGGCGCGGACTGCGCCTCGATGACCTCCCAGGCCTTCGCGGCGTGGTCCGAGGACATCACCGGCCGGACGCCCTGCGCGCTCACGAGGTGCGTGGGGACCCACATGCGACCGCTCGCGCCGCCGAGGTCGATCCGGTACAGCTCGACCTCCTCGCCATCGACATCCATCTGCTCCACGGCTTCCACCCGGCCCACACCGCAGCCCGGGACCACCACCAGATCCTCGACCCCGTATTCCATCACCTGCCCCGTCACGTTCCTGTTACCCCTCAGGTAAGCGACCAATCGGCGAAAAGTATCCTAGCCCGTTGTCAAGAGTTGTCGACGCCGCTTGTGAGGCCGGGGCTCGCTTGGGTAGGTGGCTGGGTTCCGGGCGGCTCGAGCCGCACCACCCGGTGGGGCAGGGCCATCTCGACCCCGGCCTCGCGGAAGGCCTCGAGCAACCGGCCGGGCAGCAGGTTCCGCAGCTTGAAGTACTGGTCGGTGGCCGCCCACACGCTGAACTGCAGGCGCACCCCCTGCTCCACGAACTCGTCGAAGAACACCATCGGCGCGGGCTCGTCGAGCGCGAGCACCTCCTCCGCGGCCACTTCCACGAGCACCGCCTTCACCCGCTCCACGTCGACGGCGAAGGGCACGTTGAGCAACAGGTCGATCCGACGGATCGGGAAGTGTGTGAGGTTGGTGATGTCGGACTTGAGCAGGGTCTCGTTGGGCACACGCACGAGCAGGTTCGCGAACGTGCGCAGCTGCACCGACATCAGGTTGATGCTCACCACCTCCCCGGTGGTGGTGCCGACCTTGATGATGTCGCCCACGACGAAGGGTTGCTCGCCGAGCAGGAACACCCCGCTGATGATGTTCGACGCCGACGTCTGAGCCGCGAACCCGAGCGCGACCGTCAGCACGCCGGCGGCCCCGAGGAGCACCGAGATGTCCCAGCCGAAGGCCCGCATCGCCATCGCGAGCGCGAGGAAGACCACGCCGTAGAACACGGACAGGCGGCCCACCATCGCGGCCTGCGCGCTGAACCGACCTGCCAGGAAGCGGTGGACCATCCTCGACGCGGTGCGCGCCGCCAGCCAGCCCACGAAGAGGATCGCGAGGCCGCTCAGAAGCTGGATGGCGAGGTCCCGGTCGACGACCGAGCTCACCCCGGTCTCGACGATCTCGCGCAGCGTGTCCAGGACGTCGTTGAGCATGGGACTCCGGGAGGCGAGTGCCTACGCGAGCAGCGCACCGAGGGCGCGAAACAGGAAGGACGGGGCGCCCGGACGTCGGGCCGGCGACACCCTGCGGGTGGCCCCCGCCATCGCGCTCGGCTTGCTGTCGACCTGCACCTCGGCCAGGGGCTGGTCCTTGCGGGTGACCACGACCGAGGGAGTCCACAGCACGCCCGCCTCGGTGGCGAACAGGCTGAGGTTGGGCATCGGGATCGCCACCCGCTCGATCGGAATGAGCCCATGGCCCTGGTTGTGCACCCGCACCTCGGTGATCGCCCGCCCGGGCCGCGGCGGCAGCTCCGACAGGAACAGGCGGGCCTTGGTGCGGCTCGCGTAGCACAGCTCACCCTCGCGCGGACTCGGACCGAACCACGTGTCGGACGGCCGCGTGACCGGAATCTCCACCATCGGCCGGCCCACGTCGGCCGCCACCTCGACCCAGACCGGAGAGCTCACGTAGAAGACGACCGACTCGCCAGACGGCAACCCGAGCGCCGGATCCGGTCGGATGACCACCGGCCGGTCGGCCCCCCGAGGCCGCAGGATCACCTTCTCGTCGCCGGGATGGGTGCCGAACCGCATGATCTCGGCGCCCTCCGGTGGCGGGAGATCCGGCCCAGGGCCCAGCTGCTCCGCTCGGTCGGGCTGCTCCCGGTCCTCGACGTGGGCGATCCGCCACTCTCGCGGCAGACACTTGATCCAGAGGTCCAGCGTGCCGATCCGGTAGCGGCGCGCTTGCCCCACACCGATGACCTGGTCTCCCCACCACGCCCCGGGCACAGCCCCTCCACGGTCCACGGGCAGGCGTTACCTACGACCGGATGACGCCTTTCGCCATCGAGACGGTCGAGGATCTCGCGCTCGAAAGCTTGAAGCCCGGATCCCACACGAAGTGGTGGCTGCGCCTCGTCGACGACCCCATGGGCGTGGCGGTGCGGGTGCCGGTGCTCGTGGCGCGGGGAGCCAAGCCAGGTCCCACGCTGGGCATCACCGCGGCCGTCCACGGCGACGAGGTCAACGGGATTCCGATCATCCACCAGCTGTTCGAGCGACTCGACGTCGCGAAGCTCCGCGGCACCGTCGTGGCCGTGCCGGTGGTCAACGTGCCGGCCTACGCTCAGCACACCCGCCTCACCCCGCACGGCTTCGACCTCAACCACCACTTCCCGGGAGATCCGCGCGGCAACGACATCCAGATCTACGCGCACCGCTTCCTCGACCGGGTGATCCAGAAGCTCGATGCGCTGGTCGATCTGCACACCGCGAGCCGCGGCCGAGCGAACAGCCTGCACGTGCGCGCCGACATGACGCGGCGCGACGTGGCGCGGATGGCCTACCTGCAGCGCCCGCAGATCATCCTGCACAACCCGCCCAGCGACGGCACCCTGCGCGGCGCGGCCATGGACCTCGGCATCCCGGCGGTCACGCTGGAGATCGGCAACCCCCAGCGCTTCCAC
>CAYMSU010000174.1:0-4778 GCA_964393165.1 uncultured Enterobacteriaceae bacterium
AAATTCTACCGAAGCCGCGCGCTGCTGATCGGACATCTCGGCCCAGAGCGCATCTGCGCGGTCTCTTGCTTCGGGTACGCCATTGCCCTCGGCGGCGCGCAGCCACGTGACCTCGGATCCGGTCACGACGTAGGCGGGCTCTAGCCCGTCTCGCAGGCTCAGCAGGTTCGCGAAGTGGATCGCGTCGAGCCACGACACCTGCTCGACAGGGCAGTCCGCGCAGGGCGCGAAGCCGCTCGGGCGCTGCCCGGTGACATCCTCGTAGAGCTGCTGGCCGACCTCGGCGCGCAGGAACCACCCGCCGCCCACCGTGACGTCGTGCACGGGCCCGTCGTGGGCCTTCGCCCCGGGCTCCGAGGGGGGCGCCCCCATCGCGAAGGTGCCTCCGGGGATCCACACGAGGGCTCCGGCGACGGGCGCGACGAAGTCCTCGCCGGGCGTCGGTCCGGCGGGCGGAGGTGCGACGCAGCCGAGGACGGCGAGCAGGCTCGGCCAGGAGATCATGCGGAAGAGGGTAGGGGATCCGCGCCGGCGTCTCCAGGTGAACCGGAGCGCGCGTGCGCCAGCCGGTCCGCCAGCAGCCTCGCCACCAGCCGCAGCTCGTGGTGCGGCGCGTGAAGCGCAGCCGCCCGCCGGAGCGCGTCGCGCAGCGAGGCGTCGTCGAGTCCGCGCGGCGCGTAGGCCCGGATCAGCGCCTCGAGCAGCCCCCGAACGCAGGGGCCCCGTGATGCGGCGACGACGCGAAGCACGCACGCACGTCCTGCAGCCACCCCTCGGCCGAGCCGTCGCCGACCGCTGCCGCCGCCACCGGCAGCGGCAGCAGGATCGCCCCTCGGCGGATCGGGTCGAGGGCCCCGCGCGGATCAGGCACACCGCGAGGTTCGACCGCACCATCGCCTGATGGATGCCCCCGTCGTGCTCCGCGAGACGGGCGAGGACGTCGTCGAACAGCGCAATCGCCTCGTCGAAGCGCCCGAGCTCCTCGAGCAGCGCCGCCTGCATCCCCCGGGTCGCCTGGAGCATCACGTCGCTGCCGCCCGCCCGGTAGCGCGCTGCGCCCTCCCGGGTCGACGCCATCGCTTCCTCGAGCCGACCCAGGTACTGCAAGCACCAGGCGCGGTTGAGGTGCGTGAGCGCCTCGTCGAGGACGTCCTGCGGCGCCGCGGCGGCGAGCGCCAGCAGCCGGTCGAGCAGCGCCAGCGCCTCCTCGGGCTGCTGGGTCACCATCTGCATGTGGGCGAGGCTCGCGAGCGCGTGGCGCTGCAGCTCGGGCAGATCCGGCCCGCCAGGAGCCCGTGGTCGGCGGCTTCGTCGAGGTCGACGGCGGCCAGCGCGTCGACAAGCGCATCCTCGACCTCTCCGCGGTGCACCCGCCGGCCCGACCGCGCGAGCTGCGCACGCGCCTCGACATCGCGCCACCGCTGCCGGCGGGCCTCGTCGACGAGGGCGGTGAGGGGCTCGAGCGCGAGGTCTCCGTCGACGACGTGGCTCGCGACTTGGTCGAGCACCGCGAGGCGCCGGGCCACCCGGGGCTCGTCGGTCCGCGACGCCGCGCGGCGGAGGACGTCGCGCAGGCGCGCCCAGTCGCGGAGCTGCGCGAGCCCCTGGGCGAGGTCGAGCAGCGCGTCCGGCGGAAGCTGTGCCCCCGGGTCGGCGACTGCGTCGGCGAGGTCGGGCCACTCGCGGGCCAGGGCGCGTCCGGCGCCCCGATCCGGGAGCTGCTCCACGAGCCGGGCGAGCCGCCGCTGCCGCAGCTCGGCGACGTCGACCGGCCGACGGTGGGCCACGAACCGGCGGAGGATCTCCACCATCGCGAGTCGATCGCCCTGCTCGGGGACGCTGAGCCAGCCCCGCCGGCGCAGCGCCCCCAGCTCGCCCACCGACACCCCGGGCTCGACCGTGGACGGGGCGACGGGCGCGGCGAATGCGGCGCAGACGGCCAGCGCGTCCTGCAGGGGGCGAGGGAGCCGGTCCCACGCGGCCTGCACGCGGTCTGTGAGGTCCCCGGGGAGCGCGGTCCACGCGGCGCCGTCCGTGAACCGCCGCACGACGTCGGCCGCAGGCAGGAGCGCGAGCCAGTCCGCGGCCGTCGTGAGCGCGAGGGGCAGCCCGCCGGCGACGTCCAGCAGCGCAGCGACGTCCTCCGGCTCCGCGGGGGTGTCGCCGAGCAGCGTGCGCGCATCGTCGCGGCCGAGGGGGTCGAGCTCGAGGTCGTGGCCGAGCCCGAGGGGGCCCTCCGCGGTCGCCACCAGGCGCAGGTCCGGCGCGGCGCGCAGCCAGTGGGCGAGCGTGGGGGCGGCGTCTGCGGGGGCGTCTGCCACCACGAGGACCTGGGCACCGAGCGAGCGCAGCAGGTCGGGGACGAGCGAGGCGGGCGGCGACGCATCGGCCACCGAGGGGGGCACGCCGAGGGCTTCCAGCGTGCCGGCGACGAGATCCGGGCCCGCGATCCAGAGGGCGGGCTGCTCGGCGAGCGCGGCCCGGGCGACCGTGAGGCGGCCGACGCCGACGGGGCCCCAGAGCACGAGGGGGCGCCCGGCGGCGATGGCCTCGCGGGCTTCGGCGACGGCGGTGGCCCGCCCGACGAGCCCGGTCGGGGGCAGCGCGACGGCGGCGGGTGCGGGGGGCGGGGCCAGCGCGTAGCCGAACCCCCGCACCGTGGGGAGCACGTCCCGCCCGTCGTCGGCGAGCTTCTTGCGGAGCCGCATGACGGTCACGTCGAGCGTGCGCGTGCGGACCTTCGGGCCGTACCCCCACACGTCGGCGAGCAGCGCGTCCCGCGTGGCCCGGCGATCCGGGGCCGCCGCGAGGTAGGCGAGCAGGTCCCGCTCGGTCCGCGAGAGGACCACGGTATCCTGCGCGCGGTGCACGACGGCGAGGAGTCCGACCCAAGACAAGGTGATCATCCAGGGCATCTGCTTCATGTGAGCTCCATTCGCTCCGGGTTCCTGGCAGATGTATGAATCACGGAGGTTCTTGCTGGTCTTGTTACGATTGTTACCTCCTCGGGGGCGTCCGGAGTACCGCCGGGTGCGGCGCCAGCACCCCTGAGGTCCCGACCCTCCTCCACCCGGGTGCCGTGGCCGAGACCTCGCCTCCCTTCGGACTCCCCCGGGGGTGCCGGGTGCCGGTCCCCGAGGGCCCGGGTCCGGGCACCTCGCGTGGCGGGGGTCGCGTCCCGAGGACCCGGCCCGACCACCCCAGGTGGCGGCGGGAGGGTCTCCTGGTCCCGGGGGCGTGCACCCGAGGTGCGCGACCGCCGGTCTCCGGGATCCGGGGCCGCGCACCCGGGGTGGCCTGCGTGGGGTCCCGAGGGGCCGCCGGGGGGCACCCCGAGTGCCGCGTGGCGGGGGGCGACGACCCGCCGGGCGCCACCGGGGGTGCCGAGGGTCGGGGCCGGGGGTCCCGGAGGTCGTCACCCGGGGTGGCGGGCGCGGGTCCCGCGGGGGGATCGGCGGTACGCGGGCGAGTCACGGGGGACCCCGCAGGCCCCGGACGAGGCGTGGCGGAGCGGGCGGGAGACGCCCGGCGGCCGGGACCCCCGCCCCCGGGGCCTGTCGCCATCCCGTGGGGAGGCGCCGCTGACCGGCGCCCGACGGCTTGCTGGCGATCCCGAGTCCATGCGCAGGCCCCGCGCCAGGGGCAGGGTGCCGGGCCCTCTCCTCGCGACGTCCGAGGGTATCATGGGGGTTCTCGGAGGAGGCCTCGTGTCCCGCGTGCGCGTGTACCTCGGCTGCTCGCTCGACGGCTGCATCGCGGGCCCCGAGCACGACATCTCCTTTTTGCACGACTACGCACCCGACGAGGACGCGCCTGCCGGCGGGCTGGGCTTCGCCGAGTTCATGGAGCAGGTGGGCGCCTTGCTCATGGGTCGGCGGACGTACCAGGTGCCGCTGGACTACGACGCTTGGCACTACGGCGAGCGCCCGGTGCTGGTGGCCACGCACGGCGAGCTCCCGCCGGCCCCGAAGGGAGGCACGGCGTGGGCGGTCCAGGGCCCGATCGACGAGCTGGTGGCGCAGGCGAAGGAGGCGGCGGGGGACCGCGACGTGTACCTCGACGGGGGCGATCTGGTGCGTCAGGGCCTCGAGGCGGGCCTGGTCGACGAGCTGTGCCTCACCTTCCTGCCGGTGGTGCTGGGCTCGGGCGTTCGCCTGTGGGACGGCCTGAAGAGCCGCACGGAGCTGGTGTTCGCGCCGCCGGTGATGACGGGCGGCAGGATGGTCCAGATCACGGCGCGAGTGAGCTGACTCGCCTCCTCCAGCAAGCTGGCGCAGCTTCCACTTTGATTGGGAGGCCCGGCGACACTGCGCATCCGTCGCGGCGCGCGGACCCCTTCGGGGCCGCGTCTGCCGCGGAGCGCCGAGGGGGCAGGCGACTGGCGGCTTCGACCCGCTCCGGGAGGAGGCAAGTGCCCGAGCCGCCATCCGTGCAGGGCTGACAGTCGCCGCAACCGATCGGTACGTCTGCGTGCGAGGAGGAATGATGGACGCATCCAACACCCACTCGCTCCGCGAGGAGCGCACCAGCACCGCCGGGCGGTTCTCGAGCTCGCTCACCCAGGCCAAGCTGTTCTTCTTTGCCGCCGCCGGGTTCTCCTTCCTGCTGTCGGTCTACCTGTGGTTCACCGGCGACCACGAGCGCGGCATGTTCGTCGGCCTCTGGGTGCCCAGCATCTGCTCCGCAGGCACGCTGCTGCTCGCCGGTCGGAGCCACGAATGACCGACGGATTCATCTTCGGCCTCGGTTGCGGGGTCACGGCCATCGCCTTCGGCGGC
>CAYMSU010000174.1:4788-11525 GCA_964393165.1 uncultured Enterobacteriaceae bacterium
GTACATCTACATGCGCGGCACGTTCGAGGCGATGGTGGAGCCGCCCCGCGAGCAGCGCGGCGCCTCCATCCAGAACCTCGACGACGTCCTCGCGGACCCCGAACGGCGAGAGGTGGTCGAGCGGGAGCAGTCGGGCGTGGGCCTGCATTGATCCGGCTGTACCTCACGGTCGTGCTCGGAGCGGTGGTCGCCGGGCTCGTGGGCGCGGGGGTGGTCGCAGAGGCCCGCGCGCTCGGGGGGTGGGCGGCACTCCAGGTGCTGATCCCCGCGAGCCTCGTGGTCGCCGGCGTCTACGTCCTGTACCGCGGCGACCGGGCGGGCTGAGCCCTGCACCCCGTGCACACCACCGAGTCGCTGCCGGACGCGTGGACGCGCGCGCTCTTTCTCGCCGGACCGAGCCCGCGCACTGCCTCCCCGCGTCCCTCGTGGCGACCACGGGCGCTCGACGTGCTCCGTCGGCTTGGGTTCGACGGCGTCGTGCTCGTCCCTGAGCCCCCCGAGGGCGAGGACTGGGCGGACGACTCCGCGGCGAGCACCCGCTGGGAGCTCGAGGGCCTGCGCCTCGCCGACGTGATCGCGTTCTGGATCCCCCGCGACTACACCCACATGCCGGGCTTCACCACGAACGTGGAGTTCGGCGCGTGGATCGGCAGCCACAAGGTCGTCCTCGGACATCCGCCGGGCGCCCCCGGCACCGCCTACCTCGACACCCTCGCCCGGGGCGTGAGCCAGTCCCCGTCGATGTCGCTCGAGGCCACGCTCGCCGCGGCGATGGATCGGCTGAGCCGGGGCGCGCGGCGGGCGGGCGGCGAGCGCGAGGTGCCGCTCCACGTGTGGCGGATGCCGGAGTTCCAGGCTTGGTACGCCGAGCTGCGGGGCCGTGGGCGGCTCGTCGGTGCAAGCCTGGCGTGGGTGCGCCGCGACGCGTCGGGGGTTCGGACGGCGGTGCTCGACGTGCGGGTCACGTGGGCGGGGGAGGGCGACCCCGCCGTCGGCACCGTGGTGTTCCACCGCGGGGAGCCCGCTCCGATCTGGCTCGAGGCGCTGCGCGCACCGCTTCGGTGATCCGGGTTACGGTCGCCTGCGTAGTCGATGCTGGATGCCGGGAGGGCGCACGTGATCTGGGGCCCGCTCACCGCGGCACTGGCGCTGGCGGGCGGACCTGCTCCCGCGCTCACGACCGGCGCCCGGACCACCCCCGTGGGCGCGGCCGTGTGGGGCGACCTGTGGTGGACCGCGTCGGAGGCGGTCGAGGTCGGGCCCGGGCTGGGCGTGTTCTTCCTCTGGTACGAGCTCCAGGCGCAGGCCCGCGCCACCCTCGGCGGGGGCGCGCTCATCGCCGTCGCCCAGGCCGCCGCGGAGCCCGGCTGGTTCCTGCGGAGCGACGACCGCGAGGGCCCGCGGCAGCTCATGCTCCGCCCCCTCGGGCGCCTGCAGACCACACTGAACCTCCGCAACCACCGGGTGTGGCTGTACGACCGCCTCACGGTCTGGGGCCGCGGGCGCGCGTTCGACGAGTACGACCCCTTCCGCGACGCGACCTTTCCCCGCGGCCTCGAGACCTCCATCGAGAACGCGACCGCGCTGATGCTCAGCCCTGGGCCCGCCAGGCCGCGCAAGACCTGGGTCTACGTCGAGGCCACGCTCGAGGCCTCGCGGGGGGTCGGCTGGGTCAACCAGCGGGCCCACGTCGGCACCATCTTCGAGCGGCTCACTCCCGCCCTCACCCTCAACCTCGATGCCTACTACAGCTTCATGGACACGCGGGTGGGGGGGCCGGGCGCGCAGTTCATCCTGTACTGGACGCCGCCCGAGGCGTCAGGGACGGCGGCCCGGCTGCGCGATCAGCGTCCAGTCGTACGGGATGTAGCGGACCTCGGCGTCCGCCGGGAGCTCGGGCCGGTACTGCCGGACGAAGCCGAGCGCGCCGCCCGCCGCCTCGAAGTCCTTCGCGTACCACTCGAAGATCTGGGAGACGTGCACGACCCCGTCTTGCACCCGCACGTTGTCGGGGTCGTTCACGAACGCCACGGTGACCTCGGCCAGCATCGCGTCGAGCCCCTCGGCGGGGAACGGCCGGGCCGGGAACTGCGGGCAGCTCGCCGACTGGCAGTTCAGGGCGAAGTGGATGCGCGGCTCGGCGAACCGCTCACGCACGATCCCGTTCTCGAGCTTGTACAAGCTCACGGGCTCGCCGCCGAGCGGGTACCGCGTGCGGTAGAAGAACTCGACCTTCTTGTCGACGACGGTCTGCAGCCCCGGCCGGTCGATCACCGCGGTGACGGCGAGCGCGTTGTACGCGTTGATCCAGTAGGCGAGGGCCGCGTCCTCCGTGGGGAACAGGTCGGGGTGGCTGTCCGGCGACGCGGCGGCGAGCTGGGCCACGTAGCGGTCCAGGGTCTCGCGGTCGGCCTGCAGCCCCGCGTAGTCGACGAGCCCGGCCTCGTCGACGTGCTCGGCGAGCACCGCGGCCCACCGCTCGTGGCCGAAGGTGCCCTCGGGGGCGGTCTCCTCCACCGTCGGGTGCACCGTCTTGAAGAAGCACCCCGTCGTCATAAGCATCAGCAGCACCGAACCTCCTGTCACGACGTCTCTACGGAGGGCCAGCCGTGACGGATCAGCCCGTATCTCCTGCTCCCCGATGGCCCGGAGTGCCTGCATGACCTCTCTTTTCCGACCACGCTTCTCGCTGGCCGAGCTCGAAGCCCTCAAGGCTCGGGTCGCCGAGACCTGGGCCCGGATCGGCGCCGAGCACCAGCGGCCCCACCAGGTGCTCGGCCAGCATCGTAGCATCGGCTGCGTGGCCCTCGAGATCACCCAGCGCTGCAACCTCGACTGCGCGATCTGCTACCTGTCCGAGAACTCGGAGAGCACGCCCGACATCCCGCTCAGCACGATCTGGCGCCGCATGGATCGCATCGTCGAGGACTACGGCGTGGGCACCAACGTGCAGATCACCGGGGGCGACCCCACCATGCGGAACCACGACGAGCTCGTGGAGATCGTGCGGCGGGCGAGCGAGCGCAAGCTGGTGCCTGCGCTGTTCACGAACGGGATCAAGGCCACTCGGCCGCTGCTCGAGCGCCTCGCCGAGGTCGGCCTCGTCGACGTCGCCTTCCACGTCGACCTCACGGAGAAGCGCAAGGGCTACAAGCGCGAGCGACAGCTCGCCGAGGTGCGCGAGGAGTACATCGAGCGCGCCCGCGGGCTCGGGCTCAACGTCATCTTCAACCAGACGGTCTACGCGAAGAACTTCGAGGAGGTCCCCGAGGTCGTGCGGTTCTACAAGCAACACGCCGACGTGGTGGGGATGGCGAGCTTCCAGCTGCAGGCGGACACCGGCCGCGGGCTGAACCGCAAGCGCAAGCAGGTCATCTCGCTCGACACCGTGGGGGAGAAGATCGAGGAGGGGCTCGGCACCGAGCTGTCGTGGGGCAGTGTGCTGTTCGGCCACCCGAAGTGCCACCGCATCGGGTACTCCGCGGTGTTCGGCAAGGGCGAGCACGTCGCGGATCTGTTCGACGATCCGACGGTGGTCGGCGAGCTCCTCGAGGTGTTCGACGGCGTCTACCTCGACCGGAACAAGCCGATGCAGGCGGCGGCCCAGGCGATCGTGGAGGCCGGGCGGCGCGGGTACCTGCGCCGCGGGGCGACCTACTGGCTGCGGCGGCTCCGCGAGAACTGGCGCCCGCTGGTCCGCGCACGCGGCCAGGTCCACAAGCTGTCCTTCTTCATGCAGAACTTCCAGGACGCTTGGTCGCTCGACCACGATCGCGTCGACGCGTGCTCGTTCCACTGCATGACCGACGACGGCGGTGTGAGCATGTGCGTGCACAACGCCTACCGGGATCACTACCTGCAAGGCGGCACGAGCTACCCCGAGGCCTACCAGGAGGAGCGGCGCACGGCGGGGTACTACCCGTGTCACCCGGGCCGGCCGGCGCACGACACGGTGCCCGCCTCGACAACCCGCTGACGGAGCGCGCAGCCGGACCTTCGGGCTTCGCCCTGCAGGCCGGGAGGCGTGCGGGCCTGGTCACCGCACGCGCGGGTACCAGGTCTCGAGGGCGTCGGGGGTTGCGCCCAGCGCCCACGCGACCGGGAACAGGTTCATGCACAGCGTGGAGCGCAGGGGCTGCTTCACGAAGCGGCGCCCGCTCACCCGGACGGGTCCCGGCAGGATCCGCAGCCGGCCGATGCGCCACAGGCGGCGGGCGAGCACCACGTCCTCGAACATGCGCAGGTCGGCGTAGCCGCCCGCGGACTCGAACGCGTCGCGGCGCACGAACAGGGCCTGGTCCCCGTAGGGCAGGCGCGTGTACGAGGCGCGGAGGTCGGCGAGGGGGAGCACGGGATCGACCCAGGAGGGCCCGCAGTCGTTGACCGTGCGGATCCGAAAGGCGCCGGCGACCACGTGCGGATCGTCGAGCGCCTGCAGGATCGCGGGGACGCTCGCTGCGGCGGGTCGCGCGTCTGCGTGCACGAACCACAGCACGTCGCCGCCGACCTCGGCGGCCCCGCGGTTGAGCTGGTGGCCGCGCCCGCGGCGGGCCTGCACGACCCGGGCCCCCGCGACCTGGGCGCGCTCGGCGGTGCCGTCGGAGCTGTGCGCGTCGACGACCACGATGTCGTGCACGCCGAGGCGGCGCAGGTGGGCGACGACGGCCCCGATGCGGCGGGCCTCCTGAAGGGCGGGCACGACGGCGCCGATCCGCCGCTGGCGGAGGGCTGGCCACCGCCGCTGCGGCATCACCAGGAGGGGATCGAAGGTCAGCATGCCTTCAGCATACGACGCGGCCGCGCCGCCGGATCACCGGCCGCGCTCGCGGCCGCCTCACAGGCCGCCGAGCCCGAGGCTCGGCATCTCCATCGGCTCCTGCGTGATCACCGAGGCGGCGCCGGTGGCGCCGTACTCGACCAGCGTGGACTCGGTGTGCTCCGGCTTGCCGTTGACGGTGGCGTCGGTCACCGACTTGACGGTGCCGAACGGGACCTCCGTCGAGTACCAGGTCTGGGTCTCGCTCTGGACCTGCACGCGCGACAGCATGATCTTGAAGTCGGCGGAGGCCTCGCCCTCGAAGGTCTTCGCGGAGAACGTGCCGGCGGGGACCTGCACGGACTCCTCGCCGGTCTGCGCGAACGAGAACGAGAGCTGGGCTCCGAACGACTCCATCATGGCGCTGGCGAGCATGCCCCCCTCGCGCACGCGCATGGGCTGGGCATCGCCCGTCTGCATGATGATCTCCTTGCCGATGCCGGTGAGGTTGCGGAGCACGTTGTTGGCGTCGGCCTTCAGCGCGTCCTGCTCGACGAGCACCTTGAGGACGGCGGGCGGGCCGTTGGCCTTGCGGTCGCCGTTGCCCTTGACCTTGTACGCCTGGGTCTCGACCTCCATCCAGTAGTCGCTGCCGGTCTGCTCGAGCATCTTGGTCTTCACGACGGTGACCGACTGCTTTCCCTTGTGGTCCGTGCGGACCTCCTCGCGGACCTGCCAGCTGCCCACGGGGGTGTGGGCGAGCAGGTCGAAGTCGGCGGCGGCAGCGGGCGAGGCCGCGGCGAGCAGGAGAGTGGTGGCAGCAAGCATGGGGGACCTCCTGCTGCCTGGTATTAGAAGGGGCTCGGGCGGGCTCCCGGAGTGGGGCGACCGGGGCCCGCCAGTGCCCCCTTGTCCGCGTCGCGGTGGCACGACGCCGGAGGAATGAGGAAGGCAGCGTCGAGCGTGGCATGGGCGGCGTGTAGTCGCTCGAGGTCGTCGATCGCATCCACCAGGACGTGGACCAATCCACGGCGGCAGCTCTCCCCGGGCCACGGCAGCCATCCCCGCTCGGGCAGGTAGGACCGCAGGGTCGCCCGATCGCCGGCGGCGAACGCGGCGTCGATGTCGGCGGCCACGGGCCCGACCGACGCCCGGCAGGCGAGCCCGACCACCCATCCCTGCAGGCCGGGGAGACTCCGCGTGGCGCGCAGGGCGCCGGCCGCGGTGGGCGTGGCCCGCGCCGCGCGGCGCTCCGCGACGGCCTGCCGGAGCTCGGCGGCGGCCTCTGCGGGAAGGGCGGGGGCGAGGGTGGTGAGCTGGTCGACGACCTCGCGCTCGACGGCCATCCCGACCATGGCCGAGACGACGTCACCGGCGGTGGCCTGGATCTGACTCGCGGCCCACGTCTCGACGAGCGCCCCTGCGGTGGCCGCAGCTCCCTGCACCTCGTAGATGGCGTCGGCTTCTCGGGCCGACGCCATCGCGAGCACGAAGGCGGGGAAGGCGGTCTGGTGTGTCCGCGGTCCGACCTGGTCGCAGTAGGCGAGCTCGCGGAACGCCCGGGTGAGCGCCGGGTCGACGTCGTCGTGGTCGCGCGGGACGGGGGGTGCGGTCAGGTCGGCGAGCCTGTCTGCGGCATCGCACGAGCGGCTGGGCTGGAGGCTGGCGGGCGCCGTGGGCGGGCGCTGGGAAGCCACGCTGGACGAGGCGATGGCGGGCGGACTCGACACGACGAGCACGGCGAGCAGAGAGAGCGTCACGGAAGCCTCCAGGACAGGGCTCCTGGGCGCTTGTGCAACTCCGGGGCCAGCGTGCGCCCGAGCGGAACGGGCGAGCGCCCGGTGGTTCGGGGCCTTGGGGCGACAGCCTGTCAACGGCAGGCGTCGTGGGGGCGCCGGGGTCCGACAGCGTGTCGTTGGCGAGCGGGCGGCGGCCTGTGGGCCTGCAGACGGCTGCGGCCGAAGGCCACGTTCGGGAGCGG
>CAYMSU010000175.1:0-11523 GCA_964393165.1 uncultured Enterobacteriaceae bacterium
TGTTCGGCGTGTACGGCCTGCTGGGCCTGGGGTTGGTGCTGATGGTGCTGCGCCGGCTGCAGCCGACGTTGGTCTGGAAGGATCGCCCGCTCGAGCTCGCCTTCTGGGCGATGAACATCGGCCTGGGGCTGATGATCCTGCTGAGCCTGCTGCCCATCGGCGTCGCCCAGACCTGGGCCAGCTGGCTCCGCCGCGAGTTGTGGGTGCAGACGAACTGCAGGCCCGCCGGGGAGCCGGCTGCGTGCTGCGCGGTCACCCAGTCCGCGACCTCCTGCAGGCGGGCCGCGCGGTCCGCGTCGGGAGCCTGGGTGCGCCAGGTCCGCACGCGCTCGATCCAGTCAGCAGTCATGGGTTCTACAGGTTGGTCGTGGGACGCTCCGCCTACCGCGGGCGGCCCCGCGGTCCACGCGAGCTCAGCGGGCCGCCCCACGATGCGAGGCCGCGCCTCGGTGCGCACGAGATCCTGCACCCCGCCCGAGGCCAGGAAGTCGTGGGGGAAGCCGAGGTCTACGTGGCTCACCTCGTGGAGCGCCGCGAGGTGCTCGTCGCCCAGGGTGATGGACGCTGCCTTCAGCGTGTCCTCGATCTGGGAGACCTTTCGAGCGCCCACGATCGGGACGTAGAGGTAGCCTTGCGCGAGGACCCAGGCCGTGGCGACCTGGGCCGAGGTCGCGCCCAGCTCGTCGGCGATGCGGTCGACGACCCGCGCGATCGCGAGGTTCCGCTCCGACGTACGGCCGCGGGCGTCGTTGCCGTCCTTGCGGAGGGAGTCCATGTTGCTGGCCCCCTGTCGGGTGTACTTGCCGGTGAGCACGCCGCCGCCGAGCGGGCCCCAGGCCAGGACCGACAGCCCGAAGTGCTCCGCCATCGGGAGCAGATCCCGCTCGGGGGTGCGCTGCATCAGGCTGTACTCGATCTGAAGCCCGACGTAGCGACTCCACCCGCGGAGCTCCGCCAGCACGTTCGATGCGCTGACGACCCACGCCGGCGTGTCGCTGATGCCGATGTAGAGGACCTTGCCCGCCCGAACCAGGTCGTCGAGACCGCGCATCGTCTCCTCGAAGGGCGTGTAGTCGTCCCACGCGTGGACCCACAGCAGGTCGATGTAGTCGGTCTGGAGCCGGCGCAGGCTCGCCTCGACCGATCGGGTGAGGTTCTTGCGGTGGTTTCCGGCGCTGTTCGGGTCGTCGTGATCCATCGCCAGGGTGTACTTGGTGGCCACCACCATGCGGTCCCGCCGCCCGGTGAGCCATCGTCCACAGATCTCCTCGGTTTCGCCGCCGTGGTATTTGTTGGCGGTGTCGAGGAAGTTGCCCCCGGCGCGCTCGTAGGCGCCGAGGACCTCGTGGCTCGTGGCCTCGTCAGCGCCGAAGCCCCACTGGGTGCCCATGCTCATGGTCCCCAGACACAGCTCAGAGACCCGCAGGCCCGACGTTCCCAGCATTCGGTACTTCAACATTTGTCCTCCGGCGAGAGGTTCCATACTGTCGCGAGACGCTGGCGCGAGGCTGCCGGGGAGGTAGGGATGTCGGTGTTCAAGGACGACCTGCTGGCGGGGCGCGTCGCGTTGGTGACGGGCGGGGGCAGCGGGATCAACCTCGGGATCGCCCGCGCGCTGGCCCACCACGGGGCCCGGGTGGCGCTGCTCGGCCGCACCCAGGAGAAGCTCGACCAGGCCGTCGCCTCGCTCGAGTCGGAGGTCGGGGCCGGGGTGGCGATGAGCTGCGCGGCCGACGTGCGCGAGGCAGAGGCGCTCGAGGCGGCCGTGGCGCAGGTCCTGGAGCGCTTCGGCCAGCTCGACATCCTCGTCAACGGGGCCGCGGGGAACTTCCTCGCCCCTGCCGCGCAGCTCTCCGTCAACGGGTTCCGCTCGGTCATGGACATCGACGCGAGGGGGACCTTCAACGCCTCCCGCGTGTGCTTCCCGCACCTGTCCGAGCGGGGCGGCGTGATCCTCAACATCTCGGCCACCCAGGCGTTCATGCCCACGCCGCTGCAGGCGCACCCGGGCGCAGCGAAGGCCGCGGTCGACAAGCTCACCCAGGATCTCGCCCTCGAGTGGGCGCCCATGGGCATCCGGGTCGTCGGCCTGGCCCCCGGCGGCGTGGAGGGCACCGAGGGCATGAAGCGCCTGCTCCCCCCAGGCATGGAGGAGCAGATGAAGGCGGCGCTCCCGCTGGGCCGGTTCACCACGGTCGACGAGATCGCGCAGGTCGCGTTGTTCCTCGTGTCGGACGCAGCGGCCTACGTCACCGGCCACACCGTCGTGGCCGACGGCGCCTCGGCCATGCCGCTGTCCGGGGTGTTCTGGATGGCGCTGCAGCGCGGGAGCTGACGCGCGCCGCGAGTGCTAAGGGAGGCGGAGATGTCGCCACAGCCCCCACGACCGCGCCCCCTCGGGCTCCGCCGCCGCGGGGCCGCCATGAGGTCGTTCGTCTGGATCCTGATCCTCGCGACCGTGATCGGCATCGGCATGCCGTGGGCCTTCAAGATGGGCGACGACTACGGCTACCACCGCGGGCATCGCGTGGGTCTGCGCGAGGGCTACACCGAGAGCACCGAGGCGCGGACCGTCGAGCGCAAGACCGGCGTGTCGGTGCGACTCAACACCGACATCGACCAGATGCTCGATGGGCTCGCCGCCCTCGGGCCGGCAGAGCCGCCCGAGGCCTTCGTGGCGCCTCTCGACTCCCTCTACTGGGACCTGATCGCCCAGACCGCCCGCGCCTACGCGTTCGAGCCCGACCACCGCGACGCCGCCTACGAGGCCTGGGGGGCCCTGCGCCCGCAGGTCTTCGGCGACCACCACCGGCAGCTGCGGGAGTGGATGGGGCCGCTGGCCAAGCCGACCGAGGCGCCGTCTCGGATGTCGCTGCCGCACTACTCGCGGGCGGCCGACCTGCGGAGCATCCTGAAGGATCGCGCGTGCGGCATCGTGCGCGACACATTCACCGTGGCCGCGGGCCCGGAGCGCGGCCGGCCGCTGATCGACGGCCTGTGTCGGATGGTCGACAAGGAGCTCCTCGCCCCGTGGACCGACGAGCTGGTGCGGCGGGCGCTCGCGCGCGACGTGTCCGAGACCGTCACCTCCACCCGCACGGCCCACCAGCGCACGATCATGGAGCTGGCCACCACCGAGCTCGAGATCGACGGGGTGGTGCGCCACGACTACGAGTCGAAGCTGTTCGAGGGCTGGCCGATCGAGCAGACCGACCGGGCCACCCTCGAGGTCCGCGGGCGGGGCCTCGTGAAGGCCGGCTTCAAGATGCACGACCAGTACCAGGTCACCGTGCGCCCGGAGGAGAAGCTCGTGGAGGTGTCCCTGCCTCGCGCAGAGATCCTCTCGAACACGATGGTGCCTCAGTTCTCGCACGAGAAGCAGGGGTGGTGGACCTCGCTGAACCGCGAGCAGCGCAACCAGGCGATCCGGGTGCTGCAGGACAACGTCACGGCGCAGGCCCTGAAAGACGGCATCCTCGACGAGGCCGAGGCGCGGGCGGCGGAGCTCGTCCAGGACCTGTACAGCCCGCTCACGAACCTCCCCGGGTCTCCCTACGAGGTGCGCGTGTCGTTCATCGGCGAGCGTGCCCCGATCGAGTAGCGAGCCAGCCCCACAGGCGGGCGGCGCGTCGCCGATAGGGGGCCCAGGAGGCTTCTGTGGCGCGCTCGATCACCTTCGTGCTCACGCATCTCGCCCACGGCGGCGCGGAGACCCAGGTGGTCCAGCTGTGCCGCCACCTTCAGCAGCAGGGCTGGGCGGTCTCTCTCGTGTCGCTCCTGCCCCCGTCGGGGCTCACCGACCAGCTCGACGGGTGGGGGATCCCCTGGCGCCACGCCGGAGGCCGGCGCGGAGCGCTCCTGCCGCGGATGTTCACCCGCCTGATCGAGGCCTTGCGGGAGTTCCGCCCCGATGTCGTGCACAGCCACACCCTGCCCGCCAACCTCGCGGCGCGCGTGGTCCGGCCCCTCGTGAAGGTGCCCGTGCTGATCAGCAGCGCCCACAGCATCCGGGAGGGAGGCTGGCTGCGCATGCGCCTGTACCGATGGACAGATCGGCTCGCGGACGCGATGACGAACTGCTCGGCGCCCGCGGTCGCCCACTATCGGCAGCTCGGCGCGGCGCCGCCGGAGCGCATCCGGTACGTTCCCAACGGGATCGACGTGGCGAGGTTCCGCCCCGATCCCGAGCGCCGGCGCGCTGTCCGCGCGCGGCTCGGGGTGGGCGACGAGTTCCTCTGGCTCGCCGTCGGCCGGATGTGCGAGGAAAAGGACTACCCCAACTTGCTCGCGGCGGCGGCGCGGGCCCTCGGTGATCAGGACCGGCTCTACATCGTGGGGGACGGCGAGCTGCGGGACCGCGTGGAAGCGGAGCTTGCCCACCGGCGGCTGGCGCCGCGGGTACGGCTGCTCGGGCTGCGCACCGACGTGCCCGATTTGATGCAGGCGGCCGATGCCTACGTGATGTCGTCGGCGGTGGAGGGGCTGCCCATAGTCCTCCTCGAGGCCGCGGCCTCGGGACTGCCCACGGTCGCGACGCGGGTGGGCGGCAACGACGCGATTGTGCGTCCCGGGGAGACCGGCTGGCTGGTCCCCTGTCGCGACGCGGACGCGCTGGCCGACGCGATGACCACGGTGCGTGCGCTGCCGGCGTCGGCGCGGGAGCGGTACGGGCGCGCGGCGCGAGCCCACGTCACCCGGGCGTTCGCCATCGACGCGGTGGTGGCCCAGTGGCAGTCGCTCTACGAGGAGCTGCTCGCGAAGGCGGGGACCGCCTCAGCCGCGGACGAACCACACGAACAATCGCATCGCCGCGAAGCCGCCGGCTAGGGCGATCACGCCCCCCGCGCCGAGCACGGCGAGCACGACTAGCAGGAGCCGGCCCCCCGGGGCGCGGGGCGCCGCGCGGACGGGGCCCTCTTGGGAGCGCTCGGCGGTCCGGGCCGCCGGCAGCCGCTCGTCGAGCGCGCGCAGCGCGATGTCGTCGGTGATCTCGCCCGTGAGCACGGACTCCGCGACCTGCAGGTTACGCGCGAGGGCCGCGACCGAGTGGGGCCGACGGTCGCGATCCTTCTCGAGCAGGGCATCCACGATGCGCTGCAGGCTCCGCGGGAGCACGATGCTCGTGGGGAACGGCCGCGGCGTCTCCTTGATGTGCGCGAGGAGCACGCTGGCCGTGCTGCGGTGGTCGTAGGGGTAGTGCCCGGTGAGCCCACGATAGAGCAAGACGCCCAGGGCGTACAGATCGGACCGCTGATCCACGTCCGCATCGCCTCGGACCTGCTCGGGGGACATGAACATGGGCGTGCCCACCAGCAGGCCCTTGGCCGTGAGCTGCTCCGCGTTGCCCTCGATCGGCTTGATCAGCCCGAAGTCGACGACCTTGGCCTGATCCGAGCCGTCCTCCTCGGTGCCCACGAGGATGTTGGCGGGCTTCAGGTCCCGGTGGATCATGCCGAGATCGTGCGCTTCTTGCAGGGAGCCGCAGACCTGCAGCACGATCCGGACGAGGCGCAGAGGGTCCATGGGCACGTCGCCCATGACCTTGGCGAGGGACGGCCAGGGGCACAGCTCCATGGCGAGCCAGGGGTGATCGCCCTCGGTGCCGTAGTCGTACACCCGGACCGTGTTCGGGTGGTTCAGGCGCCCGAGCAGCGACGCTTCCCGAAGGAAGCGGGCGTGGGCGCGCTCCTGACGCGACGGCTCGGGCTCCCCGAGATCGAGGACCTTGATCGCGACCTGACGGCCCAGGGGCTCCTGCACGGCTGCGTAGACCGCGCCGGTCGACCCGCGACCGATGAGGGAGGAGACCCGGTACCGCTCTCCGATCGTCGCGCCGAGCCACGGGTCGGGGCTCGCCTCGCCCTCCGTGGTCACTCTTTCCATGGGTCCTTGAGGTCGTCGGTCTCGATCTCCATCTCGAACGGGTCGGGCTCGGAGGCCGGCACGGGCTCGGGCGCCGGCGCCGGCTGCGGCACGGGCGCGACGACCGGGGGCCGTGCCGCGGCCGGCTGCCGCTCCCGCACGGGCTCGGGCTCGGGCTCCGGGGCGGGAGGGGGCGCCGGCGGGGCGTCGCCCTCGAAGGGCGCCGCGTCGCCGCTCGCGCCTTGCAGCTCGGTCGCCAGCGGGCTCGGCGGCGGCGCCTCGACGGGGACCGGCGGCACGGCGGACGGCGCCGCTTCCTCGACGACGCTCTCACCTGCCGCGGGTCGCAGCCCGTCGCCCGGGCCGCGCGACGCCTCGAGCCACAGCTCGCGGCCTCCGATCAGGGCGCCGAGCCCTCCGCACAGGATGAACACCGTCGCGAACAGGCCGCCGATGCCGAGCCAGCTCAGCAGCCCGAGCATGCCCGTGCCCTGGTTCGGCAGCGACCCCTCGAACTCCTCTTCGAGCAGCCGGCGGGCGAGCGTGGCGTTGTCTGGTTGGGACATGCTCTACCTCGATGGGGGGGCGGTCAGTCCAGGGGGAACGCGGTCCAGCCGTCCCACCAGGCGACCTCGGCGCCGGGACGGATGGCCCCCACGTAGTCGGCCGACCGGGTGAAGAACTCGGAGCCCACCGGGCCGTCGCGGGGGACCTCCCTGCCGGTGGCCGCGATCGAGCCGGCGGAGGGCACCCAGAACGGCCGCGGGTCGGCGACCCACTCCCCGGCGAGGTCGTACTCGCGCAGCCCGGGATCCTGGTCGAACCGGTTGTTGCTGCTCATCAGCCAGTCCACTTCGTCGAACCCGCCATCCGCGTCGTCGTCCTCGGCGCTGTCGGGCGCCCAGTCGGTGCCCGTGCCGACCGAGTAGAAGATCGAGTCGCGGAGCTCGAGGACCACCGGCAGCTTGCCCTTCGGGTCGGGCTCGGCCCACTGGGCGGTCTGGACGTTCTCGACGTCGACGCCGTGGCCGGTCTGGTTGGCGACCAGGAAGTTGACCATGACCGCGGCGGTGCCCTCCTTGAGGTGCATGCCGTTCTGCGACGTCTCGGAGTCGCCGCTGCCGAGGATCGTGACGTTCGACAGCGTGGGCGCCGAGAAGGGCTCGGCCACGAGGTCGTTGTCCTCGTCCTTGTCCTCCGGGTCGTTCACCAAGGCCCCGTCGGCCTCGATCCCCTCGTCGCCGTTGTTGTCGACGGCCGGGTCGGGATGCACGGGCAGCTGCTGGATCATCGCGAACTGCACGCGGCCGTTCCACCCCTCGTCCCAGTCCAGGGAGTCGTCGCCGGCGCCGCTGATCACGACGTTCTTGAGGTCTACGGTGCCGCCGAAGACCTCGATGCCGTCGTCGAGGCCGCGGTGGACCTGCACGTTGCGGATGAACGAGTTCACCCCGCAGGCCCCCAGGGTGAGGCCGTTGAGCTCGTTCCCGTCTTCGCCGGCCGTCAGCTCGAAGCCGCCGAACTCGATGCGGGCGTACTCGAGCTGCCCGCAGTCGTCGAACACATCGACACCGCCGTACTGCGCGCGCGGCTCGTCGCCGGCGATGCCCTCGATCTGCCGGGGGGCGCTCTTGTTGAGCGGCGCGTTGCCGAGGAGCACGACCCCGCCCCAGTCGCCCGGGCGCCGGGTGCCCACCGGCTGGGCGGACGTGAACACGATCGGCGCGTCGGGCTCGCCACGGGCCACGATGGTCGCATCGCGCGACACGATCAGCGCCGAGCCCGGCTCGCCGCGCACCTCGGTGCCCGCCTCGATCGACAGCACCGACGTGCCCTCGACGTAGACCAGCGTGTCGGACGCGAGCACGTACAGGTTGTCGGACGTCCAGGTCGTGTCGGACTGCACCGTCTCCGTGATCCGGACGACCTGCCGGCCGTTCGGGTTGTCGACCCACGCGTCGTCCCACGGCGGGAGGCAGCCGGTGAGCGCGATCAGGCACAGCGTCAGACAGGTGCGCAACGCGAACTCCTTCGCAGGCAGGCAGGGTGGCGAGCTCGGTCAGAATCGGAGGTCGAGGCGGGCGCCGCGCGGGTGAGCGGAGATGGCCACCGTGCGCTTGCCCGGAATCACGAAGCCGAGCACGGCGAGCCCGCCGCCGAGCCCGGCCAGCGGCACGGAGATGTTGTTGACGGTCCGGCTCGTGCCGTAGGCGGCCTCGTCGCCGGCCTCGCGGTGGGACTGGCCCTGGTTGAAGCTCCAGACCGCGGCCGTGGTGAACCCTGCCGCGAGCACGGCGCCCGTGCCGACGAGGGCCCACCGGGGGCGGCGCCGCACCGCCGGCTCCACGGTCGCGACGTTGGCCGGCACCTGGCCCGACTGGGCCGTGCGACCCTGACCCGCGGCGGGGCGGGGCCCCGCGCCCGCGGGGGTCTGCCCGGACTGGGCGAACAGGCGGTCCTCGAGGGAGGTGATCCGCGGGTCGAGCGACACCCGATCCTTCGGATCGGCGTGGGGCCGGTACTCCCGCAGGGAGGCCAGGGCGCCCTCGAGGTCGTTCAAGCGCTCCTGCGCGTTCGCGATGTTGTAGAGCAGCGCCTTCCGGTCGGACAGCGCGAGCGCCTCGCGGAAGGTGGCGATGGCCTCGCGGTACCGCCCCGCGTTGTAGAGGCCCGCGCCGAGCCGGTACAGCTCCTTCGCCTGCGCGAGCCGGGAGGCCTCCGAGTTCGGATCGTCGTCTGGCGTGGCCTCCTCGATCGGCGCCGGAGACGCGGGCGTGGTCTGGCCCCAGGCGCTCGGTCCCAGCATCAGCAGCGCGAACAACATCACAGCATCTCCTGCACCCAGGGGGCCCCGAGGCGGGTGATTAGCAGGTACCCGAACACCAACCCAAGAAACATCGTGAGCACGATGGCGAAAATCCCCACGAGGCCAAGGGCGACCTGGCTTACCAGGCTCCTCCCGGCCTCGGGCGCGTCTGCTGGGAGATCCACCCGGCCGTCCACCAGCACGGGCCGCGCGAGCGTCGCGGTGGCCTCGTCGAGCAGCGCGGCCTCGCACAGCTTGAGCGAGCGCACGAGCTCGCGCGCGTCGACGAATCGATCGTCACGGTTCTTGGCCAGGCACTTGTCGATCGTCCACTGCACCGGCTCCGGGAGCTGGAGCGCGGGACTCACGTCGACCAGCTTGCGGGGCGGGTCCTTGAGGTGGGCCATCAGGACCGTGGCGGGGTCGCCCTGGGCGTGCGGGTATTTCCCGCTGATGCAGCGAAACAGCAACACGCCCATTGCATAGATGTCACATCGCTGATCCAGTGGCTGCGCCTGGATCTGCTCCGGGGCCATGAACTGGGGCGTGCCCAGGATCAGGCCCTCGCCGGTCATCTCGATGGCCCCGTGGATCTCCTTGACCAGGCCGAAGTCGACCACCTTCACGAGGTCGTCGCCCTCGAGCCCGCGGCTGATCAGCACGTTGGCCGGCTTCAGGTCGCGGTGGATCACGCCGGAGCGGTGGGCTTCGTGGAGGCTCCCGCACACCTGCTGGCAGATGCGCACGGCGCGCAGGGCGGGCATCACGCCTTCGGCCAGGAGCTCCCGCAGCGTCACGCCCTGGACGAGCTCCATCACCAGGAAGGGGCGGTCCTCCTCGACCCCGTAGTCGTAGACCCGCACCGTGTTCGGGTGGTTCAGCTTGGACAGCAGGGACGCTTCCCGCAGGAAACGGGCGCGGATGTTGTGGGTGGAGACCTGGGAGGGCCGGGCATCGAGCACCTTGAGCGCCACGGCGCGCCCCAGCTGGACCTGCTCGGCCTCGTAGACCACGCCCATCGACCCCCGCGCGATCCGGCGACGGATGAGGTACCGCGCCGCGAAGGTGGTTCCGATGCGGGCGTCCGACTCGGTGTGGCTGCGCTCGTCCACGTCCTGCTCTGACTCTGGCTCGCGGGGGATTGTATGGGGTGCGTCCCTCCACGCGACGGCCTGTACGAGACCTTGTGGGGGCAGTTCGATGGCAGTAGGATGGCAAGACGGGGCGGAGGTGCCGTGGGCTCCCGGGTGCTGCTCATCGACCACGACGCCGCGGCCGGTCCTCAGCTCCAGCGGGCGCTCGAGACGGACGGGGTGGCCTGTCGTCGCGCGACCACGGGGGCGCTCGGCATGTCAATCCTGCGGCAGTGGCGGCCCGACGTTGTCGTGGTCGACATCATGCTCGCCGACCGGTCGGGGGTGGAGGTCTGCCGCCAGATTCGGGAGGGTCCTCGCACCGCCGCGGTAGGGGTCCTCGTGGTGAGCGAGCGCGCGGACGAGTGGCAGCTGGTCGTGTCCTTCGAGGCGGGGGCGGACGACTTCGTCACGAAACCGTACTCGTTGCGCGAGGTCCGGCTCCGCGTCCGCGCTCTGCTTCGGCGCAGCGGGGCGGCCCCCGTCCCGGCCGTGCCCGACGATCTCGTCCTCGACGCCGCGGCCCACCGGTTCCTGCTCCGCGGGCAGCCCATCGTGCTGTCCCCCGTCGAGCACGTCATGCTCGAGTTCCTCTACGAGCACCGCGGCAAGGCCCTCACGCGGGAGGAGATCCGGCTCGGCACCTGGGGGGCGCGCGCGGAGGTGTCGGACCGGGCCGTCGACACCTCCGTGAAGCGCCTGCGGCGGAAGCTCGGCGATGCCGGCCCGCGCCTCGAGACGGTACGAGGCCTCGGCTACCGCCTGGCCTGAGGAGCCCGGTCGACGGGAGGATGGATGAGCGAGCCTGCGCTGGCGCTGTACAAGTTCGAGGGGTGCCCCTTCTGTGAGCGGGTGCGGGCGGCGATCGACGACCTCGGGCTCGAGGTCGAGGAGCGCGACGTGCACCGGAGCCCCGAGCGTGCCCGGGAGCTCCAGGAGGCCGTCGGCCGAGCGACCGTCCCTGTCCTCCGGGTCGCCACGGCCGACGGCAGCGGGCGATGGCTGCCCGAGTCGGGGGACATCGTCGACTTCCTCTACGCGGAGTACGGCCAGGGCCGCCGGCCGTCCCTGCTCGCCTCGGCCGTCCCCCTGCGGGTCGCGCTCGTGGCGGCGGTCGGGCTGCTCCTCGGCGCGGGGTTCGCCCCCGAGCCGTGGCGGTGGTGGCTGCTGGCGGGCGGGCTGCTCGCGTTCGGCTTTCGCAACAGCCTGCCGCTGCTACTCCGGCGCCTGGCGCGCTGACGGCCGAAGCGTCACGACGGCCACCGAGGCGTCCGGGTCGGCGGCATGGCGCGCCGCCGCCACCTCGTAGTCGAGCGCCTCGACCACGAAGGCGTCCTGCTCCTCGTCGAAGTACGCGAGGCGCTGCTGCGGGATCTCCACGGAGACCCTGCGCGTCTCGCCGGGCGCCAGCGACACGCGGGTGAACCCCTTGAGCTCCTCCGGCGCGCGCGGCACCGCGCTGCCCACGGGGCGGATGTAGATCTGGACGACCTCGTCGCCGGGGCGCGCCCCCTCGTTGCGCACGTCGAGGGACACGCGGAGGGTGCCTGCTGGGCCGAGCCCGCGCTCGGCGGTGAGGGGTCCGTAGGCGAACGTGGTGTAGGACCGTCCGATGCCGAACGGAAACGCGGCGCCCACGCCGTCTCGGGCGAGCTTGCGGTAGCCGTGCCAAGTGATGAAGATCGCGCATGCCAGGCAGACGATGGCGGCGTCGTAGATGAT
>CAYMSU010000176.1:0-11517 GCA_964393165.1 uncultured Enterobacteriaceae bacterium
GCCAGGGGGAGCACTCCGGGACCGACGACCCAGTCCTGCTCCCGGAAGTCGAAGCTCCACACCGGATACAGCGGCGTGGACGGCGGGGGCACGTACCAGACCTCGAGCGACGCCTGGAGCGTCCAGCCCCGCAACAGCCAAGTGTAGGCCGCACGGAGATCGACCTTGTGGTAGGCGGGCAGGCGCGCTGCGTTGAGGTCACCCACCACTGGGATCCAGGCGTCGCGGGAGGCCTGATAGACGGAGCCTTCCAGCGGCGTGAACGGAAGGCCGGACGCAAACCGGTAGCGGGCCCCCAGGTTCCACCGCCCCACTTCCCACGACGCGACGACGCCGCCGGAGATGCGCTGATCGCCGTCCGCCGCACGCCAGGCGGTGCTGGCTTCGCGGACCTCGGCCCGCTGAAGGGCCACCCACCCCCAGAGGAAGAACACCTCCTTCAGGCGATATCGGGTGAGCAGCTCCACGCCGTACGCGCGCCCCTCGTCCAGCGCGAACACGGGCTCGTCGACGGGCTGCGCGAGCGGTGACCGCAGAGACTTCCAGTAGGCCTCGGCGCCGAGCTCGAGCCGTCCCGCGATCGCCTGCTCCCATCCGATGGTGGCTTGCCACGCGGTCGTGGTCGGAAGCGGAGGGCCCTCCTCCGTCTGGGTGAGCAAGTCCTCGCTCCGCGGCTGCTGCGTGTAGCGCCCCGCACCGAGCTTGAGCATGCCTTCGTCCCCAAGCCGTACCCGGGCAGCGAGCCGTGGCTCCACCTGAACGCTCGCCGTGGGCGCGCCGGAGCCGCGAAGGTCGGGGGCGACGCGGAGGCCCGGCATCAGGCGAAGGGGGCCCCAGCTCGCGTGGCCCGTCGCGTAGAGCCCGCCCTGGAGTCGATCGAGGCGCCTGCCGACGGCCACGCCGCGGGCGAGCGCCGGGGCCTCCTCGGCGACGCGCACGCCGTCGCTGGGATTCGGCTCGACCTGAAGCCGGGTGCGCGCGGCGTTGAGCTCGTAGCCCAGGTCCGCACCGAGGGCGTGATCGGGGCGCACCTGGATGTCGGTTCGACTGGAGATCCGATCGCTGGCGAGGGCTTCTTCGCCGAACGACGACAGCTCTCCGCCGCGGCGATGGCGCACGTAGGCGACCACGGTCCGGCCTCGTGTGGCATCGCCGCGCCACTGGTGACGTACGCCGAACGTCTGGAAGCCCTGGCGGTAACGGAACGAAGGCGTCTGCGTGGCTTCCCACGGGCTCAGCACGTCGAGCTCGCCCACCGCGCGGGTGTACGAGTCTCCGGCCCCCATGGCGAACAGCCCGGTCCCGCCCTTCGGGTCGCCCCGCTCGGCGCGCACCACGAAGTCGTGAAACACGGGCCAGACCGTGAACTGCGGGGTCTGCTCGCCGGCCAGGTCCTGGTAGGAGCGACGACCCGAGGCGGAGATCCACCACTCGCGAGAGACCGGAGCCCGCACGTCGGCCCCGGCCATGACGAAGTTGAGGTGCGCGCTGCCGTCGACGCCAGAGGGGCGGTCGCGCCGCGACTTCGCCTCCACGATGCCCCCCACTGCGTCGCCGTACCGAGCAGAGAAGGTCGAGGGGAACAACTCGATCGTGTCGACCTGGCTCGCAGGGAAGACGCTCGCGTACTGGTTGAAGTGGTACAGGTACGGCAGCTCGATCCCGTCGAGGTAGTAGCGGCTGTCTCCAGGTTGCGCGCCTCGAACGACGAGGTCTCCCGAGGTCGGCGAGTACTCCCGCTGGACGGTCATGCCAGGCAGCGACTGCACCAGACGGATCGCGTCGTCGAGCGTGCCTGGGGTCTCCATCGCTTGCTCCCCATCGACGACGTGGCGCGAAGGGTCTGCGGTCTGCTGGAACCCCTCCACCACGATCTCCAGATCGCGCGCGCCGCGCTCCAGCCACACCCTCTGGAGGACGTCGCCGTCGGCCAGCTCGAGCGTCTGGGGGGCTCGGCCCTTCGCGCGAACGGTCACCCTCCACGGCGCCGACCCCTCGAGGCCCAGCCGCACCCGACCACGGGCGTTCGTGGAGCGCTCGCGCCCGTCGGGAAGGACCACGGTCGCATCGGCTACGGGAGCCCCATCCTCCCGTTGGCGCACCACGAGGTCGACCTCGGCGGCCGCCGCGGCCGCCGTGAGCAGCCACCCGCCCACCCAGGTACCAGCGATCATGATCCGTCCGCGGGATCGGTCACCAGGTAGACCTCCCGCCCGTCGACCTGCGACCGCGCGCACCGCTGCTCGAGCAACCAGCCAGGATCGAACGGACCGGACACGGCCGCGCAGGCGAGCGCGTCGGTGCCGAACCCGCGCGCCTCCGCCTCGGCCCGCGACACGACGACGCTGTCGACCAGGCGGACGCCGGTAGGCGAGCGGTCGTCGGCCTCGAGCGTGCCGCGCAAGACCGTGCCCGGGTCTGATGCGACCGCCGGCGAGGTGGGGATCCATCGGCCGGCGACCCACACGCCCTCGTCGGACGCAGCCTGAACGAGGATGTCCCGCGCCCGAAAGCGTCCCTCGGGGGTGGGGCCGTCCTCGCTCACCACGAGCCCGATCACGGTCACCGCCTCGTCCTCGAGAGGCGAGCGCGAGCCCTCGATCTCCCCGTCGTCGAGCCGGAGGTCTCCAGCCACCCAGTCAGTGACCGTCCGGTCGAGCTCCAGGAACGATCCCCCCGTAGCCATCCACCGCGCGATACCCTCGGGCGCCTCGACGGCCAGGCGTCCGAGGCCACCCGGGGCGATCCGCCCAGTGGGCTCACCGTCTCGCTCCCGGCGAGCCTCGAGGGTGAGCTGCTCTTCGTTGACCGTGGCGAGCCGCAGCGACAGCTCCCGAAGCGTGATCGGAGGCAGCGGACCGAGGCGGGACGGGCCCGCCGGTACCTCGATGACGGCGGTGGCCACGGCCCCTCCGCCGGGCTCCGTGGCTCGGAGCGCCAGCAACTCCGGCGCCTCGGGTCGGTCCAGCGCTACGACGGGGCCCTCGGCCTCGACCGGCGCATCGTTGTCCAGCCCAGCCGCCTCGTCGATCGAGTCCACCCACGACCACGCGAGCTCGACCGGGTCCTCGGACCACGGCCGCCCCTCGACCACCACCGCGACCCGGGGGGAGAACCGCCCCTCGTCGATGGCGGCGAGGTCGACGGCCGCGATCCGAAAGCCCGCGAGATCGTGCCGGTCCAGGGCGAATGGCTCCTGGCAGGCGAGCAGCGACAACCACCACACGCGCCCCCTGTACCCCTCTGTCGGGGACGCGGCCGCCACGCTAGAACAGGCCATGGACGTCGTCGGTCAGATGAAGCTCTTCGTGAAGGTCGTGGAGACAGGCGGGTTCACGTCCGCCGCCCGCGAGCTCGGTGTCCCGAAGTCCACGGTGAGCCGTCAGATCGCCCGGCTCGAAGATCGCCTGGGCGTCCGGCTGCTCGAGCGCACCACGCGCGCCTTGCGGACCACCGAGGTGGGGCAGGACTATTTCGAGCGGTCGTCACGGATCGTGTCCGAGATCGAGCAGGCGGAGGCTGCCGTTCGTTCCTCGCAGGTCGTGCCCAGCGGCACCTTGAGGGTCAGTGCGCCCCTCACCTTCGGGGCGCTCTACCTCGGCGATCTCGTGGCGTCGTTCTCCCGGAAGTTCCCGAAGGTCCAGCTCGACGTCACGCTCACGGACCGCAAGGTCGATCTGATCGACGAAGGCTACGACCTCGCGGTCCGCGTGGGGAAGCTGTCCGACAGCTCCATGTTCGCGCGACGGCTCGGCGTGGCGCCTCGAGCCATCGCGGGCAGCCCCGCCTACTTCGAGGCGCACGGGGTGCCGCAGGAGCCCGACGATCTGCGCGAGCACGTATGCCTACGCTACATGTACGCCGACACCGCGGGGTGGCGCCTGGGCCCGGACACGGTCGTGCCAGTGCACGGACCCCTCGTCTCCAACAACGGCGACCTCCTCCGAGCGGCCGCCTCTGCGGGTCTCGGCCTGGTCCTGGCTCCGCGCTTCATCCTCGGACGGGATCTACGCGTGGGTCGGCTCGTGTGCGTGCTCGGCGACCACGTGAAGGACGAGGACGGCATCTGGGCGCTCTACCCGCACAACCGCAACCTACCTCCCAAGGTCCGGGCCTTCGTGGATCATGCGGTCGAGCAGCTCGAGGACCCGCCGTGGGAGGCCGACTAGTCCGGGACCTCCTCGGTCTCCTCGCAGGGCCCCTCGTACTCGTAGCGGCGCTGCGGGCACGTCCCGCTCGACCGGAAGGTCTCCCCGTCGCACCCGCAGTACGGCACCAGGTCGGTGGTGCACGCCCGCTCCTCCTCGGCGCACACTCCGGGGCTCGCCTCGTCGCAGCCCTCGCCCTCACACACCCCCGAGGCGCACTGTGCTCCCTCGAGGCAGGCGGCCCCTGCGGGGAGCCCTGAGGGTGCGGGCGTCGGCTCCTCGGCGGGCGCGGGGGCCGGCGAGGCCGGAGCGGGCGCGGGGGCTGGCGCTGGCTCGGGAGCTGCGGGCTCCGGTGCCGGGCTGCTCACGCGAACCGCGGACGTGGGGTTGCAGGCCATCAGCAGAAGGGTGATCATCTCGCTCTCCAAGGCGAGCCTACCGCATTGTCCTCCAAAGGACGGCCCTCGCCACGTCGGGAGAATACGACGCGGAATGGACGCGATCCGACTGCCAGCCGAGCAGCGCTGGGCCGATGAGCTCGCCGCGCTCGATCAGAACGACACGCAGCCCCGCCCTGCGGGCTGGGCGCTCTCGCCGCGCGCGGTCTTCTCCTTCGTCACGGGCTCCGGAGACACGCCGCTCGAGGTCAAGCGCGGGCGCAAGAAGCACCAGGTCGTGATCACCCGCAAGGTGTTCGGCCACGACGTGCTCGTCCAGCGGGCCATCACCACGCTCGCCAGCGACCGGGCGCTGTTGCTGATCGGCGAGCCCGGCACGGCCAAGAGCTTCCTCTCGGAGCACCTGGCGGCGGCGATCAGCGGCGACAGTCTCCTCGCCGTGCAAGGCACCGCAGGCCTCATCGAGGACCAGATCAAGTACGGCTGGAACTACGCGCTGCTCCTCGCCGAGGGCCCCTCCGAGCGCGCGCTCGTCGCCGGGCCGCTATATCGCGGCATGAAGCAGGGGAAGGTGGTCCGGTTCGAAGAAATCACCCGAGCCCCTCACGAGGTGCAGGACACGCTGCTCCAGGCGCTCTCCGAGAAGGTTCTGCTGGTGCCCGAGCTCACGGGCGAGCCGGGCATCGTGCTCGCCAGGCCGGGCTTCAACCTGATCGCCACGGCGAATACGCGCGACCGTGGCGTCAACGAGATGAGCGCAGCCCTCAAGCGCCGCTTCCACTTCGAGACGGTGCCGCCACTGCGGGATCTGGAGCTCGAAGCCACCATTGTCCGTCAGCAGGTCGAAGAGCACCTGAAGGGCACGCCAGGGGAGGGCACAGAGCTCCACGATGACGTGCTCGAGCTGCTGGTCACCACCTTCCACGAGCTCCGCGCGGGCCACACCATCGACGGCACGCAGCTCGGCCGTCCCGGCGCCGCGATGTCGACCGCCGAGGCCGTGTCGGTGGGCCTGCACGCGGTGCTCCAGGCCACCTTCTTCGGCGACGGAAAGGTCGAGCCCGGGCACGTCGTCATGCAGCTGCCGGGTACCGCGGCCAAGGAGGGGGAAGACGATCGCCGTGCGCTGAAGGACTACTTCGAGGTGGCGGTGAAGCCCCGCGCCGCTCGGGAGAGCGGACTCTGGAAGGCCTATTACGCGGCACGGCACCTGGTCGACCAGGGGTGAAGCGGCGCGCGCCGCCACCTGCCGACGACCCCGTCGCGGCCGTCCGGCAGATCGTGGCGGATCCCGATGGCATCGTGTGGTTTGGCGTCAAGCACTACTCGCCGGCGAGTGCGCTGCACGTCCGCCGCCTGATCCACGAGCGCAGGCCGGTGGCCGTGCTCGTCGAGGGGCCTGACGATGCCACGGACCTCATCGACTGGCTCGTCCACCCCGACACCGCTCCGCCCGTCACCATCCTGTCGAGCTGGGTGGACCGGAAGAACAAGCTGGGTCGCAACGGGGAGCTCTCGGCGAGCCCGGACATCCCCGCGCGGTACCGCGGCTGGTGGCCGTTCGTGGCCTTCGGTCCCGAGTACGCAGCGCTCTCGGCCGGGCGCGAGATAGGCGCACACCTGCAGTTCATCGACGCGTCGCTCAAGGCCCAGCTGCCGACCATGCAGCAGCCGGAGCGCCAGCCGAACCACCGGGAGCTCGGGGAGAGCGCGTACGTCCAGGCCCTGGCGCGGCGCTCCGGCTTCGCCGACTTCGAACAGACCTGGATGGCTCGCCTCGAGGCGGGATCCGCCACGCTGACCGCGGAGGCATTCCGCCAGCAGGTCCTCACGTTCGCCTGGTGCGCGCGGAACGTGGGGAGTGGTCCGGTCGACGAGGGCACCAACCTGCGCGAGCGCCACATGCGCTGGTGGGTCGAGCGGGTCCGCAAGGACCATCCGAGCGGCGAGATCGTCGTCGTCACCGGGGCCTACCACGCCGTCGCCCTGCCGTTCGTCACGCCGAAGAAGGCCCCGGGCAAGCCCGACCGCGACACACAGACGCTCTTGTGCGCGCACTCCTACCCGGCGCTCGCCCGGCTGACGGGGCAGCAGCCGGCGTGGGGGGAGCACGTGCACCAGGCGGCCCGAGAGGGGTCGGAGAGGCCGCACAACACGGCCGCCCTTCATCTGTTGGTCGAGGCTTCCTGGCGGGCCCGAGAGGCCGGGGCGCCCGTCGGCACTGCGGACGTGGTCGGGGCGGTCACCATGGCCGAGGAGCTGGCGCGCCTGCGACGGATGGCGGAGGTTGGGCCCCACGAGGTCATCGACGCTGTGACCTCGGCCTTCGTGAAGGGGGAGCGGGGCTCCGCCGGCGACGCAGTGCTGGCGGCGGCGCAGGCGGTGCTGGTGGGGCGCCGCATGGGTCACGTCGCTGAGGGGGCTGGACGTCCGCCCCTGATCGACGACTACCTCACCCAAGCCAAGAGCTTCCGGCTGGATCTGTCCGGTGCCGAGAAGGTCGTGCGCTGTGACTTCCACAAGGATCCCCGTCACCGGCGCAAGTCCGCGTTCCTGCATGCCTGCCGGATCCTCGACGTGCCCATGTTCGCGGAGGTGGACGACACCGACGCTCCCTACAAGGGGCCCAACCTGGCGGAGGGCGCCGACACTCACCTGACGACGGAGACGTGG
Source organism: uncultured Enterobacteriaceae bacterium (assembly GCA_964393165.1). Lineage (GTDB taxonomy): Bacteria > Myxococcota_A > UBA796 > UBA796 > DRPG01. The sequence continues at coordinate 7,220 of CAYMSU010000176.1, forward strand.
GCCGTGCGGTGGCGAGAGGACGTCGACGATCGCCTGGTCGAGATCTCGGACCGCGGGCCGACGATCGCCGAGGCAGCCGCCGACACCCTCCAGGAGGCGCTCGAGCGCGCGGGCACCGACGTGCAACGCGTGGCGCGCACGCTCCTCGAGGTAGCCCAGGCGCGCGCGACGGGGATGCTCGGGCGGACCGTCGAGCGACTGCGCGCCGCCGCGGCCGTCGACGGCGCGCTCGACCACCTCGTCGAGGCGCTCGAGGATGTGCTGTTGCTCCAGAGCTACCAGGACGCCCTCGAGACGGTCGGCGACCGGGCCCTCGGAGAGACCGCGCGGGATCTCTTCACCAGGACCTGCCTGCGGCTCCCCGCGGCGGGCCGCGTGGCCGACGAAGAGGCGCCCGCGATGGTCGCGCGACTCCAAACCCTGGCGCGGGTCGCAGTGTCCACCGGGCTACCGACCCCGCCGGACCGGGCCCTCCTCGTCGACCGACTGTCGGAGGTCGCCGGGGACATCGACAGCCAGCCTCTGGTGCGGGGAGCCAGTGCCGGCTTGCTGCACGCACTCGGGGCCCTGGACGAAGCCGCGGTGAGCGGTGCGCTCGTCGGCTACCTCGATGGTCCGGTCGAGCGCGTGCTGCGCGGCGGGGCCTTCCTGGAGGGCGTGCTGCGGGTGCAGCGGAGCCTGTTTCTCGCCTCTCATCGGCTCCTCGGCGTGGTCACCGACGTGCTGGTCCGCCTCGACGACGAGGCGTTCGCGCGGGTGCTGCCGGATCTTCGCCGCGCCTTCGCGGTGTTCATCCCGGCCGAGCTCGAGCGCATCGGGGCCGAGGTGGTCGTGCACCTCTCCGGCGACGACGAGCCCTCGGCCGCACCGCAGGTCTCGGCGAAAGAAGCGTCCGTCGCCGTGGAGATCGACGCCCGCGTGCGCGATCTCTTGGCGGACTGGCTGCGATCTTGATCGGCGGCTCCGCCTCCATTAAAGTTGGTTCCAGGGTCAACCCTTGACCTTCCAACACCTCGCCTCTCTCCCTTCCGGACTCGGCCGTCCTGGCCACTCCACCCGTCTCCTCCCCCCGGTGCTCACATGGTCATGGTCGCCTACCAGCGGGCCGGGTGCGAGCTGCGCCTCGGCCCCTCGCAAGCCCACCTCGACTGGGATCCGGTGCCTTCGGGAGCCGATCCGGTCCCTGCGCTCGACGCCGAGCCTCCACCCGGCCACGTGCCCTCCGCGGTGCTGCTCTCGAGCTGGATTCAGTCCCTCGCCGTCGTGCTCATGCTGGTCGTGAGCGTGGGCGTGGGCGCGGTGGCCGGCGCCGCGCACGCCATGCACGACCACGGCGTCGAGGGGCGGACTGTCGCGCTCGCCCAGGGGCCGGGGTCGCGGGTCACTCGCTGATCGTCAGGTCCACGACCACCGGGAGGTGGTCCGACGCGGTCGAGGTGACATACCTCACGGGCGCCTCGCCGGACTTCGGCACGCCCCCGGGCCGTCCCTCGTCGCGAGCGTCATAGATCTCGGACGCGACCACGCGGAGCGTGCCGTCCAAGAAGACGTGGTCGATCCATCGGCCGGAGTCGCGGCTCTCCACGCGGCCATCGAGCTGGGCCAGGGGGACGTGCGCGAGGCCGAGATCCGCGACGAGCCGGAACGGATCGTTGACGAGCCCCTCCGCCTCCAGCGTGGCCCGCAGGTCGGCGCCGAGGCGGTAGCTGCCGGGGACTCCCGAGGGGACCGACCGGAAGGTGGCGGGACGCAGAGGCGTGCTCTGGCGCTCGACCGGATCCTCGTTGAAGTCGCCCAGGACGACGACATGGTCGACGCCCAGCGACCGGCCGGCTTGTGCCGTGCGCAAGGCGTCGACGAGGCGCCGGAACTCGTCGACGTCGTCGAAGCCCGCCTTGCAGTGCTGGACCACGACGCCGAGGGAGCCGCCCCACGGCGCGTCGACGACTGTCGACACGGGACGGCGTGTCAGGTCCTCGGCGCTCGCGTCGTCGGAGAGCGCTGCGCTCGTCCAGGACCGCGTTCGACGCGACGAGCGCACCAGGATCCCGTTGCGTAGGGAGCCAAAGGGGGTGTCGCGCCCGATCTGGGCCACGCTGTAGTCGAGCTCCGAGGCCAGGCGGGCCAGACGGCTCTCCTCGACCTCCTCCAGCTCGTTGAGTCCGACCACGTCTGCATCGAGCCTTGCCAGCACGTCGCGGACGGCCACATAGGGGTCGCTTCCGACCTCCCCCAGGGTGGCGACGTTCCAGGTCACCAAGCGAATCGTCGGGGGGGGATCGGGCGGTGCGGGCCGCGGAGTAACCGGGATGGAGTCTCCCGAGCCCCCCGCGAGCCGCTCGGTGGCGTCCGACGCCCCGACGCAGCCCATTGCCACGCACGACCACATCGCCCACCGGACCATCGGCCCCTCCCGCTGCACCGCCTCGTAATCCATCGGCGTGGCGCGGAGGCGCCGGAGTTTCCAAGTGAATAGGCCCCTCCGGATGGATGAGGACCGCGATCCACGCGTGACCGCGTCGCTGCGCTGGCGGCTGGTGCTGGGCCGCCACGCAGACGAGGCGCTGCCACTCGGGAACCTCGCCTCGGGCGACGGCCAAGGCTCCGATCGTGCCGAGCAACGCGACCGCACGCTGTCTTTCCTCTACGACCGCGAGTTCGCCAGGCGGGGACATCAATACGCGAGCGAGGGCGGCGGTGACGGTCTCGCCGTGCCGGCTTGGCTCGCCGACGTCCGCACCCTGTTCCCCCGCGAGGCGGTCGAGGTCATCGAGCGCGACGCCCTCGCGCGGTACGGGATGACCGAGCTCGTGACAGATCCCGAGGTCCTGCGATCGATGGCGCCCTCGCACGACCTCGTGAGGGCGATCCTGCAGTTCAAGCACCTGATGACCCCCGAGGTGCTGACCGAGGCGCGGCGGATCGTGCGGGAGGTGGTGGAGGATCTCGCCGCACGGCTGCGCCAGCAGGTCGAGCCCGCGCTCTTCGGCCCCGTCGACGCGCGCGGGCGGCCCCTCCGCAACTTCCGCAACACCGACTGGCCGCGAACGATTCGCCGCAACCTCCGGAACTGGGATCGTGAGCGGCAGCGCCTCGTGCCGCACCGCATCGACTTTCGGCACCGGCAGCAGCGCCGCGTGGCCTGGCGGGTCATCGTTGCGGTCGACCAGTCGGGCTCGATGCTCGACAGCTTGATCCACAGTGCCGTCATGGCCGCCATCCTTGCGTCGCTGCCGGCCGTCACGGTGCACCTGCTCCTGTGGGACCACCGGGTCGTGGACGTCTCTTCGGAGGTCCACGACCCTCTGGCGGTCTTGATGGGCGCTCAGCTCGGCGGAGGCACCCGGCTCCGGCCGGCCCTGCAGGCGTGCGCCGAGCGTGTGACGGAGCCCGAGCGCACAATCGTCGCCGTCGTCAGCGACTGGTACGTCTACGATGAGGTCGCGGCATGCCTCGAGCTCGCCGGAGAGCTCGCCGCTGCCGGCGTCAAGGGCCTCGGGCTGTGTGCGCTCGACACCGAAGGGAGGGCCGAGTACAACACGCGCTTCGCGCGCGCGCTGGCCGACGCGGGCTGGTGGGTGGGGGTGGTCACCCCCCGCCGCCTCGCCGAGCAGGTGGCGCGGCACCTGGGCCGCTGAGCTACTCCACCGGGCCGGTGAACTCGCGGACCCGCACCCGGATGTAGCGACGACGGCGCTCGATGAACCAGGGGTCGAAGCCCGCCCGCTTGATCTCGGACCGCAAGCGGTGCACCAGCACCTTGAGGCGGTTCGCCCCGTCGGGCAGCCCCGAACGCCCCCACACGCCGACAATCACGTCATCGTCGGGTAGCCAGCCGATCTCCTCCGGCGGGGTGCTGCCCTGACGATCCTGCGCCACCTGTCGGCCCAACAGGTACAGCAGGATCGCCCGAGTCTCCGCCTCGATGCGGACGCGCTGGCCGCTGTGCAGGTTGGCGAGCTCGGCCACGGGCCCCGTGGGCCCGTCCAAGGTGGCCATCAGGGTGTACGGGAAGCGATCCTTCTGGGGCTGGATCGTGGGGGCGCGCTGGTCGCTCGTGAGCACGAGGCGAAACCGCATGCCGGCCACCTCGAACTCCGCGCCGAGCTCGATCGGCCGGTCGTCGGTGTCGACCATGAGCCAGACGTCGTCGGGCCCGTGGATCCCGAACTCGGCCGCGACCGGCGCCGCGGATGCGATTCGGAGGTCCGCATCCGGTGCGCTCCCGATGGTGAACCGCGACGTGCGGAAGGGATGCCGTAGGCCAGTCCCGATCTCCTCCAGCGCGACCGTGGTGC
>CAYMSU010000177.1:0-11517 GCA_964393165.1 uncultured Enterobacteriaceae bacterium
AATGATCGCCCACCGGCACCAGCTCGTCGCACACCTCGGGCAGGCCGGCAGCGAGCCCGAGCACCTGGCGGGCGAGCGCGAGCCACGGATCGTCGTCGGTCGCCCACGGAAGGGACCGCTCCGCCTTCCGCAGCGCGTAGTCGAGGCCGACCCCGTCGACGTCGTCGGCGAGTGCCCGCCAGCGCCCCGGATCGGGCGCGATCGGCGCCTCGCCGGCCACGCCCTCGAGATCGGCCAGGATCGCGTCCGCGATCCGCTGGGCGAGGTCCACGACCGGCCGAAACTGGGGCCCGGCCGACCACAGCCGCGCGACCGCCTCCCGGGCCAGCCGCGCCTCGACGACAGGGCTGAACGCCGCCCGCGCACGGTCGGGCAGCTGGTGGACCTCGTCGGCGACGACCACCCAGTCGCGGCCGCCGTCGTCGCCGAAGTGCCGGCGGAGCGCGACCGCGGGATCGAAGACGTAGTTGTAGTCGCCGATGACCACGTCGACGTCGGTGGACAGGTCGAGCGCGAGCTCGACGGGGCACACCTGGTGGGCCTCCCCCTCGGCCGCCAGCCGCTCGGCAGCCAGCGGGGCGCCCTCCAGTAGCAGCTCCGAGAGCAGCCCCCGGGCCCTGAGCTTGTGGTAGTAGCCCTCCGCGAAGCGGCAGGCGTCCGGCCGGCAGCGGATCTCGTCGTTGAGGCAGGCCTTGTGGCGCGCCCGCAGCCGCACCGAGCGCACGGGGAGCCCCGCGGCGGTGAGCGCCCGGATCGCGCGCTCGATCCCCGCCTGCTGGGTGGTCCGCGGGGTCGCCCAGAACACCTGCTTGCGGTGCACGAGCGCGTGCTGCAGCGCGCCGTGGAGCGCGGCCGCGGTCTTGCCGAGCCCCGTCGGCGCCTCCACGAGCACCGCCAGCCCGGCGTCGAGGCCCCACTCGGTGGCCTCCGCGATCTCCCGCTGCCCCGGCCGCCGCGCGGGGTAGGGCCAGGGCACCCGGCGCGCCTGCCGGGCAGCGAGCCACTGCAGCCGCGACTCGCGGGCCGTCACGAGATCCCCCAGGCGGGCCAGGATCCGCTGCTCCACGGGCCCGGCCCGCCACGCGACCGACAGCACCTGGGTGGCCCCGTCGGCCAGCGAGACGAGGACGAGGCGCCCCACGGGCGCCGCGTGCTCGGCGGCGACGAGCCACAGGTACACCTCGAGCTGGGCCACGAACGCAGGCCAGTCCGCGGCCGTGGTCGCGAAGAGGCGGCTCGCGTCGAGCACGCTCGACTTCACCTCCTCGACGACGGTGAGCGGGCCCTCCTCGCGGAGCCCGTCGACGCGCCCCTGCACCCGACAGGTCCACGCGCCGATCACGACCTCTCGCCGAAACCCCACCTCGCTGCGAAAGCCCTCGTCCGCCGTGGCCTGCTCGGCCTGCCAGGTGCTGTGGACCTGGCGGCCCGCGGCCGCCCGCGCCGACCGCGACTGCACGACCTCGAGCGTGAGGTGGCCACCGGCCGCGTCCCCGATCAGATCGCGAGCCGAGCAGGTGAGCGTGCGCGAGTCATCGTCGTAGCGAACCGTCATCTACCGGGGGGCCACCGCCTTGCGCAGCGCGGTCAGCCCCGCGGCCGACTTCGGCTGCTCCAGGACGTCGAGGATGGAGAGCAGCTGATCCTCTCCGCGCGCGCGGTAGGCCTCCCGGAGGAAGGTCCAGTCCCAGCCCGACTCGTGGCCCTCGGGCAGCACCTCGTAGGCCTCGATCAGCGCCTCGGAGGTGGACGCCCAGTCGCCCCCCGCCGCGAGCTTGAGGAAGTAGGTAGCCGGCAGATCGAGGTACTCGAGGGCGTTGGGCAGCCCCAGCGCTCGCTCGACGAGCTGCAGCGCGTGCACCGTCTCTCCGATCCGCAGCTCGAGGTCGGCGAGGTTCACGCAGCCGTCGACCTCCCCGAGATCACAGGCCTGCTGGGAGAACTTGCGCGCCTTGACCAGATCCTGCTCCACGAGCCTGCCGAGGTCGAACAGCACCCCGAGCGAGGCGCAAGATGCCCCGATGCCCGCCTCGCACGCCCGCGTGTAGAGCATCTCCGCCGTGACCGCGTCGACCGGCCCGCCGATGCCGCGCTCGTGGAGCGACCCGAGCGCGCCGCATCCGAACGACGTGCCCTCGCTGCAGGCCTTGCCGTAGGACTTCCGGGCCATGGCCGCGTCGGCAGGCCCCCCGACCCCGCGCTCGAAGAGCGACCCGAGGTACACGCAGCCCATCATGTCGCCCCCCTCGCACGCCTGGCCATACAGCTCCCGGGCCCGCGCCGGATCGGCGGCGACCCCGCGCCCGGTCTCCGCGGCGGTGCCGAGGAGCATGCAGCCGAACGCATCGCCGAGGTCGCAGCCGTCTTCGTAGAGCTCGACGGCCAGCTCGATGTCCTCGGCCACGCCGCGGCCCTGGGCGTAGGCGATCCCGAGGTTCGAGCAGGCCCGCGCGTGCCGCTCGCCGCCCCCGTCCTCGTAGCCGCACGCCTGCCGGTACAGGCCGGTCGCCTTCTGGCCGTCGAACGCCACCACCTCGCCCAGGCTGTACAGCGTGGCCAGGTTGTTGCACGCGCGCAGGTGCCCCTCGCCGTCGTCGCAGGCCTGGGTGTAGAGCTCGAGCGCCCGCTTTCCGTCGGCCTCGACCCCCCGGCCCATCTCGAACATGTACCCGAGGGCGGTGCAGCCGGCGTCGTGGCCTGCTTCGCAGCCGCGCCCGTAGAAGTCCGCCGCCGTGGCGAGCCGCGGGCGCACGCCCTTGCCGAACTCGTAGAGCAGGCCGAGGTACATGCAGCCCCGGCCGTCGCCGACCTCACAGGCCGCCGCGTAGTGCTCGGCCGCCGTGGTCGGATCGGGCTCACCGCCGCGCCCCTCCTCGACCATGTCCCCGAGGTTGGTGCACCCCCGCCCGCTGCCGAGCTCGCAGGCCTGCGCGTTGAGCTCGCGTGCCCGCGCGTAGTCCTGCGCGACCCCGCGGCCGTTCTCGAACATGAACGCCGCGTTGGAGCACCCCACGCCGTTGCCCAGGGTGCAGCCCTGCAGGTACAGGTCGGTCGCCGCGGCGAGATCCGTGGTCCCGCCGCGCCCCGTCTCGGTGGCGTAGCCGAGATCGGTGCACGCCATCGCGTCGTCGAGCGCGCAGCCCGCGGCGTACAGCTCGACCGCGCGCGCCGCGTCGAACGCCGCGGCGGTGCCGTTCCAGTAGGCGTTGGCCGCGTTACGGCAGGCCTCCCCGACCTCGAGGTCGCACGCCCGCTCGTACAGGCGAAGCGCCTTCTGGGGGTTCCGCGCCACTCCGTCGCCGTTGTCGTACACGATCGCGAGGTAGTTGCAGCCGAGGCCCTCCTCCAGATCACACGACGCGGTCAGCAGCTCGAGGGCCTTCGCCTCGTCCTGCACCACGCCCAGGCCATCGTGGTAGGCCGCCCCCAGGAAGGCGCACGCGCGGCCGTCCTCCATCTTGCAGCCCCGATCGTAGTACTCGGCGGCGCCAGGCACGTCCTCGGGGCCCCCGGAGCCGTGCTCGAGCAGCACGCCGAGGTAGGTGCAGCCCTCCGCCTCGCCCAATTCGCAGGCCCGCCCGTAGGCCTTCCGCGCGGCCGGAGGATCGGCTGGCCCCCCCTGGCCTGCCTCCAGGCTGTAGCCGAACCACAGGCAGCCCCGCGCATAGCCCGCGTCGCAGCCCTGCCGGTACAGGCCCGTCGCCCGTGACCTGTCCTCCTCGACCCCGTAGCCCTGCTCGTACATGAACCCGGAGATCGCGCAGCCCCGCCCGTCGCCCCGGAAGCAGCCCTGGCGCAGCTTCTCGTGGGCAGTCGCGTAGTCCTGGGCGACGCCGGCGCCGGTCGCGTAGAGCACGCCGAGGTAGCTGCAGCCGGTGGCCTCGCCCCCGTCGCAGGCCTGGGTGTACAGCGCCAGCGCCTTCGCGACGTCCTCGCCCACGCCCTGCCCCCCCTCGTAGGCGACCCCCAGGGCGGCGCAGGATCCGAGCGTGCCCCCGTCGCACTCGGCCTGCAGGCGCGCGGCCCGGGCCTCGGGGGTCTCGTCGACCTCGCGGATCGCCTCCACGTCGGTGAGCTCGTTCTTGGGCCCCTCCTTGGGGGTCGCCGCCTTGGCGGGGGTGGTCGTGCGGAGCGCCGCCTGCATCATCCAGCGGGCCTCGGCGACCTGCTCGACCTCCACGGGCGCCGTCTCGCCGCAGGCCTGGGCGGTGGTCCCCGCCTCCCACCGGCCGAGCCACCCCTGCAGCGCCTGGGTGGCCTGCTTGTCGCCCTTCACGAGCGCGTCGCGCACGACCTTCCACTCCCGCGCGGCCTCGGCCTGAAGCTTGAACCGAGCCTGCTGCAGCTGGGCCTCGCACGCGTTGCCGTTGAGCATCACGAGCTGGCCGTCCTCGTGGAACGAGTCCGCGAACGCCCCCTGCGTGGGGGTCTGGTCGGAGTTCGCGACCACCCGCTTGCGGAGCTGGGGAAACAGCTCGTCGGCCTTGATGTAGCGGCCCTCCGCCTCCCGCAGGGACTTGTTCAGGTAGTAGGCGAACACGCTCATCCCGTCGCGGCCGCCGTCGGCCACGGGCTCGTTGCCCCCCGAGCTCAGCACCCACCGGCTGCGTCGCTCCGCGATCTTGCGCGCCTCCCGCCGGTCGGTCTCGAGCGAGGAGCCCTCGTCGCCCACGCCCTTGAACTTCCCGGAGAAGCACGAGTCGACCATGAGCAGGACGTGGCGGGCCTTCATCGCCCGGAGCTTGGCCCCCACGTCGTCGTTGCTGACCCAGCGCGACGTGTTGGTGCGATCGGCATCGACCGGCAGCCAGTACCCGCGGTTCTCGTCGGCGGAGAAGATGCCGTGGCCCGCGTAGTAGATCAGGATCCCGTCGCCGTCGCCGGCCTCGAGCCGGAGCCGGTCGAGCGTCTCGATGATCTCGGACTCGGTCGCGTTCTCGTGGACCTCCGTCTCGAACCCGTACTGGTCCCGCAGCGTCTTCGCGATCTGCTGGATGTCGCGGTTCGGCGTGTCGAGATCGGTGAGCGAGCTCGACTTGTAGTCCTGCGCGGAGAACAAGACCGCCCGGTAGTTGGCGATGCCGACCTCGCTCTTGCCGGCCTCGATCCCCATGGGCAGATCGTCGACGGTCATGCGCTCGAGGGCGCGCGTGCCCTCGAGCGAGGGGTCGGTGGAGCCCTGCTTGGCGCACGCGGCAACCCAGGCGAGCAGCAGGAACAAGAGCGGACGCAGCAGGCGCACGGAGCCTCCGACCTTCGGTGGGGGGGGCCCGACTCTATCTCAAAGCGCGCCTCCGGAGGCAGTGGGTCCCACGAGCACGCGGAGACCTCGGCTCTCGGCGGCACCCGGCCCGACCGCGCTGACCACCCACGGCCCCGACGGCAGCTCCACGACCGTGGTGACCGGAGGGAGGAGGCGGTCGAAGCGGGGCTCGGCGCCCCGGTAGAGCACGTAGCCGCGCAGGTCCGTGCCTTCCGCCGGGGCAAGGCGCAGGTCGTTGCCGTTCACCTCCACGAGCGGCGGCGGAGGGGCCGGCGCCCCGGGCTGGACCGGCGGCAGGGCGCGCTGCGCGTAGAGCTCGCCGGCCAGCAGGGTGCGCAGACCGGCCTGATCGGTCAGGATCGGCTTCGCTCGGAACCAGATCTGGCCGTGGGTGTTCGGCGCCTCCCTCGCCAGCCGGACCTGGGTGCGCACCTCGTCGAGCGACCACGTGGCGTTGGAGCCCACCTTGGTGGCGTCGAGCCCCACCACGAGCGGGTGCTCGGCCTCGACGTGGGCATCCCACCACTTCAGGAGCAGGCCATACGCCTGGCCCGACTTCCGGGTGGACCAGTAGAGCTGCGGCGCGAGGTAGTCCACCCAGCCCTCGCGGTACCACAGCATCGGATCCGCGAAGAGCTGGGCGACCTGATCGAGCCCGCGCGCGCCCACCGGCTGGCCGGGGCGGTAGATGCCGAACGGGCTCACCCCCATGCGGCAGGTCGGGCAGGCCGCCTCGACGCGGTCGTGGATGCGCTCGACCAGGCGATCCACGTTGTCGCGGCGCCAGTCGGCGAGCGTGAGCGCTCCCCCGGCGCTGCGGTAGGCCTGGTAGGTGCTCCCGTCGGGGAAGGCCCGCGACCCGTCCGGGTAGGGGTAGAAGTAGTCGTCGATGTGCACGCCATCGATGTCGTACCGGCGGACCACCTCGTCGATGACGTCGAGCGCGCGCTCCTGCACGGGGGCGAGACCGGGATCGAGCCACAGGGTGTTGCCCCAGGGGCGCACCGCCGCCGGGACCTCGCGCGCGACGTGGTTGTCGGCCAGCGCATCGCCGCGGCGGGCCGCCGCCCGGTAGGGGTTGAACCAGGCGTGCACCTCGAGGCCGCGCTCGTGGGCCTCGCGCACCAGCGTGCCGAGGGGATCGTAGCCCGGGTCGCGGCCCTGGGTGCCGGTCAGGTAGCGCGACCACGGCTCGAGCTTGCTGCGGTAGAAGGCGTCGCCCTCGGGCCGCACCTGGAAGACGAGCGTGTTGAAGCCGGCCTCCGCCGCCGTGCGCACGAGCGCCACGAGCTCGGCCTCGGCCCGCGCGGGCGACAGGCCCCGCCGCGAGGGGAAGTCGAGGTTGAACACGGTGGCCACCCACAGGCCGCGCATCTCCCGCGGCGCGGCCACGTCGACCAGATCGAGCGGCGGCGGCTCGGGGACCGCTGGCGGCGGCGCGCCCTTGGCGCCGACCAGGGGCCCGGGCTTCGACGGACGTGCCGCGGGGGCCCACGCCGAGCCCACCACGATGCCGAGCGACGCGACGGCCACGCCCAGCAGGACCGGCCCGACGAGCCGCACCACGAAGGGACGGCTCGTGCTTCGTTCATCTGGCAAATCGACCTCGCGGTGCAAGGGTAGCGCGATCCACAGCCGCCACGCACCCGAGTCGATGTCGGCACCATCCCTTCATACGCTACCTCCATGGAATGGTTGCTTCCGTGGGGCCTGCTCGGGGTCTTGGCGGTGTTGCTGGCGTCCGCGGTGGGCTTCCCCGTCCCCGAGGAGCTGTCGCTGGCCACCGCGGGCGTCCTGGCGGGCCGTGGCCACGCCGCGCTGCTGCTCGCCGTCGCGGTGGGCTACGTGGGGATCCTCGCGGGGGACCTGATCTTGTGGCGGATCGGGCGCCAGCTCGGCGAGAGCGAGCGGCTGGTCGCAATGGTCGGCAAGGGCCGCTTCGCCCTGCTGTCCCGCGCCTACAAGCGCTACGGCGGCTGGCTCGTGCTCATGGTCCGCCCGCTGCCGGGGCTGCGGGTCGGCGTGCACACCATCGCGGGGGCCGCGGGCATGGAGGCCTGGCGGTTCGTGCTGTTCGACGCGCTGGCCGCCGCCATCACCGTGCCCCTGTACGTGGGCGTGGGCTACTGGCTGGCCGACGACCTCGCGCGGGTCACCGAGACCATCTCGCAGTCCCGCGACGTCTGGATCACGATCGCCCTCGTCGTCTCGCTCGCCGGCGCGCTCTGGCTGATCGTGCGCGCCTGGCGCGGCGGCGTCAGTGGTGGAACAGGCGAAGATGCGTATGGACCATCGCAATCCCGTACTCGCGACACGCCTCCTCCACCTCGGCGTCGCGTGCCGAGCCCCCCGGCTGCGCCACGAACTTGACCCCGTGCTTGCGGGCGTGGTCGATGTTGTCCCGGAACGGCACGAACCCGTCGGAGACCAGGCTCACGCCGTCGAGCTCGGCACCGAATGCCCGCTTGTCGTCCGCCGTGAGCGGGGGGGCGGGGGTCTCGAGCACCTCGGCGAACGCCTGCGCCTCCCCCGCCGTCAGATCGCCCTCGAGGTACCGCACCCGCCAGTTGATCCGCTCCTGCCGCTTGGTGTCGGGCCGAAACGCGAGCCCGAGCACCTTCGGGTGCCGCTGCAGGTGCCACACGTCGGCCTTTGCGCCGGCCAGCCGGGTGCAGTCGACGCGTGACTGCTGCCCGGCGCCGATCCCGATCATCTGGCCGTCGAGCATGTACCCCACCGAGTTCGACTGGGTGTACTTGATCGCCACGAGCCCGAGGAGCAGATCGATCCGCGCATCGTCGGTCAGCTCACCGCACACCACGTCGGCCAGGTCGGAGGCCTGCGGGGTGCGGGCGTTGCGATCCTGGATCAGGCGCACCCCGAACATCTCGCGGATCTCCCGCTCTGGGGGCTCGAAGGTGGGATCGGCCTCGATGATCACGAACCGGCCGCCCTTCTTGGTGCGCAGCAGCTCGAGGGCCTCGGGCTCGAACCCCGGGGCCACGAGCCCGTCCGACACCACGCCCTTGAGGAACCTCGCGGTCGGCACGTCGACCCGATCCGACAGGGCCGCGAAGTCCCCGAACGAGCTCTTCGGATCCGCGCCCCGGGCCCGCACGTAGGCCACCGCCGCGGGCGTGAGCTCGCGCCCCTGGACCTCGTAGGCCTGGGCGAGCTCGTCGGACAGCGGGCGGGCCACCGCGGCCCCCGCCGGCGACACGTGCTTGAACGAGGCGGCCGCCACCATCCCGGTGGCCTGGCGCGCTTCCCGCACGAGCTGCCAGGCGTTGAGCGCATCGAGCAGGTTGATGTAGGAGGGCTGGCCGTGGAGGACCTGCAGCGGACCCGCCCCGCCCCCCGCCACGGGCTCGAACGCCGCGTAGGCCTGGTGGGGGTTCGCTCCGTACTTCAGGGGGATCCGACTCACTTCGCCGCCTCCAGCGCGGTGCGCAGGGCTCGCTCGTTGGCCTCGCCGGGCGCCGTGTCGAGCAGGTTGAGCACCACCAGCAGATCCTTGCTGCGGTTGCGTCGATCGTCCTGCAGCGGCTCCTTCAGCGGCGCCCAGGACCACTCGGTGGCCTTCTCGGGCCGGGTCCGCCAGGCGGCGACGAGCGGCTCCGCTACGTCTTTCGCCTTCTCTCCGGCCAGCAGCCGCAGCCCGTGCACGATCGTGAGGTCGATGTCGAGCTTGTCCGCGTCCCACTTCAGCATCTCGGACAGCACCTCGCGCGCGTCCTTGTCGTCGCCGGCGAGCACCTGGCGGCGCGCAAGCTGCACGCACGACAGCGCGTGCTCCTTGTTGCAGCCCCGCTGCGCGAACCTGCGGCTGCGCTCGGGGTTGCGGGGCACCCGCGCGCCGAGCTCGAACAGGCTCGCGAGCTCGCTGCAGCTCTCGCCCATGCCCCCGCGGCAGGCCTTCTTGTGCAGCTCGACGGCGGCGTCGACGTCCTGCGGCACGCCCAGGCCGTCGAGGGTGAGCCGGCCGAGCTCCGCGCACCCCCGCGAGGCCCCTCCGTCACAGCCCTGCTTGTACAGCGAGGCCGCCTTCGCGAGGTCGCGCTCGACCCCGTCGCCGCGCTCGTGGTGCAGCCCGAGGGCGGTACAGCCGCGGGCGTCGTTGCCCGTGCAGGCGAGCGAGAACAGCTCCACCGCCCTCGCGAGGTCGGCCTCGACGCCCTCACCTTGCTTGTAGAGGCGACCGAGCTTGGTGCAGTCGGAGAAGCTGCCGGCCTCGCAGCTCACCTCGAGCGCGTCTGCGTCGGTGAGCACGGCGCGCGCGGCCGGATCGTCGCCGGCCGCGTCCCCGTCCTCGTCGTCGATCGATACCTTGCACGACGCTGCGAGCAGCGTGGTGAGACACAACAACCAGGTCCGCATCGAACTCCTCCGCGCCATCGGTCATCGCCATGAGGGTGATGGTACGTCCCTGCTATGGTAGTCGGTCGAGGCTGTCTGCACCCCGGGAGAGCCCATGTCGTCGCTCGCCGTGCCCACGATCGTCGGAGCGCTTCTCGTCGGCTGCGTGCTCCGCCCTGCCGAGGACTGTGTCGGCACGGCCTGTGAGACGGGCGACTCGGTCGCGCCGCCACAGCCGACCACCCCCCTGCCCGCGCCCACCACCCAGCAGCCCTACGCGCCGCAGATCGTCGACGTGAAGCTGTCGACCGACGTGATCACTCTCGGGGAGACCGTCGTCTTCGACGTCACGGTCGACGACGTCGATGGGCTGTCCACCATCGTGGGCGGCAACCTGCGCGACGAGACGGGCACGATCGTGCTGAAGCCCTTCGACCAGCGGGGCGACGGGATCTACCAGGCCTCGCTCAGCTGGGCGGAGATCAACTCGGCCCTCGGCATCGAGTTCGAGGCCTCCGAGCAGATCCTTCCGCTGCAGATCGTGTTCTTCGACACGACCGCCTTCGAGGGCCGGCAGACCGTCGAGCTCACGCTGACCTGCGGGGGCGGCTCGATGTGGGCGTGCCAGGGCCGATGCATCGACGCGGCGACCGACCCGCTGCACTGCGGCGGGTGCAACCACGAGTGCACGATCGAGACGGGCAAGAAGAAGGACCCGAAGAAGCTCGGCAGCTGCTTCGCGGGCACGTGCGACAGCGGCTGGTCCGAGTGCGTGGACCTCGAGAAGACCCCCCACGAGACGTGCGACGACGTGTGCGGTGCCGACGGCGAGTCGTGCACGAACGCGTGCGAGGGCGACTTCGCCTTCAACGTCGTGCGGCGCTGGGGTCTCCCGGCGTGCGTCTCGGCCCGCAGCGACCTGTTCGACCAGGACGAGTGCAGCAGCAAGACCGCCTTCACGTCGAGTGGGATCTGGCGGTCGGTGCAGTGCTGCTGCACCGACGGCGCCGTGTTCTGACGAGCAGGCCCGCGCCCGCGGCGAGCAGCAGCCACGCACCGGGCTCGGGCACCGAGCTCACGTCCGGAGCCCCTGTCACGACCTCGCGCTCGAAGCGGTCGCCTGCCGCCGTCGCCTCGGCGAGCCGCGCGAGCTGCCGGTCGTTCACCAGCACCAGCATCGACGAGTAGGGGCTGACCACGTCGTGGGCGGTGGCCAGGGCGTGCACCCGGTCCAGGTGGGCGAGCGAGTCGGGGGGCGCCTCCTGGTCGAGGGCGCGGATCGCCTGTCGGGCCGCGACCGCCGCGAACCCCGGCTCCACGGGCGCATCCCCCGGGGGTGCGGGCCGCACCGACCACCGCCAGCCGTCGACGACCGCCGGATCCGCGACCCGGGCGAGCAGCGCGTCCACCGTGCCCACGGCGCCTCCGCGGGTGCGCTGCAGGGTGTCGAGCGTGGCGTCGGGGTAGGCCGCCGGCCGGCGCCCGCCGAGGTGGAGCAGCCACAGCGGGCGGTCTGCGGGCCACCCCACGAGCGTGGGCTCGGCCCCCGACAGCGACGCGAGCTCGTAGCTGCCCTCGTCGGTGAGCACCACCCAGGGGCCCCGCCCGCCGAGCTCGGCCGCCTCCGTGAGCTGGGCCTCGAGCGGTCGCGCCCCGAAGAACAGCGCCTCCTCCGGATCGAACGTCGGGCACGGCCGCACCCGGGCCTCGACCGTACAGAAGATGGCCACGTCGGCCCGCGCCCGCAGCGCGTCCAGCGCCTCCGCGACCGCTGCGCGATGGGCCGCCATCGACCGCGTGGCGTCGACCAGCACCTGCAGCTGGGCGGGAAGCGGCCCCGTCGACGCCGCCGTCGTGGGCACCGCGCGCACCTCGAGCCCGTCCACCACCGCCACGTG
>CAYMSU010000178.1:0-11509 GCA_964393165.1 uncultured Enterobacteriaceae bacterium
GGGGTTCCTGGCGGAGCCTCGGCTCGCCGCGCTCTCCGCGCTCACGGCCCACCTGATGGTCACCGACGATCCGCTCAGCCACGACCTGTCGGGGGGGTTCCTGGAGGGCTCGCTCCTCACGCTCCGGCGCGAGTACACGCGCCGCGGGATCTCCGCGAGCGACTACCTGCTCGTGGGCTGGTGGCGAGCGGGCACCGAGCGATTCGGCGCCCGAGAGGAGCGGGAGGCCCTGTTCGTGGCCGACCAGCTGGCGTACCCCGACTTCTACGTGATCGCGCCGCAGCAGGCGATGCGGGAGGCCCGTGCGCAGGCGAACGCGCGGCTCGCGCTGTGGAACGCCTCGCTCGACGAGGCAGCCTCGCTCGCAGGATCGCTGCAGGCGGTCGTCGGCACCGCCCGACCGGCCGATCCGCTGTACGGAGAGGCGTTCCGCGCGGTGGCCCACCTCCGGCTGGCCCTCGCTCGGCTCACGCCTCGCATGCTCCGCCTCGCCGACGACGTGAGATTTCGGAAGCGGGAGTGGGCTCGGGTCCAGGAGACCGCCGCCAAGCTTGCCCGTCGGCGACTCTCGTTTCGGATGATCGGTCGCGTGCGCCCGCCCGCCGAGCTCGTGCGATCCCACTCCGAGCGCACCGTGTACCAGGACTTCGCGTTCGAGCTGGCGCACGAGGTGGACCGCGCCGAGCAGGTGGTCAGCTACGCGCACGGGGTCTCCCAGCACCTCCAGCACATCCACGACATGCAGCGCCGCGACGAGGAAGGGGTCCAAGAGGGCCGCTCGCGACGACTCACCACGGTCTTCGGGAGTCTCGCGATCCTGACGGCGTTTCCGTTCCTCGTGGGAGAGCTGAACTGGTCCGAGTGGATGCGGGAGGTGCGGGCAGGCGGTCACCCCTTCTGGCTCGAGCAGACCTACCGGTTCCTCGACGCCATCCACGCCGAGCTGCTGTTCGTCACGAGCGTGGCCGCCGCGGTGCTGATCGTGGTGGTCGTCCTGTCGTTCCTCGACGTGGGGCGCTTCGAGCGGTCCAAGGACCGCGTGTTCGTGCGAATGCGGCCCATCCGCAAGCGGCTGGAGGAGACCTGGGCGTGCAATCAGCGCGCGAGGCGGGCGGATCCGCCCGCGGTGGAGAGGCTGGACCGCGAGGCGTGCGAGCACCTGGCCACGGCGCTGGAGTGGCTCCGCGGCGCGAGCCGGACCCGGGCCGTGCAACGTCGTCCCCTCCTGCCGCTCCGGCCGGAGGCGGCGCGGATCCGACGCGAGCTCGAGCCCCTCGAGGAGCGCACGGCCACCTTCGTGGTGGGGCTCGACCTGTTCGACGACCGGCCGGATGCCTTGGTGCTGCCGCGACTGACGTGCCTGCTCCACTTCAAGAGCACCGACATCCTCCGACAGTCCCCGATCACGACCGCGGAGTTCGAGGGGGTGCTGTCGCGGTGGGGGTTCACGGACGAAGACATCGACCGGCTGCACAGCTGGGGAGAGGAGCGCCGGGGCATGCCGATCCGCGAGCTCGAGGCCGAGCTGCGGGAGCTGGGCGTGACGGCGGAGTGACCCGGGTGCGTTCTGCGAGAGCATACAAGAGGTGCTCAATTATGCATTTGGAGTGAACGACGCCGAGGGGTACCTGCCAGGGAACCAGGAGGTCCCCAGATGAGCAGTCCCACCCGCATCACCGTGGCCCGCGGCGACGGCATCGGTCCCGAGATCATGGACGCCACGCTGCGGGTGCTCGAGGCCGCGAAGGCACCGCTGACCTACGAGTTCGTCGAGATCGGCGAGATGGTCTACCGCGAGGGCCATCCGTCGGGCATCGCACCCTCTGCGTGGGACGTGCTCCGACGCAACGAGGCGTTCCTGAAGGCGCCGATCACCACGCCGCAGGGAGGCGGGTACAAGAGCCTGAACGTCACGATCCGCAAGTCGCTCAACCTGTACGCGAACGTGCGACCCACGAAGTCCTACGCCCCGTTCGTGAGCTCCCCGCACCCCGGCATGAACATGGTGGTGGTGCGCGAGAACGAGGAGGATCTCTACGCGGGGATCGAGCACCAGCAGACGCCCGAGGTCACCCAGGTCCTCAAGCTGATCACGCGGCCCGGGGCCGAGCGGATCACGCGCTACGCGTTCGAGTACGCGCGCGCCTACGGTCGGCGCAAGGTCACCTGCATGACCAAGGACAACATCATGAAGCACACCGATGGTCTGTTCCATCGGGTCTTCGACGAGGTCGCCGCCGACTACCCGGACCTCGAGCACGAGCATCAGATCATCGACATCGGCGCCGCCCGGGTGGCCGCGCAGCCCGAGCGCTTCGACGTGATCGTCACCCTGAACCTGTACGGCGACATCCTGTCCGACATCGCATCTCAGGTCGCGGGCTCCGTGGGGCTCGCCGGCTCCGCCAACATCGGGCCGAAGGTGTCGATGTTCGAGGCGGTCCACGGCTCGGCGCCGGACATCGCGGGCAAGGGCGTCGCGAACCCCTCGGGGCTGATCCTGGCGGCCACCCAGATGCTCGTGCACCTCGGGCACGCGGAGGTCGCCGAGACGATCAAGAACGCGTGGTTAGCCACGCTCGAGAGCGGGATCCACACCTCGGACATCTTCCGCCCCCAGATCAGCGCGGACCAGGTGGGGACCGAAGGCTTCACAGACGCTGTGATCGCGCGGCTCGGGGAGCGCCCGCGAGAGCTGGCGCCGGTGCAGTACCGTGCGGGGCGCGTGCACGTCGCGGTGGAGCCACCGAAGCGAGCGGAGAAGCTGCTGGTGGGGGTCGACGTGTTCCTCGACTGGAGCGAGGACGATCGGGACCCCGACGTGTTGGGCCGGCGGCTATCCGAGGCCAGCACCGACGACCTTGTGCTGAAGATGATCACGAACCGCGGCGTGAAGGTGTTCCCCGACGGGATTCCGGAGACCTTCAAGACCGACCACTGGCGGTGCCGGTTCGTGCCCGCCGCGGGGAGCGCGGTGTCGTTCAAGCAGATCCTCGGCCTGCTCGGCGCGCTCGACGACGCAGGGCTCGACGTGATCAAGACGGAGCACCTGTACCGCCTGGACGGCGAGCGCGGGTTCTCGCTCGGTCAGGGGGAGTGAGCGACCTGGTGCACCACCTCGAGCTTGTGGCCGTCCGGGTCCCGCACGAAGGCCGCGTAGTAGTCGGGCCCGTACTGCGGGCGAAGACCCGGCGGCCCCGCACAGCGACCGCCATGGGCCAGCGCCGCGGCGTGGAACGCGTCGACCGCGGCCCGGTCGGGCGCCGAGAACGCCAGGTGGAACCCTGGCGCCGCGGTGAGCGGGACCTCGTCGCCGTCCTGGAGGAACAGGTTCAGCTGCTCGCGGCCCGGCGTGCCGTAGCCGAGGCCCCGGGGCCCCGTCCACACCCGTGTGGCTCCCATCGCGGGCATGACCGCATCGTAGAACGCCGACGCGCGATCCAGATCTCCCACCGGCAGGGACACGTGGCTGATCATCAGCGGAGCTCCGAGCGGCGCACGCCGTAGAGGTGGATGATCCCTCCGTCTCCGGCAGCCGCGATCCAGCGGCCCCCGGGACCGAAGTGCACCGCCTTGGTCTGCTCGTCGAACGGCTCCCGGCTCGCGGCGAGCAGCCGGGTGGCCGTGTCGATCACCAGCAGCTGGCCTCCCCAGGTGCCGACGGCCAGCAGGTCGCCGTAGGGGTCGTAGTCGAGCGCGCGCACGGAGCCCTCGATCGGACGATCGAAGCGCGTCTCCATGCCCCCCTCCCAGACCACCAGGCGCGACGAGCCCACGGCGAGGTGGTCGGCCACCGGGCGAACGGCCAGGGTGTGGGTGACCTCGCGCTCCTTGGCCCAGGGGCGGCCCATCGCGAGCGAGTCCGGAGCGAGCGACTGTGTGATCAGGCCGTCGCCAGCCACCACGAGCTCCTCCCCGAGCTGCACGATCGCGGTGAGCGCGCCGCCGACCTCCTGCTGCGCGAGCAAGTGCCCGTCGGCGAGGCTCCACCGGAAGACGAAGCCGTCCTCGCCCACGCTGAAGGCGTCGCCTGCCTCGGGCCGGAAGAACATGGCGGTCGCTGCACCGTCGTGGCGACCGTCCGCCTGCCACACCCGGTGGCCGGCGAAGTCGACCCCGAAGACCTCGCCACCCTCGGTGGCCAGGGCGAGCATGTGCTCGTCGGGCAGCGACGCCACCCCCTCGATCCAGGCGATGGCGCGGACCGGCTCGCCGACGGTCATGCTCCGCACCGCCGCCTGCCCGACGTCCCATAGCTGCACCCCGAGCCGCTCTCCCGACGAGGCCAGCTGCCCGTCGGCCCACGCGAGGCTCTCGATGGCGCCCCGGTCCGTCCCGTCACACAGCGTGCCGACCCGCCGGACCTGCTCCACGTTGTCGCTCGTGAGCGGGACGAGATCGTCGGGGAGCGGCTGGACCGCGCACACTCCCCGGGGAACGGCCGGCCGCACCATGTCGGCTCCGCTTCCCCCGATCCCGCAGGCCAGCAGCCCCCACCACCACATGTCGGACCTCGTCTTCTCGGGCGCGCTCAGTATGCACGGGCGAAGACCGCCCATCCATGGGCGGGCTTTCCGGTCAGCGGGCAGGTGCGCCCCTCCACCGACGGCTGCTCGAGCGGGTAGCACCGCAGGGTGGCCTTCGTGGCGTCCTTGACGCGGTCTTCGTCCGCATCGTCGCCCCCCCAGGGCACCCGGTAGAACCCGGGCTGCTCCACGATCCGGGTCTGGAACTGCTCCCAGGAGTCGACGGTGTAGGTGTGCGCGTCGCGCCACGCCCGGGCGCGGTCGAGCAGCGCCTGCTGCAGGGTGTGCAGGACCTCCCCCACCTTCTCGGCGGCTCCGTCGAAGGGCACCGCGAACTTGTCGCCCCCCGTCCGACGTTTTGCGAACGCCTGACCCTTGGCGACGTCTCGCGGCCCGACCTCGAGGCGCAGCGGAACCCCCTTCTGCTCCCACTCGAAGTACTTGGCGCCCGGGCGCATGTTGTCGCGGTCGTCGACCCGAACCCGGAAGTGCGGCTTCAGGCTCGCGTGCAGCTTGTTGACGGCCTCGAGCACCGCCGCGCGGTCGGCGTGCTTGTAGACCGGGACGATCACCACCTGCACGGGGGCGACGGCAGGGGGAAGCACGAGCCCGTCGTCGTCGGAGTGGGTCATCACGACGGCGCCGACGAGCCGGGTGCTCACGCCCCAGGACGTGGCCCAGACGAAGTCTCGCTCCCCTTCCTCGTTCTGGAAGGTGACGTCGAAGGCCTTGGCGAAGTTCTGCCCGAGGAAGTGGCTGGTGCCGGCCTGCAGCGCCCAGCCGTTCTGCATCATCGCCTCGATCGTGTAGGTCTCGAGGGCGCCCGCGAAGCGCTCCCGCGCGCTCTTGCGCCCCTTGAGCACGGGCACGGCGAGCACCTCCTCGGCGAAGGTGGCGTAGAGCTCGAGCATGCGCAGCGTCTCCTCCTCCGCCTCCGCGGAGGTGGCATGCGCGGTGTGGCCCTCTTGCCACAGGAACTCGGCGGTGCGCAGGAAGGGGCGGGTCTTCAGCTCCCACCGGACCACGTTCGCCCACTGGTTCACGAGGATCGGGAGGTCTCGCCAGCTGTCGATCCACCGGCCGTACATGTGCCAGATCATGGTCTCCGACGTGGGCCGGACGACGAGAGGCTCGTCGAGCTTGCTGTCGGGATCGGGCTCCACTCCGCCCTCGGCGGACGCGCGAAGCCGGTGGTGGGTGACGAGCGCGCACTCCTTGGCGAAGCCCTCCACGTGCTCGGCCTCGCGGGACAGGAACGACATCGGGATGAACAAGGGAAAGTACGCGTTGACGTGGCCCGTGGCCTTGAAGCGCTCGTCGAGGGACCGCTGGATGGCCTCCCAGATGGCGTAGCCGTGCGGCTTGAGCACCTTGCACCCGCGCACCGGCGCGTCGTCGACGAGGTCGCCGTGCGCGATGACGTCGAGGTACCACTGGCTGTAGTCCTCGGACCGCGGTGTGACCCCCTTGCTCTGGGCCATCCTTGTCTCCTGGGGTGGAAGCTGGGCTCGAGTCCAGGTCTGCTAACCCGGGTGGCGGGATACGAGGGCGCATGCAATCGAGCTCGCCGAAGACGCTCCAGGTCAACGACCTCCCGCGGCTGAACCAGATCTCGCTGGTGCTGGCCCGCAACGGCTTCGGGCACCTGCTGCAGTTGCTCGGGCTGTCGGGCGACGGCGCGGAGGAGGGCGAGGCCGCGACCGGTACCTGGGCGCGGCGCCTGCGGCAGGTGCTGGTGGAGCTCGGCCCCACCTTCGTGAAGCTCGGGCAGGTGCTGTCCGTGCGTCCCGACATCCTTCCCCAGGAGGTGCTCACCGAGTTCGAGTCGCTGCAGGACCGGGTTCCGCCCATGGCCGAGGAAGACGTGCACTGGGTCGTGGAGCACGAGCTCGATCGGCCGCTGCAGGAGGTCTTCCGGTCGATCGACCCCGAGCCGCTGGGGTCGGCGTCGATCGCCCAGGTCCACCGGGCCGTGCTCAAGAACGGCCAGGAGGTCGCGGTCAAGCTGCAGCGGCGGGGCATCGAGCGCACCATCCGCAGCGACCTCTCGATCCTCTACGCGCTCGCCCAGCTCGCCGACGGCCGGCTCGACCTGCCCGGCATGCACACGCCCCGGGCGATCATCCGCGAGTTCGACCTCGCGATCAGCCGCGAGCTCGACTTCCACCAGGAGCTACAGAACGCGGAGCGGCTCGGGCAGTACTTCCTCGACCTGGACGTCGACGTCTCCGTTCCCGAGGTCTACCCCGAGTGGTCCACCCGGCGCATGCTCGTCATGGAGCTCATCGAGGGCAAGCCACTCAAGCAGGTGCTTCACGACGTCAAGCCCCGCTCCGAGGAGGCCCGCCGCCTCGCTCACGCGATCATGGAGGCGACCTACCGGCAGGCGTTCGACTACGGCTTCTTCCACGGCGACCCGCACCCCGGCAACCTGCTCGTCACGCCGTCGGGCCGGCTCGTGTACCTCGACTTCGGGGTCATGGGCCGCCTCACGGGGGCCATGCAGGACACCATCATCAGCGCGTTCACGTCGATGGTCTTCCGCGACGCCGAGACGCTGGCGATGACGATCTACCGGGCGGGCGCGACGAAGGGCCGCGTGGATCTGAAGGCGTTCAGCGAGGAGCTCGAGCGCAAGATGATGCAGTACTACGGAGCGAGCCTCGACGAGCTGGCGAACCGGGCCACCTTCATGGAGATCGTGGAGTTGTGCATCCAGTTCCACATCTCGCTGCCCCCCGAGTTCGCCGTGCTGTCGCGCGCCGTCACCTTGGTGGAGGCCTCGATCCGAAAGCTCCTCCCCGGGGTCGACATCGTGCAGGAGGTCACCCCCTACGCCCAGCGGCTGATGGCGCGCCGGTTCAGTCCCGAGCGGGTGGCGCACGACGCGGCGCGCTTGATGTTCCAGGTGCAGGGCCACTTCCGGGACCTGCCCACCCAGCTGAGCCAGACCCTGATGGACCTCGGTGGTGGCAACATCACCATCATCACGCGGGATCCCGAGGCCGCGTATCTGCGCGAGGAGATCCGCACCGCCGTGCTCCGCATCTCGATGGCGGCGGCGGCGTCGACCATGATGCTCGGCTCGATGATGTTCCTCGCGGCGTGGTCCCCCCTGCTCGGGGGGATCCCGGTGTTCGGCATCGCGGGCATCGTGCTGGGGATCGTCGGGCTGTCGATCTTCGGCGCGCTGGGGGTCCACGTCTTCTTCGCGCCGCTGCTGTCGCTCGCGACCTGGCAGCGCTTCCTTATGGGCACGCTTCGCTTCTTCCGGTGGCGTCGCGAGGAGGACTGACCGCCGAAGCTCGCGCTCAAGGCTCCGGTGGCGGCCACCGATGGAGGAGCAGATCCTCCATGTGGAGCGGCACCGGTGACGTCAAAGGTCGAGTTCTCCCGCGGTGATGTCATTGCCGAGAAGTACGAGGTCGTCGACAAGCTCGATGACTGCCCGCTCGGCACGACCTATCGGGTCAAGCAGCTGGACAGCGGCTCGTACGTCCGTCTGACCCTGCTCGACGAGCGCGTGTGCGAGTCGGGCACCGAGCGGATGAAGGAGACCTTCCAGGCCGCGAAGGCAGTCGAGCACCCGCACCTGTGCAAGATCCTCGAGCTCGACCAGCACGACGAAGGCTGGCTGTACACGTCCGAGGACTTCGAGGGGCGCAGCCTGCGGGAGCTGCTCGCCCAGAACCGCACCAAGAGCCGCAGCTTCTCGCTGAAGGAGGCCTTCCAGATCTGCATGCAGATCCTCGAGGGCCTGGATGCCCTGCACCAGCGCGGCGTGGTCCTCCGCGCGCTGCGCCCCGAGTACGTCCTCGTGAACCTGCGCTGGACCGGCCCACAGCAGGACACGCTGATCGCCGAGACCCGGCTCGTCGGGGCGGGCATGTGGGACCTCGTGAGCACCCAGGCGCTCGCCGAGGACGAGTTCTCGCGCGGAGAGGCCCAGTACCTCGCCCCCGAGCTCAAGGGCTTCGAGCCCGTCCCCACCGCACGCTCCGACATCTACTCGGTGGGGGTCCTTCTCTACGAGCTGCTGATCGGGCAGCCGCCGGTCGGTACGTTCCAGCTCCCCAAGTCCCGCCGGCCGGAGCTCCCCGAGCACGTCGACGACATGGTGGAGCTCGCCCTCGCGCAGGCCCCAGAGGATCGCTACCCGGCGGCGCAGGACTTCATCCAGGACATCCGGCGCACCTTCCAGGACGCCGCGCTGGCCCAGACGCCCCCCGAGCGCCCGATGATGACGCCCGTGGGCTGGGGCATCGCCCTCGGCGTGGTGGCGCTGGCGGGGGCGGCCCTGTTCCTGCTGCGGCCCGACGAGACGCGCGAGCGCGAGGAGCTCGACGCAGCGGTGCGCAAGGAGGTCTTCGACGAGATCCAGGCCACCCGGCCCCCGCCGGAGGTCTTCAAGTCGATGTACGCGAAGCACCCGCAGAACATGATCTACGTCCCCGACGGGCCCTACCTCGCCGGTCGGCTGCACTCGGAGGATGCCTACGTCTCCGAGCCGCTCGCGGAGAAGCGCCGGACCAAGGGCTTCCTGATCGACGTGTTCGAGCACCCGAACCTCGAGGGCGCCGCGCCGACCTTCGGGGTGACCTACGCGGAAGCCGAGGGGCTCTGCGCCGAGCAGGGCAAGCGCCTGTGCACCGCCGAGGAGTGGGAGCGCGCCTGCAAAGGGCCGCGGTCGCAGATCTACAGCTACGGCGACTTCTACGATCCAGAGCACTGCGGCCAGGGCGTCGAGGACCCAGCCCCCTCCGGTACACGCTCGCTGTGCCGGTCGGAGTACGGGGTGTTCGACATGTCGGGCGGGTTCCGGGAGTGGACGCGCTCCGTGCACAAGGAGGGTCGGGTGCTCGTCAAGGGCGGGCTGAAGAGCCAGCCCGAGAAGGGAACCCGCTGCGCGCTCGCCACCGACGAGTCGATCCGCCTCGCGGATCAGTCGATCGGCTTCCGCTGCTGTCGTGACCCCGAGGCCCCGCCCGTGGACCCGGTCGCGCAGGACTGAGCCGATCTTCCGGGGGCGCCCCCGAGCGTCGGACTCATCCGGCGGATTAGAGCCTTCGGAGAGTGCCCCACGGGGGCCTGGAGAACGCTTGGCCCACCCTTCGAGCCTGCTGAAGCCGTGGCGCGCCTACGGAGCCCTGCGCGACCAGCTCGGCAGCATTCGCGGCGTCTACCTCGCCTCGGACCGCGTCCGCCGCTTCGACGACGCCGGTCGCGACAAGGACGTCGTCGTGCTCCTGCACGGCTTCTTCCAGACCCGCAACGTCTGGGAGGCGATGGAGGATCGCCTGCGCCACGACGGCTTCTCGGTGCTGTCGTTCAACCTCTCGGGGCTGCTGTGGCGCTTCAACACCGCGCCCGTCGATCGCTCCGCCCGGATGGTGGCCGACAAGCTCGAGGGCCTCGCCGAGCAGTACGACTTCGAACGTGTCCACATCGTGGGCCACAGCAAGGGCGGGCTGATCGCTCGGCGCTACGTCCAGCACTATGGCGGGGACCGCCGTGTGATGTCGCTCATCACCCTCGGCACGCCCCATCACGGCACCCCCACCGCCGCGGTCGGCATGGCCGTCATGGGCGTCGCCGCCCTGTCGACCTCGGCGAGGGACCTGCTGCCCGGCTCCCGGGTGGTCCGCGCGATCGGCCGCGACTCGTTCCCCCCGCACATCCCCCTCACCTCCGTCTACTCCAGGGCCGACCTCGTCTGCCCGCACTGGGCGAGCCGCCTCCGGCCTCGTCCGGGCGAGGAGACCCACATGGAGAACGTCGAGGTGTCGGGCAAGGGCCACTCCGAGCTCACGTGGGACGCCGGCGTGTACCGGGTGGTCCGCGACCGCCTGCGGGCCGCCCAGGGGATGTGGCAGGAGCGGCTCGCGGCCGTCACGGGGCCTGCCTGAACCAGGCGATGGTGCGCCGCAGCCCCTCGTCGAGATCGACCTGGGGGCGCCATCCGAGCAGCTCGCGGGCCCGCGTGACGTCGGGGCGCCTGCGCACCGGATCGTGGGCGGGAAGAGGGCCGTCCACCAGCGGCGACGCGCTCCCGGTGAGCCGGCGGATGCGCTCGGCGAGGGCCCGGATGGTGTGCTCGTCGGGGTTCCCGAGGTTGATCGGCTGCGGCCCCACGTCCCGCTCCATGGCCTGCACGAGGCCCTCCACGAGGTCGCCGACGTAGCAGAACGAGCGGGTCTGGGTTCCTCCGCCGTAGAGCACGAGGGGCTCCTCGGCCAGGGCCCGCACGACGAAGTTCGACACCACCCGCCCGTCCGCCCGCGCCATGTGGGGGCCGTAGGTGTTGAAGATGCGGACGATGCGGATGTCGAGGCCGTGGGCCCGGTGGTGGTCCGCGAACAGCGTCTCCGCGACCCGCTTGCCCTCGTCGTAGCAGGCCCGCGGTCCCGTGGGATCGACATGGCCCCAGTAGGTCTCGGGCTGGGGGTGGACCTGCGGGTCGCCGTAGACCTCCGACGTCGAGGCCTGGAGCACCCGGGCCCCCCGGCGGAGGCCCAGCTGCAGCGCGTTCAGCGCCCCCAGTACGCTGGTCTGGGTGGTGCGGACCGGGTCGCGCTGGTACTGCACGGGCGACGCCGGGCAGGCGAGGTTGTAGATCCGGCCCACGTCGAAGTCCCGTGGCTCGACCACGTCGTGGCGGACCACCCGCAGGTCGGGGTGGCCCGCGATGGGGGCGAGGTTCGCAGGCTGCCCCGTGCTGAAGTCGTCGACCGCGATCACCTGGTGACCGTCGGCCAGGAGCCTCGCGCACAGGTGCGAGCCGAGGAACCCCGCTCCCCCGGTGACCAGGGTCGGCCTCATGGCGAGCATTGTACGCGTTAAGCGAGGGGGCCGAGGGGGGACCATGGGCCACGACGACCCGAGCGCCGCGTACCGCCGGGCGGGCGTCGACATCGAGGCGGGCGAAGCGGTCGTCCAGCGGATCCGCAGCGCGGTCGCGGGCACCCACGAGGGGCGTCCAGGGG
>CAYMSU010000179.1:0-11415 GCA_964393165.1 uncultured Enterobacteriaceae bacterium
CGGTACTGGCCGCCTTCGAGCACGAGCGGGGCGTCCCGCCCGTCCATGACCGCGCGGCGCACGGCGACGGTCCCCGGCAGCAGGGGCACACGGACCCACTGGTCGCGGTCGAGCAGGTTGTGGACCCGAAAGCGGGCGCGAAACACCGCCGCGGTCGGCTCCCCGTCGCCGAGCACGACCTGACCGTTGTACCGCGCCGCCGACAAGCTGTACGGGAGCGGCGCCTTGGGTGGCTCCGTCCGCGTCTTGGTGGCCTCGTACAGCTCGAGGAACTCGTCGAGGCCCATGGTGACCTGCTCCGGGGCGGCCGGGGACTGGGCGGGGGCGGAGCCGGTGAGGCCCAGCAGCAGCACGATCATGGCGTCCTCCTGGTTCGTCTCGCGCGGAGCGGCACCGCGTCGGCGGCGCCCTCCGGCAACAGCACGCGTTGGTAGCGCACGGCGGTGCCGAGCGCGGGCACGACGACGGAGCGCGACACCGCCGAGACCGTCGGGGCCGGCAAGTCGTCGGCCCGTTCGCGGGCGCGGGCCGACAGCATCTCGCTCTGGGGCTGAAGGAGCTCCCCCGAGACCTCGCCGCCCTCGAAGGACAGGACGACCTCCGGCTCCTCGATGGGCTCGGGCGGGGTCTCGGACCCGCTCCGCGCGCGCTTCTTCACGTCGGCCAGCTTGTCGGTGAGCTCCTGCGCCTGCCGGGCGTACTCGAGGTCCTCGTCGGGAGCCACCTGCTGCAGCACGCCGCCGATCGACAGGGCGCGCCCGTACGCCTCCTCCGCCGCCGCGTAGTCGCCCTCCGCCTCCTTCTGCTCGGCCTCCTCGAGGACCTTCCGCTGCTCCACCACCTGCTTGGAGGCCCGCGCGCGGGCGAGGTCCTTGACCCGGCGGGCCTGCGCCACGTCGGCGACCTCGGCCTCGCCCATCACGTAGGCGAGGTTGGAGCGCAGACGCCCCACGTCCTCGTTGTCGGCGCCCAGCACGTCCAGGTCGTCGAGGTAGCCGCGCGCGTCGTCGAAGTCGTTCTTCATCCACGCCGCGACCGCCTGCCGGAAGAGGGCATCGGCCTTGGCGGCGCGGACGTCGCCGGTGGCGAAGCCGTAGCTGATGCCCTGCCCCTCGGTGAAGGCCTCCACGATGCGCGCGGAGCGCGGCCTGCGGGGCCGGTAGCGCGGGGGCAGGAACACGGTGGCGCGGCTGACCGCGACCTCCGCCCCGAGCTCGGGCAGCGGCAGCGCACGAGCCTCACGGCCCGACCACGCCTCGCGCTCGCCGAGCAGGGAGACCTCGATCGGGAACGTGAGCAGCCCCTCGACGGTCTCCACCGAGCGGGCCAGGGGAATCAGCAGGGTGCCATCGTCGTAGGACACGCGGACCGGCTCGCCGGCGACGAGGGTGGCGACCACCTGCAGCCCCGGGGGCGGCGTGAACCGGAGGAAGTCGCCTCGATCGTTGCGAACCGCGAGGTGCGAGCGCATCAGGACCCGCCCGTCGGCAGTGGTCGC
This sequence comes from uncultured Enterobacteriaceae bacterium, assembly GCA_964393165.1. GTDB lineage: Bacteria > Myxococcota_A > UBA796 > UBA796 > DRPG01. The sequence goes on from CAYMSU010000179.1 coordinate 1,499, forward strand.
GACCGTGTGGTGGGCCACGTCGACGAGGGTGGGCGGGCCCTGGGCGGGGACCACCCGGTACACGGTGGCCGCGGGGTCGCCGACGGCGTCGGCGGCACCCAGGTAGGCGCCCGCCGAGGCGCCCTCGACGAGCCCGCGGGCCCAGTCGGGAAGCGCCGAGGCCGCGACCCCCGGGAGCTCGGTCCGGGGCACGACCTCGAGCTGGCCGTCCCGAGCGAGCTGCAGCGCCGTCGTGCCGCGGAACGTGCCCTCCAGCCGGGGTGAGGGGATCGCCAGCGTGACCTCGTCGCCGGCGGGCAGCCGCTCGGACCAGCGCGCCGCGACCTGCACGAGGGCCCCCTCGTCGCCGAGCAGGTCCACGACCACGCGCTCACCGGCCCGGCGCCAGCTCGCCACCTGCGGCCCCTCGATCTCGAGGTCCTCGGGCGCGCCGGGCAGCGCGAACGCGACCCGAGCGAGGCTCCCCCGGCTGATCCGCCAGCGAAGGGCGGCCTTGCCCGCCACCTCCTCCTCCCCCACCGTGAGCCCGACCGCCACCTCGCCGAAGACGAGGGTGCCCTCGTCGCGCCGGGGGGGCGCGGGCGCCACCGCGAGCGCGCGGTCGCCAATGCCGAAGCGGCGGTCGCCGAGCGGGACCCCGCCGACCACCTCCACCTGCGCATCCCCTTCGACGGAGACCACGCCGCCGGCGAGGGGGAGCCCGAGCGCGCGCGGCTCGACCACAGGCCCCGGCAGGTGGCCGCGGACCTCGAGCACGCCGTCGCCCGGCACCCAGAAGGCGGCGACCACGGAGCCGTCGACGACCCGGGGAGAGGTCGGCACCGGATCTCCGCGGAACGTGAGCGCCTCGAGGCGGACGTCCGCGGACACCACCGGCAGGTGCCACCACCCCGGCACGGGCACCCACACGTCATAGGCGGCGACGAAGCCCACGCCCGTCCCGTCCACGTCCAGCGCGGCGCGGAGGCGGCCGAGGGCCGGACGGGGCGGGGTCACCGGCGGAGTCTCCCGGTGGCCGGCTGACTGTAGCGTGCGCCATCGCTCCCCGGACAGCTCCACGTCGGCCGACCAGGCAGGATCGACCGAGAAGACGAGCGAGAGCGGGAGGAGCAGGACGAGCACGGGCGCGCCAACGATGCGGACCCGGCGCACCTTACACGGGTCGGCCCCCGAGAGCAGCCGGCGGTGTGTTAGACGAGGCGCTCCTCTTGCCCGGAGACAAGGACATGGCCCTCGATGTGGAGCGCTGGGTAACCGCCGAGGAGGTGGCCCCACTGCTGCCGAGCACGCTGGCGTCGTCGCTCCAGGGCAGTCGCATCCTCGCCATCGCGGGGCACGTCCACCAGCTGCGGAGCGAGGGGAAGGAGGTCGCGAACTTCACGATCGGCGACTTCTCGCCCGCCGTCTTCCGGATCCCCGAGGTCCTGCAGCAGGGCATCGGCGAGCAGCTCGCGGCGGGCCAGACCTTCTACCCGCCCGCGGTCGGCACCCTGGAGCTCCGCCGGGCGGTCCGCGCCTTCTACGAGGCAGCGCTCGGCTTGCGCTATCCCGCGGGGTCCGTGCAGGTGGGCTCGGGCGCCCGCCCCCCGATCTTCGCCGCATTCCAGGCGATCGTCGATCCCGGAGACGTCGTCGTCTACCCTGTGCCGAGCTGGAACATCCGCTACTACGTGCAGCTGAACGCGGCGGAGGGCGTGCCTGTCGTGACCCACCCCGAGGACGGGTTCATGCCGACCGCGTCGGCGCTGCTTCCGCATCTCCCGAAGGCGCGCTTGGTGGTCCTGAACAGCCCGTCGAACCCGGCCGGCACGGTGATCCGTGCGGAGCTCCTCGAGGAGATCTGCCGGGCGATCGTGGCCGAGAACGAGGCGCGGCTCGCGGCGGGCCGCCGGCCGTGCATGCTGCTGTACGATCAGGTCTACTGGCAGCTCACGTTCCCGGGTCACGTCCATCACACGCCGCCGTCCCTCGTCCCCGAGATGGCGGCCTACACGGTCATGATCGATGCGATCTCCAAGTGCTGGGCGGCCACGGGGCTGCGCCTTGGTTGGGCGGTGGCGCCGCCGCCCCTGGTCGCCCGGATGACCCCGCTGATCGGCCACATGGGCGCTTGGGCACCGCGGCCCGCGCAGCTCGCCACCGCGCAGCTGCTCGAGGACCCGTCCGCGGTCGCTCCGTTCATGGAGGAGTTCCGGGGAGCCCTCCAGCGCAGCCTGCAGCAACTCGCCGACGGGCTCACCGCCCTGCAAGAGGAAGGCCTGCCCGTGTCGTGCTTCGCACCTCAGGGCGCGATCTACCTGTCGGCGCGATTCGACCTGCGCGGGCGCACGGTCCTCAATCGGGCGATCGACGACGACGAGTCGCTTCGCGTCTTGCTCCTCGAGGAGGCCGGCGTGGCGGTCGTGCCCTTCAGCGCGTTCGGCTACCCCGACGGCTCGGGGTGGGTGCGCTGGTCCGTCGGCGCCGTGTCGAGCGAGGACATCGCGGGCGCCCTCGAGCGGCTGGGCGCCCTCCTCCGCTCGGCGCAGTAGGGGCTCGAGTCAGTCTCCGAGCACGTAGGCGAAGATCAGGGGCGCCACGATGGTGGCGTCGGACTGCACCATGAAGCGCGGTGTGTCGACATCGAGCTTTCCCCAGGTGATCTTCTCGTTCGCCGGCGCCCCCGAGTAGCCGCCGTAGGAGGCCGGGGCGTCTCCGATCTGGCAGAAGTAGCCCCAGAACGGAACCTCGACGCGAAGGTCCTGGATCAGGCAGGGCACCGCGCAGATCGGGAAGTCGCCGGCGATGCCACCGCCGATCTGGAAGAAACCCACCGACGGCAGGCCGTCGTCGGCGCCATGGTTCTCGAGGTACCAGCGCATCAGGTGCTCCATCTGCGCCGTGCCCGAGATCACGCAGTCGTGCGACGGGAGCGTGCCCCGGAACACCTGGGCGGCGAAGATGTTGCCGGTGGTGCTGTCCTCCCACCCCGGCGTCCAGATGGGGACTCCCTTCTGCTTGGCGGCGAGCACCCAGGAGTCGGCGGGATCGGCCTGGAACTCGCTCTCGATCCCCGGCTCCTCGAGCACCCGCCACAGGTACTGCGCCGGGGAGCGGCGCTCACCACTGGCCGAGGCCTCCTTCCAGTGGCGGATCAGGCGGCCCTCGATCGCGCGCATGACCGTCTCCGGGATGCACACGTCGGTCACTCGGTTCATCCCGCGATCGTAGAGCGCCGCCTCGTCCTCTGCGCGCAGCTCCCGCCACTGGGCGACGTGCTCGTACTCCTGGGCTGCGAAGAGGACCATCAGGTCCTCCTCGAGGTTGGCCCCGGTGCAGGTGACGGCATGCACCTTGTCCTCGCGGATCATGCGCGCGAGGATCCGCCCCAGCCGACCGGTGGACATCGCGCCAGCGAGGGTGACCATCATCTTGCCCCCCGCGGCGAGGTGGGCCTCGAACGCCTGGGCGGCACGAAGCACTTCCCCAGCGTTGAAGTGCAGGTAGTTCCGCTCCATGAACTGCCGGACCGAGCTCATCGGACTGCTCTCCCTCCGCTTGCCTGCGCACGTCCAGTCAGGCTAGCACGGCGGGACCCGAGAGGGCTCAGTCCGTGAGCGTGGGCTCGCGCGCGTCGCTCTCGCCGAGGAGCTCGACCAGCTGCTCCTGGATCCGCTCTGCGAACTCGACCAGGGCCGACACGGCCCCCTCCGAGCAGTTGACGAACTGGATCGCGACCTGGGTACCCTGCTCGAGGAGCCGCACCACCTTGGCGGTGACCCGGTGCTCCACGTCGTCGCCCGGGATCCGCACGCCGATCAGCAGCGAGTCTCCCGCGCGCAGCTCGGACTTGCCACGGGACTCGAAGCGCACGCCCGAGCCCGAGAAGTCCATGAACATGGGCGGCCGCCGCCACTGGGATCCGACTCCCTGCGCGTTGCGCAGCCAGCGCAGCGATGCGAGCTCGAAGCCCTGCTCGCTGCTCACCTGGTACCGCAGGTGCAGCGGGCCCCACACCCGCGAGAACTCGCGCCGATCGGGGGTGTGGGTGCCGTCGATGTGCACCCGGGTGCCGAGGGTCTCCGTGCCGATGACCTTGCCGTAGAGCCAAGGCGCGCTAGTCGAGGTCTGCAGGCACACCGCCTCCCCCGCCTCCAGGCGCCCGTCTTCGACTTCCACCCACAGGTCGCTGCCCTCGTGCCGCACCACGCTCCCTCGCAGGGAGCGCATGGCGGCACCCATGACGTAGAGATCGACTGCCCTACCCACAGGTCCTTCCTTGTCCAAGTGCCCCCCATCAACGGATCGCTGACGCCGGGTTCCACCGTTACTGTCGAATGTCACCTTGGTCCCTTTCCTCTGCGCACGTCTTCGCCATTCTGGCGATGGCCGCGGCCGTGGTGTTCGCCTGGCTGTGGTGGCGGGCACGCTGGCGGCTGCAGCGCCGCATGCGCACCCGGCAGCGGCGGGCAAAGCAGGGAGAGACGGCCTCGCGGCGCCTGCTCGAGGCGGCCGGATTCCGCATCGTGGCCTCGCAACCCACGGTGTCGTGGTGGATGGAGGTCGACGACGACTGGATCGAGGTCCAGTCGCGCGCTGACTGGCTGGTGGAAGCCCATGCCACCACCATCGCCCGGCGCGGCGCCCGGTTTATAGCGGAGGTCAAAACCGGCTCTCTCGCGCCGGTTCCCACCCGACCGGCCACCCGGCGCCAGCTGCTGGAGTACCTGTACGCCTTCGACGTGGCGGGCGTGCTGCTGGTGGACATGGAGTCCCAGCAGGTGCGGACCATCCGCTTCGACATCGACGGCGACGGCCCGGTCAGGTGAACGCTTCCAAGGCCGCGCCGAGCAGCCCGATCGCCCGGGCGAGCGAGGCGCGCTCGGTGACCGCGGCGAGCCGGATCTGGGACCGCCCCGCCTCCGGATCCGCGTAGAAGCCTCCTCCTGGGGCGACCACCACACTCTCCCCGCCCTCCCGGAAGTCCTCCACGAGGAACCGCGCGAACGGCTCGGCATCTTCCACCGGCAGCTCCACCATCGTGTAGAAGGCGCCGGCCGGCGCGGGCGCGCTCACCCCCGGGATGGTGCCGAGCGCCTCCATCATGACCTGCACGCGCTCCCGGTAGGTGTGCCGCACCCCCTCGTAGAACGCCTCGTCGAGCCCGAGCGCGGCGATTCCCACGTGCTGGGCCAGGGGCTGGGGCCCGAGGCGAGCCTGCCCGAGGCGCTCGACCTTCTCCATGAGCCCCCGATTGCGGCTGATCAGGAAGCCGAGGCGGATGCCGCAGGCCGAGAACGTCTTGGACAGGCTGTCGATCACGATCACGCGATCCTTCGCCTCGTCGAACGCCAGGGCGCTCGCCGGCGGCGTCTCGAACCAGATGCGCCGGTACACCTCGTCGGAGATGACGAACAGGTCGTGGCGCGCGGCCCACCGCACGAGCCGCTGGATCTCGGCTTCGCCATAGACGGCGCCGGTCGGGTTGGCGGGATTGGAGAACACGATGGCGCGCGTTCGCTCGGTGACCGCTCGGTCGAGCACGTCCTCGGACGGGATCGCGAACCCATCGCGGAGGTGGGTGAGCACGGGCTTGACGACCGCCCCCGCGACCGTGGCGAAGCCGTTGTAGTTCGTGTAGTACGGCTCGAGCACGAGGATCTCGTCACCCGGGTCGCACACAGCGGTGAAGGCGAAGAGCAGCGCCTCCGAGCCTCCCGTGGTGACCGCCACGTGGTCCGCCGACAGCTCGTCGCACCAGCTCCGATGGTACGCCGCGCCGGCCTCGCGACAGGCGGGCAGGCCCGACGCGGGCCCGTAGGCGACCACCCGGGGCTGGAACTCGGCAATCGCTCGGAGCAGCTCGGGCGGCGTGGGCACGTCGGGCTGGCCGATGTTCAGGCGGTGGAAGTGCACCCCCGTCTGTCGCGCGACGGATAGATCGAGCTTGCGAATCGCACTCTCGCGAAGAACATCAGCGCGCTGGGACAGCGAGGGCATCGGATCCTCCGGGCCGGCGGGAACCGCCCCCCTATCCGCAGACCGTCTCGATGAGCAGGCGGGTGACCACGTAGGGATCCACGTTGGCGCAGGGGCGGCGGTCTTCGAAGTATCCCCTGCCGTTGGCCGCGGTGGCCGGAGGAATGCGCACGGACGCGCCGCGGTCGGACACCCCGTACTTGAACTCCTTGTACGAGCAGGTCTCGTGCAGTCCCGTGAGCCGCTGCTCGATGCCCTCGCCATAGTTCTCGATGTGCAGGGCGTGGCGGGCCTCGAGCTTCGCCATCGCGGCGTGGATCACGTCGATCCCGTCCTCCTCGCGCATCGCTCTCGTCGAGAAGTTGGTGTGGGCGCCGGCACCGTTCCAGTCCCCGCGCACGGGCTTCGGATGGAGCGTGACGGAGATGTCGTAGGCCTCACCGACACGGTAGAGCAGGTACCGCGCCACGTGCAGGTGATCCGCCACCTCGAGGGGCCCCGCGGTGCCGACCTGAACCTCCCACTGGCCCGGCATGACCTCGGCATTCGTGCCGTAGATCTTCAGCCCGGCCTCGAGGCAGGCATCGAGATGGTCTTCAGCCATGTCTCGGCCGAACACCTCGTCGGCCCCCACGCCGCAGTAGAACGGCCCCTGCGGCGCCGGATAGCCGCCCTCGGGCCAGCCGAGCGGGCGACCGCCCTTCCACATCGTGTACTCCTGCTCGATCCCGAACCACGGGTCGTGCTCACGGAAGCGATCGACCACCTCGCGCAGCCTGGACCGGGTGTTGGTGACGTGAGGCGTGCCGTCGATCAGCAGGACCTCGCACAGGACCAGCTTGTCTTCGGGGCCGCGCAGCGGGTCGGAGCAGACGAACACCGGCTCGAGCAGGCAGTCCGAGGCGTGGCCCTCTGCCTGGTGGGTCGACGAGCCGTCGAAGCTCCACTGCGGCAGATCGGTGGTGCCGTTGGGCAGGACCCGCGTCTTGGAGCGGAGCGTCTTGGTCGGCTGGGTCCCGTCGACCCAGATGTATTCGGCCTTCATCATGGTAGGCGCCTCTTCACCGCGGTGTGCGGACGTCGCACACGCCTACAGTGTAGAGGGTTGCCCGGCCACTTTCTGGCCCCCGGGCCCGTCCCTGCTCAGAACGTGTCGGCGCGGACGTAGCGCTCCTCGAGCGTGTCGGCCACGGCGGCGACGCGCGCGAGCAGGAAGTCGAAGTCCTCGATCACCATGTTCTCGAGCAGCACGTTGTAGATGACGAGGTAGACGTCGCCCGACAAGGCGACCGTGGCGAGCGGCAGCTTCGCGTTGTCGCGCAGGAGCGTCTCGGGCTCGACCTGACCGACGCGGGCGAAGGGAGACTTGAACTCGACCATCTCCCGGTCCGCGGCCTTGTACCGCCGGCAGATGATCTTCTGCATGCGCCCGTCGTCGTACGCCCAGACCATGCTCATCATGTCCGGCTGGTCCTCCTGCAGCCGGTACTTGGCCCTCATGTGGCCCTGCAGATCCGCCCACGTGGTCATCTCGACTCCTGCGCTGCTGCGCCTCCATGCCCTATCCGTCGGTCGGGCGCCACGCCTGTCCCCATGACGGCATGGCCACCTCTGCCGTGCGCAATCCCGGCCCCGTGAAGCCCACGTGGTGCAGGAAGAAGGCCACCCCTGCGGGCGCCTCGGCGGGAGTGGCCCCACCCCCGTACCGACGGTCGCCCAGGAGGGGAATGCCCAAGAAGGCAGCATGCAGGCGGATCTGGTGCGTGACCCCGGTCCGCATGGTCGCCCGCCACAGGCGCCCCGCCACCCTCGTGAACCGGGTCTCGGCGGCGTACCAGCGTCCGCGGTGCGGGGTGCCCGGCGAGCGCTGCACGACCATCCGGCCGCGGTGCCGCCGATCGTGGGCGAGCGGTCGGTCGCAGCGGTGCTCGTCCCACGGGACGTCGCGGGCCGCCAGGAACCGGTACTCCTTGACGAGCACCTTGGCGCGGAACGCCTCACGCAGGCGCTCGAGCTCGGCCAGGTCGTCGGCCACCGCGACCGCTCCCGACGTGGAGACGTCGAGCCGGTGGGCGAGCCCTGCCCCGAAGCCGTCCGGCCAGCCGATGTCGGCGCGCCACGGGGCCTCCTCGAGCAGTCGCCGCTGCAGGCAGTCTCCGCCGGGATCCGCGTGCGGGGGGAACACGGGGATCCCCGCGGGCTTGGACGTGGTGCGTACCCTCCAGGTCACGTCGTCTCCAGCTGGCCACCGTCGAGTCCTGCACTTAAGCGGGTCAGGGACGAGGAGGACGATTGGGCGTCACGCTCATGGCGATCCTGGCGGCGTGCGGGCCGCCCGAGGCCGTCGATCCCCTGCAGACCCCGGAAGGCCAGCTCTGCGCCGATGCCTACGCCTCGGCGAAGGCGCTCGTGGCCGGCATGTTCGAGCGTCGTCGGCGTCCGCCGCCCGCGCACTGGCCCGATCGGCTCGAGTACGTGCGGCGCTGCCTCGCCCTCGAGCTCACCCAGGAGCAGTACGCCTGCGTCGACCCCGCCGCCGCGCGGTCGGCCCCGCGTCGCTGCGCCGAGCTCCTGTCGCCCGCGAAGACGGGGGTGGACCAGCTGACCGGGTGGTTCAACGACGCCCTTCGCGCGTCGCCGAGCCACCACGACCCCCGCACCGATTCCCGAGGACAGGAGAGCCCGTGAGCGAAGAAGACAAACCCGAGGCGGACACGTCGACCAAGGGCACGGGGCCGTTCGGGGGCTTCCGCATCGAGATCGATCCCGAGTCGATCGAGGACACGATCCGGAGCATCCGCAACCGGGTCGAGGACACCGTGGTGGCCACGCGGTACACGAGGGTGCGCCTGTCGTACCGGGGCTCGGCCATCGGACCGGACATCCCGCTCGCGGTGTTCCTGGCCGCCGAGGGAGTGGCCTTCTGGCTCCTCACACCGCTGCCGGCGCTGCTCGCCAACCTGGGCACGAAGGCGATCCTGGACGTGGAGTTCATCCACGAGGCCGACGAGCTCGTGCAGCAGGGCCTGGCCGCCTATCTCGAGGGCGAGCTCGAGACCGCCGAGGAGAAGTACCGGGAGGCCCTCGACCGGCGACCGGAGGACCCGGCTGCGCTCTACAACCTGGGCACCCTGCTGCGGGTCGCCGGCCGCAACGACGAAGCCGCCCGCGTGCTGCGCCAGGCCGCAATGGGCCCGGAGGGCCACCCCGACGTGCGGCGCGCCGCCGAGGCGCTCGAGAAGCTCACGAACCCCAAGCGCACCCTGTAGGAGGCGCTCCAGTCTACAGGCCCTCCACTCTGGAGGCCCTGAAGCGGCCGTCTCGAAGTGTGTAGGGGGGCGGTCGACCCAAGGCCGGTGGTTATGGGGGCGCCACGGAGGCGATCCTGCCCTTGATGTCCACCAGCCTGTGGGCCGCGCTCCTGGGATGTCACGCGCCCGGCGCGCCCGAGCTCGTCTTCCTGGCCGACAGTCCCGTGCGGGTGGACCGGCTGGGCCCGGTCGACGGCGCCCGGATCATGCTGGCCGACGGGGCGCAGCCGCACGGCCTGCTGTGCGAAGCGAAGCCCCCCGGTGTCGCCCACTTCGACGGGAACCAGCTCGTGGCCGATGCCGCCGGCACGGCCCAGCTCGCCTGCCAGTGGGAGGACCAGGAGGTCGAGGTCGTGGTCGAGGTCGAGCTCGCCACGCACCTACAGCTCGTCGACGCGCCGGCCCACCTCAAGGTCGGCGAGGTCGTCCAGCTGCAGCTGGAGGCCCGCCGTGAGGGCCATCCGCTGCCCGTGTCCCGCGTGCTCTGGGAGTCCTCGGATCCTGCGGTCGTCGAGGTCGATGCGGGCCGGGCCCACGGCAAGGCCCCGGGCATGAGCTACGTCACCGCCCGGGCGCGGGGCGCCCAGGTCACCGTCCAGCTCGAGGTCCGGCGCTAGCTCCCGGCGCTCACCGCAGCTCGGTGACGGT
>CAYMSU010000180.1:0-11405 GCA_964393165.1 uncultured Enterobacteriaceae bacterium
ATCGTGGAGCATCAGCGCGTGGTAGGCGTGGGTCGCGTTCGACGTGAGCAGCTCGATGAGGCCGTCTTGCTCGGCGCTCGCGAGCGCGCCGGCGATGTCGCGGCCGGCGACCTCGAAGCGCGCGGCGAGCCTCGCGAAGCGCTCCCGCCACCGGGTGGCGAGGTACGCGAGGTGGCCCTGCCCCGCCTGGGTGAACGCCCGGTCGTCGTCGCGGGCCCGCTGCTCCTGACCGGCCAGCCAGCGCGGCAGGCCCTCCCGGAAGCGCGGGGACGCCAGCTGCTCGAGCAGCACCGGGGTGACCCCGACCGTCCAGGCGGGGCGCAGGCCCTCCTCCCGACACCGGTCCAGCACCTCGAGCAGGGGCAGCCACGTCTCCGACGCGGCCTCGAACAGCCAGTCCTCGCCGTGCGGCCAGCGCGCGTGATGGAGCACCCAGGGCAGGTGCCCGTGCAGCACCAGGCAGAATCTTCCTCTCACGGGGCCCCCAGCGCGCGCACGGCCTCGGGAAGCGGGACCGCCGCGAAGGTCGCCGGATCGGTGGCGACGTGCACGTGGTGAGCGGTCGCCCGGAGCGCGCCGTCGTGCCCGAGCAAGCGAAACGAGAAGGTGATCGACGAGGTGCCCTGCTTGCCGACCGAGACCTGGACCTCGACCTCGTCGCCGAGCCGCATCGGCGCCGAGAAGTCGACCTCCGCGTGCACGATCGGCAAGAGCACCCCTCCCCCGAGGAACTGCTGCGGGGACAGCGGCATCCCGCGATCCGCGAGGAAGGCCTCGAAGGCCTCGTGGCACAGCTCGAGCGCTCGGCTGAAGTAGAGGATGCCGGCGGCATCGACTTGGGAGAAGCGCACCGTGGTGCGGAGAGAGAAGGGCATCAGACCATCCACCAGGCGAGTACGGGCTCGGCGGGGGGCGACAGCGGGGCCGGCTCGGGCGGCCACGCCTGCCCTTCGGGTCCCACCAGCTGGATCGCCACCTCCTCCGCGGCCGGAATCCGCACTACGAGGTGCCCGTCGACGAGGCGGGACTCGCTCGGCGCCTCCGCGGGCGTGGGGCGGCGAATCGCCCAGTCCTCGCCGCGGACCTCCGCCCGGAGCCACAGATCTCCCTCGATGGACCATCCGTAGCGGACGGCGAGCACGGCGGATCCCGCGGCCATCGATCCTCCCCATCCCCGGAGGGTCCCTGCGGACTGCCAGGGCAGCCAGGCCCCCGCGCTCGCCCACGTGAGCGGCAGGAACCCGGTCGGCTCGTCGTGGCGGGGCGCTCCGAGCGCCCCCACCGGCCGGTCCAGCGAGGCGGGAGGCGTCTGGCCGAGCGCCTCCCACGCCGCACGGAGATGCGCCCGGAACAGCGCGTCGAAGGACCCCTGCCAGTCGGTGTGGAAGTCGTCGCCGTACCACCAGGTCCAGTCCGAGCCCTCCGCCGCCAGCAAGTGGGGCATCGCGGCCTCTCGCTGCGCGGGCGCGGCCGCCTCGGCAGCCTCCCGGGCCTCGGCGAGGACCCTCCAGGCGGCGCGGTCGTCGGGGTGGCCGATCCAGATCCGGAAGTCCGCGCCGATCCACGACCCCGTGTGCAGCTGGCGCACCTGCCCCACCGCGGGGAACCGGGCAGCGGCGTCGAGGGTGATGGCCCGCACCTGGGCGCGGCGCCCGGTGACGGCCGCGTAGAGCGCGCGCCGGAACCGTCCCCCCGCGTCCGGGTAGCTCTCCCATGGGTTCTCGCCGTCGAGCGCGACCGTGACGACCCCCGGGCCCGCCTTCTGGACACCGGCGACGAAGTCGGCGACCGCCTCGCGGGGATCCCGCAAGGCGTAGCGGAAGCCGATCCGGTCGGACAGATCCGTGTCGCGGAAGAATCCCACGACGCCGTGGCCGAGCTCCCATGCGCCGCGCCCCCCGCTGCGCGGCACGACGTCGGACCGGCGGAGGACCCCGCGATCCGACACGAGCCAGCGAAAGCCCGCCTCCCCGGCCAGGGCCACGACCTCCGGGGACACCGAGCCCTCGGAGGGCCACAGCCCGTCGGGCGCGCGGCCGGTCAACGCCTCGACCCGCTCCCGGGCCTCGGTCAGCTGCCGCAGCGCATCCTCGGGCCACGCGAACCGCACGTCGAGGGGAAGCTCGGGGAGCGCGCGCAGCGCGTGGCGGACATCGACGAGCAGCGGCAGGATCGGGTGGAAGTAGGGCGACGTGGCCAGCGCGGGGCCCGGCGCGTCGACCAGCGCCTGCAGCCGACGCGGCAGGTCCCTCAGCACCGCATCGTGGCAGCAGAGCAGGACCTCCTTGTCGGCCTCACTGAAGCCGCCGGGGCGCTGGGCCAGCGCCTCGAGCTCGGGGTAGTCCCGGCGGGCGGTGGCCCCGGCCCACGCCAGCGTGGCCCAGACCTGCAGGTCGCGCAGCTCGGGGACCCGGTACGGGGGCCCCGCCGACAGCCGGCGACGGAGCCTGGCGTAGGCAGGCAGCGCCTCGGTCATCGCGTGATGCCCGCCGGGAAGGCTCGCGACCACCTCCGCCGCCTCCTTCTCGGAGAGCTCGGAGGCGGGCTTGCGCGTGAGCTCCAGGTGACGGTCGTCGCCGCCCTCGGCGTAGTACAGGAGCTGGTCCCACAGGGACGGCACGAGGTTCACGGTCATCGGCACGTCGCCCTCGACGAGCTCGACGAGCAGGTCGCGGTAGCCCCGAAGCGCGTGCAGCCTTGCCCACGGCATCACCGGGCGGCCGCTGGTCGGATCTCGGTAGTCGGGCTGGTGCAGGTGCCAGAGAACCGCCAGGCGCGTGCTCATGCACGCCCCTCGGCGGCTCGCGCGCTGCCGAGGATCGCGAGCTCGTCGGCCGGACCGATCCAGTGCAGGGTGACGAGGCCGCGATTGGCGGGGATGGCGTGGGCGTCGAGCCAGGCCTCGGCGGGGCCCGCGAGGAGGTCGGGGGCCTGGGAGAGCCCTCCGGCGAGCGCGATCACCTGCGGCGCGAAGAGGTTCACGAGGCTCGTGAGCGCGATGCCCAGCCGGCGCCCCGCCTCGGTGGTGATCTCGCGGGCCCACGGCTCTCGGGCGCGCGCGGCGGCCACGATGGCCTCACCGTCGGGGGCGGGCCGGCCGACCTCGCGCGCGCTGCGCCGCAGGCCGGTGGTCGAGCACCACTGCTCGAGGCACCCCTGCCCCCCGCAGTTGCACTCCCGATCGCCGCCGACGTGGAGGTGCCCGAGCTCCGCGGCGGTGCCCGCGCGACCGCGGAGCAGCCTGCCCTCGCTGATCACGCCCCCGCCTACCCCGGTGCCGAGCGTGAGCAGCACGAGATCGCAGTCCTCGAAGCGGGCGCTCACCCCCAGCGTGGCGGCATTCGCATCGTTCTCTACGGCCACCGGGACCCCGAGGCGCTCGCGGAGCAGTCGCTTCAGGGCGACGTCGTGCCAAGACGGGAAGTTCGGCGAGGCGAGCACCGACCCCTCGCGCACGAAGCCCGGCACGCCGACCCCCACCCGCGCCTCCGGGCGGCTCGCGTCGAAGCCTTCGAGCCGGCGCACGACCTGGTCGACGGCGTCGATGACGGTGATTACCTCCCGGTCGCGCAACGGGACGCGCAAGACAGGGCCACGGACCGCTCCACCGTGCACGCTGGCCGCGCGCACCCCACTGCCCCCGATGTCCACACCGACGATCATCGCGCCCGAGTAACGCGTCCCATCGAGCCAGGACCCAGCGAGTCGGTGAGCGGACCTCTGCTACCATCCACCTCGAACTCCGGCGCGACGGACGGAGACCTCTCTCGGTGCAGCACAACCTGATCGATCGCTACTGCGCGTCGCCTCACGCGGCGCCGATCACGGCCGCCGCGCTCGACCAGGGGTCGGGCGCCCTCGTCACGGCCGACGAGGTCGGTGCGATCGCGATCACCCGGCCCGGCGAGGCCTACCCCTCGATCCTGTTCGAGATGGGGGCGCCCGTGCACGCCGTCGCGGTGTCGGCGGGAGGCGCGCTCGTGGCCGTGGGCGACGATGCGGGCACCGTGGGGGTCTACAAGACCTGGGACGGCAGCTGCGTCTTCGAGGATCTCAAGGAGGGCACGGAGGGGCCCGCGAGAGCCGTGCGCGCCCTCGCGTTTCACCCCTCCGGCACGATCCTGGCCACCGTCTCGGCGGATCGGCTGGTGCGCGTCTACGATCTCCAGCGCTGGGATCGGCTGGCCAACTTCTCGGGGTTCGGGGGCCAGACCATCGAGTTCGACGCCACGGGCGAGCTCCTGCTGCTCGTCGACGTCGAGGCGCAGCCCCGGCTGCTCCGGGTCGCGACGCAGGAGTCGATCGTGATGGACCCGGTGCCCGGGGGCACGAAGGTCGCGCGGTTCACGCCCGATGGGCGGCACATCATCGCCATGGGGCAGGAGGGGCTCACCCTGATCGGGTTCCCCGACGGCCAGATCCGGACGTCCTTCGCGGCCCGGGGCTCGTCGGGCATGCTCACGGTCGTCGTGTCTCCACGGGGCGACGCCATCGCCGCGGTCACCGGCCGCTCGGTGCACACGTTCAGCCTCCCGCAGCTCCTGCCCGAGGGCTCCGACAAGCACGGGGCAGGGCAGCCCACGGGGGCCGCGGTGTGGGACGAGCGCGGGGTCGCAGTGGCCGGCGTGGATGGCCGCATGCACCGGCCGGGGGGCCTGCCCTCGCTCGAGGCCGTCGTCTGCTGCACCCGGTTCGGCAAGACGCGCATCGCGGCCCATGGTCGGCGGCTCGCGGTGTGGGAGGACACCGCCCAGGTGGCGACCTTCGCCGTCGACCAGCGGTTCGTGGAGGTCAAGATCGACCGCGACGCGCAGCTGCTGATGGCCTTGCCGGAGGAGGGCGCGGGGGTCCAGGTCTACGACGCGAAGACGGGCGAGCACCTGTTCGACGCGGGGCCAGCGACCGTCGACACCCCCAAGATGGAGGTGGGCGGCTCGATCGTGGCCTGCATGGTCGGGCCCGTGGGCCTGAAGTGGTTCGACCTCGGTCAGAGCAGCGTCTACGAGCTTCCCTGGGTGCAGACGTTCGCGCTGTCGGGGTCGGGCTCGTGGCTCGGCGTGGTCACGCCGCGGGGCCAGATCCGGGTCCTCGACGCGCGAAACGGGGAGGAGGCGATGGACAAGCCGTCACCCCCTGCCGACGACGCGCCGGTGCGGCTGCTGTCTTTCGTGAACCGGCGCCCCGAGCTGCTCGCGCTCACCGCCTCGGGCACGCTGCTGGCCTACGACCTCACCCGGTCGGCGAAGGTGGGCGGAGCGGCCCAGCCGCGGGAGATCCTCCGGCTCTCGGTGGACGTCGACCGGCTGTGGGGGCTGCGTGGGGGCCACGCGGCAATCCGGTTCCAGGTCCCGGGCGTCGACGGTCAGCCTGACACCGCCACGGTGGTCTACGTCGACATGCTCTCCTGTGAGGTGGTGAGCGAGGTCTCGGGGCTGCTGCCCTACGCGTGGGTGGACCCCGAGTCGGGCGACATCGTGCAGCCCGCGCGGGGAGCGGCGATCCTGGAGCGTGACATGTACGGCCACGACAAGCGCGTGCTTCGTGCGCTGCCGGAGGGGGAGTGGGTGGCGTTCTCGCCCGAGGGCGTCCTGGCCCGGAGCCGCGGCGCAAGCGTGTAGTCCCCTCCCCGGCGGCGGTCCACCTCGAGCAGTGGAGCGCCTGAGCCGGTCTCGAGCCGCGACTTCGACGCTTCGGGGACCTCGCGATCCCCTGGTGGGGCGGGTCCCCACCGAGACCGAACCGGAGGCGGAAGTCTCCGAGTCCGGGTACCGACCCTCCGCCAGCCGTCCCCTCGGTAGGGTTCGCGCACGGGCACGATGCGGTGCTCGTCCCTACCTACCGGAGCCTGCATGATCGCCCACGCAGTCGCCCTCGCCCTGACCATCGCCGCCCCCGCCGACGCGAACGACGAGAACACCTACCGGGCCCTCCCCGGGCCCCGTGGCGGGACCGTGTTCACCCGCAAGCCGTCCATCTGCGTGAACCCAGATGCCGACGACCTCGTCCGCGACTTCGTGGCTTGGCAGCGGGAGGTCGGTCCCGACAAGCTCGCCTGCTGGGATGGGGACCTCACCCTGTACGACGGCGCCACGCGCGAGAAGCAGGGGCCGTCCGTGAACTGGCCATACGACTTCGGGGACTACAAAGGCCTGCTGTGCATCCAGCTGAAGGGAGACCAGCTGATCCAGCGCAACATCTTCTTCTACCCGCCCGCGAGCGAGGCTTTCTGCAAGGCCAACGGGGATCCGGTCGCCGGAGAGGGCGGGACGTGCGGGGTCACCGGGAATGGTCGCATCTTCGAGGCCACCCAGACCATCGCGGGCTGTGACGGCAGCCTCGCGGGCCCCTTCGTGGTCGACTCGGAGTTCGGCACGACGGTCTTCGACACGCGCACGACCGTGGAGGGAGACGACGTGGTCAACTACCAGGTCACGCTCGATGGCCTGCCGTTCCAGACCCAGCAGACCACCGTCCTCCCCGACGGCGTCCGGATCCGCAACGCGCTCACGCTCGTCCCGGGCACCAGCATTCCCTCGTCGCTCAGCTTCTTCGTGGAGCGAAAGGTCACGCCCCTTTCCGAGGAGGCGGTTCGGGAGATCTACGAGGCCAACCTCGAGGCCTACGACATCCCCAACGACGGGTGCCAGTTCGACGGCGTGACCGGGCTGCCGTCGGAGACCGACTGCGAGACCTTCTTCTTCGACGTGTTCTTTCCCTGAGCCCCCGCGCGGGGAGGCGTTGCGCGGGGCCCGGTGAGCGCGCCGAAGAGCGCGCGGAGGAGGACACCTCGGGCGCCGGATCAGAACTTCGGAACGGTCCGCCATCCCGGATCGTAGACGACCTCGAGCGACGCCTGCTCGCCGAAGGCCCGCACCGCCGCGTCGAGCTCCTCTCGCGCCGGACCGAGATCGCCACGGAGCGCGTAGAACACGTCGCGAACGCCGCCTCCCGTGACCGTCGCCAGGTACACGCCGGTGGACCCGAGCGCCTCGTGGAGCGCATCCTCCCACGCCTGGATCCGCACCAGCGCCTCCTGCTCGGGCAGCCCGTCGGCGCGGCCGCCGTAGCTCAGCCGGATCTTCGCGATGGTGTCGTGCAGCGGGTGCGACCACCGCCGCCGGGGCACGTCCCACATCGCCACGTAGCGCCGGCCGTCGTCGTCTGTGAACTGGCCGATCAGCGACATCGGCTCCGCCCACCGCTGCGGAAGCTCCTGCACCACCGCGCGAAACGCCGACCCGGGCATCGCCTCGGGGGGCGCGGGCTCCTCGGACGCCTCCAGCACGCCGAGCCAGGACTCCACCGCGTCCTCGCCCACCAGCGTGTCGAGTAGCACGAACATCACCACCCGGTGCTCCGACCCCGCGAGCGACGCGAACACCGGATGATGAAGGACCACGTCGACCGCCCGTCGCTCCTCGTCGACCTCGACCGCCACGCGGAGCTCCCGCAGGGAGACGCGTTGGCCGGCGGCCGTGAGCGTCAGCGCGTCGAGATCCCCGCCGAACGGCTGCCGGGAGGCGTGGTACTCGAAGGCCTCGTCGTCGCCGGGGCCGCGCAGGCGCCAGGACTCCGCCAGCACCCGCAGCCCGGGGTCGCCTTCGGCCGACAGCGTGAGCGCGTGGGCGGCGCGCCGGCCCTCGCCGACCTCCCACGCCAGCTGGGGGTGGATGGCCTTGACGTGCGCGGTCAGCTCGTCGGCCACCCGATCGTCGGACCCCGAGGAGGCCGCCCACGCCTCGACTCGCGGGCGGGCCCCGGACCACCAGGACCAGAACGCATCGATCGCCGGGTTGCGGTCCACGCGCAAGAGGCCTCCCTCGCCCTTCTATCTGCGCGACTAGTCCCCGGGAGCGTCGGCCAGGTCCTCCGACCGGCACATGCCGATGACCCGGAGCTCCCGCGCCAGGTTGCGCAGCGCGGTGCGCAGGCCCTCCTCGATCACCGGGTGGTAGAACGGCATCTCCAGCAGCTGGAACACCGTCTCCCCTCGCTGCACGGCCCAGGCCAGCAGGTGCGCCAGGTGCTCCGCGCGTGGGCCGAAGATCTCGGCGCCCACCAGTCGGCAGGTGCGACGATCGCCATACACCCGCAGGAGCCCGCGGTTCATCCCCATGACCCGGGAGCGGCCCTGGTCATCGAACGACACCTCGGCCACCACCCCGTCGTCTCCGATCTCGTCGTAGCGCAGCCCGGCGAGCGCCATCTGGGGGTCGGTGAACGCGATCGCCAGCGGCGTCCGCCGCACGTGCCGCGAGACCTCGGGGTAGGCCACCGCATTGGCGCCCGCGATTCGCCCCTCGTCACTCGCCTCGTGGAGCAGGGGCCGGTGCCCCGATGCGTCGCCCGCGAGGAAGACGGGCAGGTCCCCGAGCTGGGTGGAGCACGCATCCCAGGCCAGTGGCCGGCCCCGGGCGTCGACCTCGAGACCCGTGGGTCCGAGATCGGGCAGCGTGGGGCGCCGGCCCGCCGCGGCGAGCACCACCTCGAAGTTGGCCTCGCGGGTCTGCCCGTCCTTCGTCGTCCACCGCACGCAGACGCCGCCCTCGACGTCCTCGACGTTCACGTCGGCGATCCCGATCTGCAGGTCGAGCTCTTCGTCGAGGACCTCCCGCGCGACCCGCGAGACCTCGGGATCGGTGAACGGCCCGAGGACCTCGAACGGGTTGAAGAAGGTGGTCTCGACGCCGAGCCGGTGGAGCGCCTGCCCGAGCTCGAGCCCGATGATCCCGGTCCCGACCACGGCCACGCTGCGAGGGAGATCCTCCCACTCGAACACGTCGTCGTTGACGATCACCTTGCCGCGGGGGAGCTGGTCGAAGGGTGGGGGCACCCAGGGCGCGCTGCCCGTGGCGAGGACCACGGCTGAAGCCTCGACCCGCGTGTGATCGTCGACCTCGAGCGTGGTGGGACCGACGAACCGCGCCCGCCCGTGCAGCCGCCGCTCCTCGGGCAGCGCCTCGGTGCTCTCCACCACGAAGCCGGCGAACCGGTCCCGCTCGCGGCGCACCCGCTCCATCACGGCCTCGCCGTCGACGCGCAGGCCTTCTGCCTGCACACCGAACCGCCCCGCTCCGCGCACGTGGTGCGCGGCCTCCGCCGCGGCGATCAGCAGCTTGCTCGGCATGCAGCCGACGCGGGCGCAGGTGGTGCCGTAGGGCCCGGCTTCGATGAGCACCCACGACTTGTTTGCCCGCTCGGCCTCCCTACGCGCGTTCAAACCTGCCGTGCCTGCACCGACGATCGCAATGTCGACCGAGATCACGTCCATGGGTTCCTCCCTGTGCGTCATAGTTCTCCGAGCCCCCCAGGTGTGACATGCCGGCGGACCCCGCTGCGTAGCCCGGATACCCGCTCAACCATAAAGAGCCGCTCATGACGAAGCGAAGGAAGCCCCCCGGGCCGTCGAAGCCGCGCAAGCGCAAGCAGGGTCCGGGTGCCTCCAAGCCCGTGGTCGTGAAGTCGCGGACCTCGTCGCGACGCGCCTCCTCGCCCTCGCGGTCCCCCCGTCGTCGCTCGACCAACCGCACGCGCGCGAGGCGGCGGCCGCCGCAGCGCGAGTCCGCGGGCGCGATCGCGGCCGAGGTGGCCACCTGGGTGGCCGCCGTCGCGTTCGGGCTGATGATCACCGCAGGGGTGGCCTGGTTCCGCGCGCAGCGAGACGTCTCCGCCTACCTGGCGGCGCCCCCCGAGCTCGCCGCGAGTACGGTGTGGTCGGCCCCCATGATGGTGCGCGAGGGTCTCCCCCTCGACCCCGACGCGTTCGAGGCGGATCTGCTGGCAGCCGGGTTCGAGCGGGTGGAGCACCTGCTGGACTCCCAGGAGGCCACCGGGGAGGGCGTGGGGTTGTTCGCCCGCGAGGGCGGCACCTTCGACATCTGGACCGCGCTCGCCGAGCCACAGCCCGGCGTGCGCGTGCACGAGGGACGCACCCGGTTGCGCGCCGACGACGGGGTGATCGTCGAGGTCTCGCGCCGAGGCGGAGCAGTCCTCCCGCCCACGGTGCTCGCACACCTCGGCGAGGACGCGGTGCGCACGCCCGTCTCCCTCGATGAGGTGTCCCGCTGGGTCGAGCCCGCGCTGCTGTCCATGGAAGACGCGCGCTTCCGGTCGCACCGGGGCGTCGACCTGTGGGGCATCCTCCGTGCGCTGTTCAGCAACGCCACCTCCGCCGACAAGCAGGGGGGCTCCACGCTCACCCAGCAGCTCGCGAAGAACCTGTTCCTGTCGCGCGTGCGCACCATCCGCCGGAAGATCCGGGAGCTCTTCTTCGCGTCTGCGCTCGAGTCGCAGCTCACGAAGGACGAGCTGCTCGAGCTCTACCTGAGCGAGATCTACCTCGGGCAGATGGCCGGGCTCCCCCTGCACGGCATCGAGCAGGCGGCGTCGGCCTGGTTCGCCAAGTCCGCGGCGCGCCTCGAGCTGCACGAGGCCGCGACCATCGTGGGCGTGATCCCCGCGCCCAATGCGTTCTCGCCAGTGCGGCACCCCCGGGTGGCGATCGAGCGCCGGAACCTCGTGCTGAAGCGGATGCACGAGGAGGGAGAGATCGACGCAGCCCAGCTCGCCAAGGCCTCCGAGGCGCCGCTGCGGCTGTCGGGCCTCGAGCCGAGCCGCCTCCGCCGCGCCCCCTACGCGGTCGACGCGGCGATCGACCGGGTCGAGGAGGAGCTCGGTGACGGCGTGGTGGCGCGCGGGGTGCACATCCACACCACCATCCAGCCGCTGTGGCAGCTCGCCGCGGAGGCGGCGGTGGCCCGCGGGATGGCCCAGCTCGACGAGGACTACCCGAAGGCCGCGGGGGCCCAGGTCGGGCTCGTGGCGGCGAGGGTCACCGACGGCACCGTGGTGGCGATGGTGGGCGGCCGCAACTACGCGCGGAGCCCGTTCAACCGGGCGACCGACGCGAGCCGCCAGGTGGGGTCCACGATCAAGCCGCTCACGCTCGTGAAGGCCTTGTCGGACCAGGCGGTCACGCCGGCCACCCGGCTGGCCGACGAGCCGCTCACGATCCTCGACGGCGGCACCGAGTGGATCCCGAAGAACTACGACGGCAAGTACGAGGGCGAGGTCACGCTGCGCCGCGCGATCGAGGCAAGTCGGAACGTGCCGGCGGTGCACCTCGCCCGCTCGGTGGGGATGGTCCGGCTCCGGCGGTTCTACCAGTCGGTGGGCCTGTCCGAGGCCACGGCGCTGCCGAGCGCGGCGCTCGGCTCGTTCCCCGCCAGCCCCCTCGAGATGGCGGGGGCCTACACGGTGTTCGGCGCAGGGATCGCCCACGTGCCCGAGGTCGTGGCCTTCGTCACGTCCACCGAGGGCGAGGAGCTCCTCCGCCTCACGCCCCTCGCGCGCGACGCGGTCGACGAGCGCGCCGCGGCCCAGGCGATGGACATCCTGCCTCCTTT
>CAYMSU010000181.1:0-11304 GCA_964393165.1 uncultured Enterobacteriaceae bacterium
CGCTGCGGTGCTGCGGGAGGAGTGGGCCGACCACGTCTCCGCGTTGGTCGAGGCGGGGGAGGTGGCGCCCGAGGTCGCCGCTGAGCACCCGTCGCTGCGGGTCGTCGGCATGGTCGGCTCGATCGACAACGACCTGTGGGGCACCGACCGCACCATCGGGTGCGACAGCGCGCTGCACCGCATCGTCGACGCGGTCGACGCGCTCACGTCGACCGCGCGGAGCCACCAGCGCTCCTTCGTGGTCGAGGTGATGGGTCGTCACTGCGGCTTCCTCGCGCTCGCGGGAGCGGTGTGCACGGGCGCCGACTACGTGCTCCTGCCCGAGTCGCCCCCCGAGGACTGGCGGTCCGAGGTCCTGGCCAGCGTGCGGGCGGCCCGCGAGCAGGGAAAGCGCAAGTCGATCGTGATCGTGTCGGAGGGGGCGCGCGACCGGTCCGGGGCCCCCATCACGTCCGCAGAGGTGCGGGCCTGCCTCGAGGAGGAGCTCCAGATCGAGACGCGGGTCACCGTGCTCGGGCACGTGCAGCGGGGCGGCTCCCCCTCGGCCTACGACCGGGTGATGTCCACCATCCTCGGCGCGCGCGGAGCGGAGGCTCTGCTCCGCATGGGGCCCGACGACCCCCCGGTGGTGATGTCGACCGACGGTGACCGGGTGTTCCCTCGCCCGCTCGACGAGGCGCTCGCCCGCACCCAGGCCCTCTCCAAGGCGGTCGCGGAGGGGCGCTACACGCAGGCGGTGGCCGACCGGGGGCCCGAGTTCGAGGCGCTGTGGCGCCTGCAGCCCGAGCTCACGCAGACGCCGCCCGACGTGGGCTCCGCGCCTCGGAAGCGCCTGCTGATGGTCCACGCGGGGGCCCCCGCGCCGGGCATGAACGCCGCCACGCGCGCGTTCGTGCGCCTGGCGGAGTACCGCGGCCACGCCCCCTGGCTCGCTCAGGAGGGCTTCCGGGGGCTCCTCGCGGGCGACGTGGCGCCCGCCTCCTGGGTCGACGTGAGCGGGATCGTCTCCCAGGGGTCCACGGTGATCGGCACGCGGCGCGGGGGCCACGAGGATCCCGCCGAGGTCGCCGCGGCCCTGGCCGCCCACCAGCTCGAGGGCGTCGTGCTCGTCGGCGGCTTCGAGACGCTGCAGGCCGCGGCGGCGCTCGGCCGGCAGGGCATCCCCGTGGCGGTCGTGCCCGCCACCATCTCCAACAACGTCCCCGGCAGCGATCCGTCGGTCGGCACCGACACCGCGCTCAACGTGATCACGCAGGCCGTGCAGCAGCTCAAGGAGTCCGCGATCGGGTCGCGCGACCGGGTGTTCGTGGTCGAGGTCATGGGCCGCAGGTGCGGCTACCTCGCGGTGGTCGCGGGGCTCGGCAGCGGCGCTGAGCTCGTCTACACCCACGAGTCCGGGGTCTCGCTCGACCGGCTGCGCAACGACGTGGCCAGCCTCGTGGAGGCCTACGATCGGGGCCGGTCGGTGGCCATCGTGCTGGTCGCCGACGGGGCGTCGAGCACGTACTCGGCCAACGACCTGGCTCGGATCTTCGCCGCCGAGGCAGGTGGCCGCTTCGACACGCGGGTGTGCGTGCTCGGCCACTTGCAGCAGGGGGGGCGCCCGGCGCCCGCGGACCGCTTGCTCGCCACGCGCCTCACCGACGTGGCGGTGGACTGGGTGGCGGCTCCGCCGGAGGGTGGGGGCGCGGTGCTCGTGGGCGCGGAGGCCGGCTCGATCGTGCTCACGCCGTGCGACGAGCTGCTCGCGTCGGCCGATCTCGCTCACCGGCGCCCCGCGGTGCCCCCGCACCACAACTGGATGGACGTGGCCGCGGTGTTCGGCGAGGGGGTGAGCTGATGTGGGCGGGCCTGCTGCTCGCTTGCGCGTCCCTGGTGGGCATCGAGGAGCTCGACGAGCTTCCCGCGCGCTTCCCGCTCGAGATCGCCGCCCCCACCGGGCACGTCACCCGGGCCCCGTCGGGCCAGGTCGCGGTCGATGCCGTGTATGAGGACGCCGCTGCGGCTCGGGCCGGCTGGGCTCGGCTGGTCGAGGCCGCGGAGGGCGACGGCTTCGCGCGGGTGGAGGAAGGCCGGGTCGACAAGCGCGACCGCGTGGTGCTCGAGGGCCCGAGGGGGCGGCTGCTGCTCGACTGCTGCCCGCAGCGTGCGGATCGCCGCCACCTCGTGCTCGTCAGCTGGTGGCCGTGAGGCCGCTCAGAGCAAGGAGCTGAAGAACAGCGGGAACCACGTGGACGTGTTCACGCCCGCCGAGTTGCCCCAGTAGAAGGGCTCGAACTCGTCGCCCGGCTCGTGGCCGATCAGGAACTTGGCCATGCCTGGGGCCTCGAGGGTGACCGTCTCGTTGTAGGTGAACGAGCAGGTGTCGCCCTCGCAGCTGTCCTCGAACGGATCGTAGAGCGCCCCCTGGGGCTTCTTGACGATGTCGAGGAAGTTGAGCGGCCAGAAGCCCGGATCGGGCACCGGGAAGCTGAGCTTCGTGCCCTCGGGCACCTGGTCGGTGAACGAGCCGCGCTCCTCGCTGACCAGCGTCTCGGACAGGTCGACGTCGTAGATGCCGCGCTCGTCGGTCTCCGTGAAGCGGATCTCCCAGCTCGTGCTGAGCGTGTCGTTGTAGGTCGACCGGTAGTCTCCCTCGAGGTCGAGCTGCCGGCCGTCGTCGTCGCGGCCCTCCCAGGCGAAGGTGAAGCCGTCGTCGGTCGGCTCGCCGTACACGAGGGAGCCGTCGATCACCAGGTTCGGGCAGTCGTGCTCGCCGTCGAGGAGCAGCACGGTGATCGCCGGCGGGGCCACCGTGGAGGTGGTGGTCAGGCCGAACCCGTCGTCGTCGTCGACCGGGCACTCGAGGTTGAAGAAGCTCTCGTTGCAGGTCGTGGACGCGTCCACGGTCGGGTCACCGAAGTAGATGACGTACCACTGCCCGCTGCCGTCGCGGACGGCGCAGCTGGCGGTGAGGAGCGGGACGAGGAGGAGTGCGGTGCGCATGGGTACCTCTGTGTGCAAGCATGGCCAGTTGGTTTGACCGGGTCGCACGCCCGGCGTGCCCACCCTATCGCCCGGGAGCGTCGTGACCATAGACTGGACGAGCTGGACGGCGGACGCAGCGGTCGCCATCACCTACGTGCGGCGCGCGTCGCGGGTGCTGCTGATCCACAAGAAGCGGGGGCTCGGTGCCGGCTTGGTCAACGGTCCGGGCGGGCGGCTCGAGCCGGGGGAGACGCCGGCGATGGCGGCGGCGCGGGAGCTGACCGAGGAGGTGGGGCTCACCGTCACCGGCGCGCTGCACCGGCGGGGGGAGCACCGCTACCAGTTCCTCGACGGCTTTCGGCTGCACCTGCACGCCTTCGTCACCGAGGAAGCCGCGGGGGAGCCCGTCGAGACGGACGAGGCGCGGCCGTTCTGGGCGCCGGTGGCGGATCTTCCGCTCGGCAGGATGTGGGAGGACACCCGGCTGTGGTTGCCCGCGATCCTCGCAGGGGAGCACGCGGTGGGTCGCTACGTGTTCGACGGTGCCCACCTGCGACAGCGAGCCCTCGACATCGGGCCCGGCCTACTCGGCGAGGACGGGTGAGAGGCGTCGGGGCAGCGTCACCGTGAAGGTGGAGCCCTGACCGAGCGTGCTGTCGACGGTGATCTCGCCGCCCAGGAGCGCCACGAGCTGCTGCGTGATGTGCAGACCGAGGCCGGACCCTCCGAACCGCCGCGTGGTCGAGTTGTCGGCCTGCTCGAAGGGCTTGAACACCCGCGTGAGCGCCTCCTCGGTCATGCCGATGCCGGTGTCGCGGACCGCGAGTTGCACCGAGGTCTCCTCGATCCAGGCGTCGACCTCGACGACGCCGTGGTCGGTGAACTTCACGGCGTTCGCCACGAGGTTCGCCAGGACCTGGCGTAGGCGCTGGGGGTCCGAGACGACGTCGGTGCCGTGTCGATCGGCCCCGTGGAGCGCCAGTGTGAGGCGGTTGCCCAGCTGAGCGGCAGTCGGCGCGAGCTCGGCGATCACCTCGTGGAGCACGTGGCCGAGGCAGAAGCGTCGGGTCTCGACGCGCAGCGATCCGGCCTCGACGCGGGCGATGTCGAGCACGTCGTTGATGAGCTGGAGCAGGTGGTGGCTCGCAGTCAGCACGCGTCGCACGTCGGGCGCCACCTCGCCGCCGGCGGCGGTGCCCTCCAGCTGCTCGCCGATGATCTCGGTGTAGCCGATGATGGCGTTGAGCGGCGTGCGCAGCTCGTGGGTCATGTTGGCGACGAAGCGGCTCTTGGTCCGGTTGGCGGCCTCGGCGCGCTGCATGGCGCGGCGCAGCCGGGCGGTCGCTCGGCGGTTGTCGAGCGCGGCCGCGAGGGCCGAGCCCATGGCGCTGGCGACGTGCAGGCGGTCGGCGTCGGCGCCCCGGACGTGCGCGCTCGCGGGACGGCCCTGGGCCGAGCAGCCGAAGCCGACGAAGCCGAGCGCCGAGGCATCGCCGGCGAGCAGGGGGATCCCGGCGAGCTCGACCATGCGGAGCGGAGTGGCGAGGGTGGCGAGGGTAGGGTGGGGGGCTTCGACGGCGTGGACGGCCGGGAGGGAGTCGTTGGCGAG
Source organism: uncultured Enterobacteriaceae bacterium (assembly GCA_964393165.1). GTDB lineage: Bacteria > Myxococcota_A > UBA796 > UBA796 > DRPG01. The sequence goes on from CAYMSU010000181.1 coordinate 4,577, forward strand.
TTGCTGGGCCCAGGCGGCGGGGTCGACGCTGGTGAGGTGGCGCTCGGCGGTGGCCTCGTCGTCCCAGAAGCCCTCGTGGATGGGGCGCTGGCCTCGGGCGCAGAAGAACGCCTGCTCGTAGCCGAGCTCGTAGACGAGGAAGTCGACGGCGCAGTGTCCGAGGGCGGCGGGGGTGGCGCATCCGGGCAGGCGCTCGGCGAGCATGCGGGCGAGCCCGCGGTAGAGTCGCTGGCGGTCCTCGAGGGCCTGCCGCAGTTGGTGCATGCGCTCGGAGACGCGCACGAGGTCGGCGACGCGGACGGCGAGGTCGGCGTTTTGTTCCCGCAGCGTAGCGAGATCCGGGTGGACAGGGTCTGCCTTGGTCGGCACGGGCACTCCTGCGCTTCCGTTCCCCTCGGTGCCGGGCCGCGACAGTTGAGGGTAGCCGTGGTTGCGAGCCCGCTTCGCGCCCCCATGGGCGAGCTGCGGGCCTCGAGCGTTGGCGGCGGGGACGTGGGGCGGCGGAAGTCGGGAGATCCGGCCGCCAACGTTCGCGGGGGGGACCGTTCAGCGGCCGAAGTCGGGAGATCCGGCCTCGAGCGTGCGCGGTGCAACCCTCGCGGGACCATTCGTGGCATGGCCATTGCACCTTCCGCCCGTGTCTCGCCCAGGGGCCGCGCGTGATCACCATTCCCGAACTGGTTCGCAAGTACTCCCAGCCCGGACCGCGGTACACCCTCCTCCATCGCCACTGCGAGCGCCTCGGAGGCCACGAGGCCAGCGTCGAGATCGACCCCGAGCTGGGCGCGGCGCCCGCGCGGGCGGTGGCGCTCGACGAGTTGACCGCCACGCTGCTGCCCGACCCCGTGCGCCGGGCGCTCGTCGCCGGCGGCTACCAGCGGGTCGTCGTCCTGCCGTGGGGGCCGATCGGGTCGCTCCCGCTGTCGGCGCTGCGGCTCGGCCCCGGGGCGCTCGTGGATCGGGCGTCGGTCGTGGTGGTGCCCGATCTCGAGGCCCTCACGCTGCCGCTGCAGCGGCTGCCCGGCCCGAGCGACGCCGAGCGCCTGCTGCAGGAGATGTACACGTTCGACGCGGCCATGCTCCAGTCCGGCCCCCGGGTGGTGGTCGGGGATCCGGCATTCCCGCAGGGCGGGGCCTGGTCCTTCCCCCCGCTGCCCGGCGCCCGCCGAGAGGCCGTGGCCGTGGCGGCACGGCTGGGCACCACCGCGCTGGTGGGCGAGGCGGCGACCCACCAGGCGGTGTCGACGGCGCTGGACCGGGCCGTCGACCGCCCGGGGATCCTGTACTTCGCCACCCACGGGGTGTCGGACGGCGTGAACCCAATGACCGAGAGCTTCCTGGCGCTCGCCGACGAGCCGCTGCTCGCCGACGAGATCCGCCGGCGCAGGCACTTCGGGCGGCACCCGCTGGTGGTGCTGAGCGCCTGCCAGACCGGGCTCGGCAAGGTGTTCGACGGCGGGCTGTTCGGGATCTCGCGGGCGTTCTACGGGGCGGGGGCGGGCCAGGTGGTGGGGTCGCTGTGGAGCGTCGACGACGAGGCCACGTACCGGCTGATGACGACGTTCGTGGAACGCCTGAAGGAGGGTGCGACGGCGCCGGAGGAGGCGCTGCGCCAGGCGATGATCGAGGCGCGCACGGCGAACCCGGATCCGGCGACGTGGGCGAGCTTCGTGGTGTTCGGCAACCCGAGCGGCTGACGCTCAATCGGCGGAATCAACCAGGGTCCGCCGCGCCCGCGGCTTGCCAAGGACCGAGCTCGCCAGGCTCACGCGCGCAGGTTGGCGAGGGCCGCTCGCCAGGCTTCGTGCCACGCGGCCAGCACCTCTGCCATGGTCTGCGTCGACTCGGACTGCTCGTTGTGGGCTCTCTGCAGGTCGTACCGCTGGAGCTTGGTGAGGTCGAGGTCCTTGGAACAGGCCCGGGCGGCAGCCACGAGTGTGGTCTGCGAGCGTTGGCTCGCCGCGAGCACGGCCTCGATCGCCTCTTGGGAGGCCTTGCGGCAGGGCTTGGCGTCGCGAGTGGCCCGCGCCCGGAGCTCTCCGGCCACCGCGAGGTCGTGCAGGAGCGCCATCGCCTCGAACACAGTGCCGAGCCACAGCTCGACCCTGTCGAGGTAGCTCGTGAGAGCCTTCCCTCGGCACGTCCGGGGGGCCTCCGGTGCATCGTCGAGGACGAATTCGCAAGCGTAGTCGGCTTGCCGACGGAGCGCGCAGCGAGCGGAAGCCGGGCCGAGCGCTGGCGTTGACGCGGTCGCCGCGTTGCGACGTGGCGTGCGGCGCGCGGCCGTCCCTGCTAGGTTGACTCATGCTTGAGCCAACACCAATTCGTGTCCCCCTTGCTGCTGATGCCACAGGAGTACTGCGTGTCGGTCGCACGCGGGTCACGCTGGACAGCATCATGGGGGCGTGGAGGCAGGGAGCCTCGGCTGAAGAGATCGCCTTGCGCTTTTCCTCCGTGGCCGTTGAGGATGTCTACGCTGTGATTGCATGGGCACTGCAGAATCCCGACTCTGTCGCAGAGTACCTAGGTCGGCGGGAGAAGGCGGTGAAGGCCCTCGAGTCCACGCTCGTGTCTCGATTCGGCCTCGACGGGCTCCGGGCTCGTCTGCTTTCCCGCGCATCGTAGGATTCTGGTGCGATTCGCCGCTGACGAGAACCTCAACAACAACGTCTTGCGTGGATGGGTACGGTTGCGCCCCGATGTGGACGTGGTGCGAGTACAGGACGAAGGGCTTTCTGGTGTCGATGACCCTGAGGTGTTGGAGTGGTGTGCGACCGAAGGACGTGTGGTTCTCACGCACGACCGTGCAACCATGGTCGCATTCGCCGTTCAGCGCATCGACGATGGCAAGGCGATGCCAGACCTGCTTGCCGTTGACGATCTCGCACCTGTCCGCCAGGTGATCGATGATCTCGTGCTGCTCTACGATTGTGTCGTAGATGAGGAACTCGTCGGCCAGGTGTGGTTCATCCCGCTTCGATAGCCTGTTGTCGCGCCACGGCATCACGCTTGGTCCCAACGGTCGGTCCTGCATCTGCTGAACGGGTTTGTGAAAGGGAACTCGGGCTGCTCACCCGGGACCAGCGGCAGCTCGGGTGGAAGGGGTCGGGGGCGCGGGCGAGCCCCCGGCGGCCGCTGCCCCCCGCCCCCCCTCGGACCGTCGCGAAGCGCGGGCCGAGCGCCCGGCGCAGCGCCACTCCGGTCTCCTGGATCAGACGACCTCGCAAGACCTGTCGAAGTCGAGGGGCTCCGGTCACACTGTGCCTCGCGCCGGGCCGCGCGGACCTTCGGCCCGCGACAGCCCCGGAGGGCGGAGGACGCAGGCCCCTCACGGAAGCGCTCCTCCTCCGCGGCACGCGAGATTCCCCCACCACCCGCTCGAACCTGCGCGTCGGCCCGCCGTAGGCTGGCGCTCGTCGCGGCGGGGATCCAGCGGAGGCCGCTGCGGAGCCGCCTCGGGGTATGCTGTGCGCCCGCGAGGGCAGGGTGAGAGACGAGCTACTCGACCACTTGCTGAACCTCGAAGGCCGCACCCGCGCCGCGCTCGGCCTCGAGGGAGCCCCCGCCACCGGCTGGGCCAGCCTCGAGCGCAGCCTCGGCCTGCAGCCCGAGCAGGTCGGACTTCGCCGACCCGACCAGGTCGCCGCCGTGCTGATCGGGTTCGCCGGGGGCCTCGTCGACCAGCGCGCCGCGCTCGAGGCCTCCCCCGGTCCCCGCTGCGCCCCGCTGCTCGGCCGTCCCGCGCGCACCGTGCGCCGCCTCCTCGACCAGCCCGAGGAGCTCGTCCCCCTCGCGCTCGAGCTGCTCGCGCCGGCGTGGCACCTGCTCGGTGCGATCGAGCGCGACGAGGTCCTCCCCACGCTCCGTGCAGTGTGCCCCCGCCTCCCCCGGTGCCTGTCCCGGCCCGCCGTGATCGCGGCGCTGCTGCACGTGTACCGCTACCTCGATCGCGGCTGGCTCACCGAGCGCGTGCCGCTGCGCGGCGCGCACCTCGACCTGTCGACAGACGCCCGGTTCGGCTGGATGGCCCGCAACGCCACGCTCGTGGCCTCGAGCGAGAGCCTGCCCGTCCGCTGGCAGGCCCGCGCCATCGTGGCCTTCTACACCGACGCCCGCACGGTGCAGCGCCTGCTGGAGGCGCACGAGGGGGCGCTCGACGCGCAGACCGACGACCTGCGCGCGCTCGCGACGCGCCAGCCGCCTACCTGAGGGCAGCTTCAGGAGTCCTCCACAACTGGCCGGTAGGGTGCCGTGCCAGGAGGTCTCGCATGTCCCCAGTCGCGCTGTTGCTCGCCGGATGCTCGTCGTCGGAGGAGGCGCCCACCTACTACGGAGAAGCCAAGGCCATCCTCGACACCCGCTGCGCCACCTGCCACCAGGAAGGCGACATCGGCCCGTTCCCCCTCACCACCTACGAGGAGGTCGTGCAGACAAGCGCCATCGCTGTGATGTCGATCGAGAACGGCAGCATGCCCCCGTTCCTGCCGAGCCACGACTGCAACGACTACGCGACCGACTTCGACCTGTCCCCCGAGGAGCGGGAGACCCTGCTCGCGTTCTTCGACGCAGGCGCGCCGGAGGGCGACCCGGCGGCCGACACGAGCCCGGGGATCCCCCGCGCCGAGATGGAGGTCGACCTCGTGCTGCCGCTGCCCGAGCCCTACACCCCCACGCTCGAGCCCGACGACTACCGCTGCCAGCTGATCGACCCAGGGATCACGGAGCCCACCTACGTCACCGGCTTCCAGGTCCTGCCCGACCAGCGCGCGATCGTGCACCACAACATCACCTTCCTCGTGCCGGCGAGCGCGCGGGAGACGTACGAGGCCTACGACGAGGCGGAGGAAGGCCCAGGCTGGACGTGCTTCGGGGGCCCGCGCGGCGGCGGCGAGGAGCCCGGCTTCAGCCTCGAGGAGCTGGCCAAGCTGCTCGAGGATCCCCAGGGCCTGTCCAGCCGCGCCGGCGCGACGGGCACAGTCGGGAGCTGGGTGCCGGGCGCGACCCAGGGCGCGCTGCCCCCGGGCACGGGGATCCTGCTGCAGCCTGGGGATCTGCTGGTCGCCCAGATGCACTACAACACCCAGTCGGCGTCCCCGGTCGCCGACCAGTCCGAGATCCTGCTCCGGACGGCGCCGGAGGTGGAGCGCCAGGCGATCACGCTGCCGCTGCTCGATCTCGCCTGGCCGACGGGCCTCGCGTTCCTGGGCGAGCCCATGGACATCCCCGCGGGCGAGCCCGACGCCTCCGCGTCGGTGGTCCTCGAGGGAGACGGTGCGTTCATCGAGTCGTTCCGGGCGCAGCTGGGGGCGGGTCCCGACGATCCGCTGCGCATCCACGCCGCCAACGTGCACATGCACGAGCTCGGGACCGTCGGCCGGATCGACCTGCTCCGCGCGAGCGGCGAGGAGGAGTGCGTGATCCACTACCCGGACTGGGACTTCTCGTGGCAGGGGTCCCACCAGCTGGTGGAGCCGATGCTCCTGTACCCCGACGACGCGGTGCGTCTGAGCTGCCGCTGGGACAACACGGCGGAGAACCAGCCGGTGATCGACGGCGAGCAGCTCGAGCCGCGCGACGTGAGCTGGGGCGAGGGCACGCGGGACGAGATGTGCCTCGGCAGCTTCTACGTCACGCTGTGATCGGCCTGCTGCTCGCGGGCTGCGCGGTCGAGCTCGAGCCCGGTCCGCTCGGCCACGTCGAGGCGTGGGAGGCGCTGCCGCCCAGCGAGGATCCGCTCCCCGAGCACCGGCCCGACGAGGTCTCGTGCGCGCCGGGGGGGTGGTTCGTCGAGGACGGCCGGATCGAGGTCCAGACCGGCATCTGTGACTACGTCACGCTGGGCCAGCCGCTGCTGCGGGAGGTTCGCGAGGGCGATCTGGTCCGGGTGCTGGCCTGGCACCAGGGGCTCGACGCGGCGGAGCCGGCGGAGGCGCACATCGCGCTGTTCGTGGACGGGGTGAGGCTGTGGGAGGCCTGGGCGCCGATCCCGTCGGAGGCCACCATCTTCTCGGAGACGGTGGCTGCCCCGGTGGATGCCCCCATGGGTGCGCCGGTCATCCTGCACCTGCACAACCACGGGTTCAACGCGTGGGCGGTGGACGTGCCCGAGCGGCTCTGACGGCCCCCCTGGGGGGGCGATCAGCAGTACAGGCGCACGTACTCGTCGATCGCCGCGATCATCTGCGCGACCAGGCTGCGCCGGTCCTCGTCCTCGAGGAACGGCTCCATCCGCTGCAGCGCGGCGCGCCAGCCGATGAGCGGACCCTTCAGCGGCCACTGCTCCGCGGTGTGGCGCGCGAGCACCGCCGCGTGGGCGTCGATGCCGGCCTTCGTGGCCTCGTCGTAGCCCTCGACGACCCTGCCCACGCTGGCGAGCAACGGCGTGGTCGCGGCCACCGGATTGGGCTCGGCTCCCACGAGCTCCGCCCGGGTCTTCACCCCGTGGGTGTGGAGCTTGTCGTAGAGGTAGTCGCCCTCCACGGGCGCCGGCAGGTCCGCCTCGAGCGCGTCGAGGAGCGCCACGTGGGCCTGCAAGCCACGCTGCAGGTTCGCCCAGTCGTGCTGGATGAGCGGATCCAGCCGGAGCGGGTGGATCTCCGAGACGACCAGGTGCAGCGCGATCGGCAGCTGCACCGAGGCGCGGTGGTAGGGGCAGGTGACCTGCAGCGCGCGAAGCGCGGCCGCGGCCTCGGTCCGGGCGACGTCGGGGAGGCGCTGCACGCCCTCGA
>CAYMSU010000182.1:0-11228 GCA_964393165.1 uncultured Enterobacteriaceae bacterium
GAGGGCGTTCAGCGTGGCGGACAGCGCGTGCCGCATCGACTCGAGCTCCCGCGCGGCCTCCTCCCGGGTGCCCCGGATCCAGGCCGGAGCCTGCTGGCGAAGCTGCTGCGGATCGACTGCGGCCATTCCCCCTCCGACGGGTCGACGGATGCTACGCTAACTGGATGGCGGGGCTGGTAGGGGTCTTGACGGCGATGCTCGGCTGCGGCGTCGTGGGCGGCGGGCCTGGGGCCCACCCCGCAGGCCACTCGGGGCCGGTCGTGGTCAAGCCCGCGGAGCGCCATCCCCGCTTCGCCCACGCCCGGTGCAACGACGGCACGCCCTTCGCCTACACGATCCGGCGCGGCTCCAGCGACACCTGGGTGGTGAACCTCCAGGGGGGCTTCTTCTGCGACGACGAGCAGGCGCGCTGCGCGGATCGCAAGCGCCGGCTCACCACCACGGTGCCCGAGGCAGACGGGGCGGTCACCACGATGAAGCACCAGGGGCTGTTTGCGCCAGATCCGGGAGCGAACCCCACGTTCGCCGCGGCGACGATGGTCGACGCGCACTACTGCTCGTCGGATCTGTGGCTGGGCCTCTCGTCGGACCGCCGGCCCACCACGGGGGCGCCCGAGGGCTGGTACTTCAGCGGGCGGCGAAACGTGCGGGCCCTCTTCGACTCGCTGATCGAGCACCAGGGGCTGGACGGGTCGGTTCCGGACACCCGGCTTCTGCTGGTCGGCACGAGCGCGGGGGGCGCGGGGGTCGTGGGCAGCCTGGACTGGATCCGGGAGCGGCTGCCGGAGCTCGCCACGTCGGGGCGCCTGAAGGTGGTGCTCGATGGCTCGTGGGTGCCCGCACCCCCCGCGGGGGTGGCGCTTCCCCGGGCGAACGCCTGGGGACCGGTCCACGAGGCGTGTGACGCGGCCCTCCGGGCGCGCGGCGAAGACCCGGTCCGCTGCATCCTCGGCCGCGAGTGGTGGCCGTGGGTGGCGCGCAACGGCGTGCCCGTCCTCGTCCAGCTCTCGGGCCTCGACCGCAGCCAGACGCCGGTGTTCGGCATCTCTGGCGCTGCAGCAGAGGCCGCCTGGCAGCAGCGCGTGCGGGAGAGCCTGCAGCCGGTGCCGTGGGTGTTCTCCGGCGGCCACTCCTACCACGTGGTCGCGTTCGGTCCGCGGTTCGGGAAGGGCCCGCCAGGGCGCCGCTTTCGTGACGTGCTCGACCGCTTCTGGAGGACCGCCCCGTCACGGCCTGGGCCAACGGCGCGGGGGGAGCAGGTGTTCTTCCGCTACCCCGCGGCCGAGAACAGCGTGAACGGCTCCACGCCTGGCAAGTAGGCGGCAGGGTCCACGTCCATGTGTGCGAGGAGGCCGGCCGCCATGTTGTCGTACTTGTTGTAGCGGCCACCCTGCGCCTCGGACCGAGGGTCCCCGGTGCTGAAGTCGACTCGCAGACTCTCGAGCCGCTCGTTGGAGTGGCCCACGACCCGCCCGCCGGCGACCCGCGCGCCCGCCAGGATGAAGGAGGTGTGGGCCCAGTGGTCCTTGCCGCCCTTGAAGTTGCGGCGCGGCGTGCGGGTCATCTCCGACATGAACACGACGAGTGTGCTGTCGAGGAGGTTCGCGTCTTTCAGGCCCTGGAGCAGCCGGTTCGCGGCAGAGAAGAACTGCTGGTGCCGATCGTGCTGGAGGTGGTTGCCGTCGTGGGTGTCCCAGATCGGGCCGTCTTCTCCGAGGATCACGGTGTGGCACAGGCGGCTCTGCAGCAGCGCGGCGGCGAGGTCGGCCTGCAGGGCCAGGTTGGGCTTGTTCCCCAGGCTCAGCGGGCGGGTGAGCACGTCTGCCTCGTCGAGCAGCCGGCCCCGCCGGGCGTAGGCCTCGAGCATGTCCGACAGGAGCTGATCGTTGTGCGGCTGCGCGCCCAGCCGATCCCTCATGGCCTCCACCCGGCTACCCAGGTACTCCTGGATGGCGGCTTCTTCGGACTTCCGCGGCGAGAACACGGGGTACTGGTAGCCGGCCGCGGGCGGCGCGGGGAACGTGGTGTTCGGGTCGAGCAGCGCCTTGAGCTGGGCGGAGTGGCCGATGCGGCCCGTCTTCGCGGCGAAGCGACCGGTGTAGCCGAGGCCCGAGAAGTCGACGGAGGCGAGCGGCAGATCCTCGGACACGCCCCGCTCGACCCCGACCAGCGTGGCGAAGTCTGCGCTGGTGGGGCTCTGGGTGCCGGTGAGCACGCGGATTCTCGACGGCTGGTGCACGATCGAGCCGGTCCAGATCCCATTTACCACGCAGACGCCAGACCCCCACTCTTGGAAGAACTTGGTGACCGACAGCCGCTTGCGGTCGTTGAGCTGGAGCGGGATCCCACGGATCTCGGTCTGGTACTCCTCGTCGGGGTCGTCGCCGGCGCCGAGGTCGACCCAGGGACCCTCGGTCTGGTCGCTCGAGCGCTCCTTGGGGTCGATGGAGAACGACGTGTCCCACCCCCCGTCGGCGAACATGACGACAAGGTTGCGGGGCCCCGAGGAGGTGGCCCCGCCGGCCCGGGCGGACAACCCCACGGTGCCGAAAGCGAGGGAGGACAAGAGAAGCTGGCGTCGAGTTGGGCTCATCGTAGACCGCTCATCGGGCCAGAGCCTAACATCTGGCCGGCTCGATCCGCTGGCCCGCGTGGACGACCGCCGGTCAGTCGTTCGGGTCCCACGACTCGTCTTCGTCGTAGCGCACGGTCGCCTTGATCTTGCGCGAGACGCCTTCCCACTTCACGCCGGTGGTCTCGGGAGGGCCTTGCGGAATGGTGACTGGAGGCCACACCCGGCGGCGCGGATCCGGGCCGGGCTTCGCCACGGGAAGCTCCTCCTCTTCCGGCTCGAACTGGAGAGGCGCCTCCTCGGAGGCGGCTCCAGCCAGCACGGCCTCGTCCCCGGCGGGGCGCTCGGGCGCCTCTTCGGCGGTGCCGGGGACGGTACGCTCGACGGCCTCGGTGAGCGGCGCGAGGGTCTCCGCAACCCGGTCACAGGCGCCGAGAAGGACCATCAGGGAGATGGCAAGCGGAGCCAGCTTGCAGGCCGGAATTCGCAAGCGGAGCCAGCCTGCTGGCGGAGCGGGCAGCGAGGCGAAGCCGAGCGAAGCCCCGTGAATTCCAGCCAAGCCTGGTGAAGTCACCGTTGGCTCTCCATCGCCATCACGAACTCCTCGCTGATGGTCGTGGGCGTGAAGGACCAGCCGAACCAGGGGGTGAAGGCGTAGTTGACCTCGACGCGGAGCGAGTCCACAGGGGGTGCGCAGCTGCCGTCGGGGCAGTCGCATGGTCCCGGGGCCCCGGCCGGACAGTAGTTCCAGATGATCGTGCAGTTGGGCGCTACACAGGTGAGGCCCATGCCCTCGATGACCTCCTTGGCCCGCTCGGCGCCGCGAGGACCGGAGATGGTGCCCGCGGTGGCGTTGGCTGGCTCGAAGACGGCCGCCCCGACCCGCACCCCGTCCATCGCGGCACGCCCGACGTTCACCCGAGTCGTCATGTAGCTGCCCCAGTCCAGCACGATCGAGGCGAGCCCGAACAGCACCGGCACCCAGAGTGCGAACTCGGTGGCGGCGGCTCCGCGGCGGCTCACAGGGCCCCCTGACGCTGCCACTCGAGACGGTAGTAGGACGTGCTCGAGATCGTGGGTGGTGTGGGCACGAAGCCGATCAGCGAGTTGTAGCTCAAGGTCACCGCGCACTCGAGGGTGCGGTCAGGCACGGCGAACTTGTCGTCCACCGAGTAGGTGCAGGTCGTGGAGTCGCACCAAGGCTTGGCGCGCGCCTTGAGCACACTCTCCGCGATCGTCTTCGGCTTGTGGAACAGCGGGTCGCGCATGGCTCCCTCGCGGCACGCCACGGTCACGGCATTGTCGAGGCCCGCCTTGGTGGCGAACAGCATGCCGTAGTCCACCAAGCCGAGAAAGATGGCGGTGAAGAAGGGCAGGGTGAGCGCGAACTCGACCGCGTTGGCTCCGCGTCGCTTCAACATGGGCACCCCCTAGTCCACGATCGCGGTGGGCAGGGCCGCGGCGATGGTGGCGTACATGACGGGAAGGTCCTCGGGGTTGGGGCTGAACTGGAGGAATCCGTAGCCCCGGATCAGCGCCTCCATCTGGTCCACGTTGAATTTCCCGTTGTGGTAGAGCACCGTCCAGATGTGGACGTCGTGGTTGTTCCAGGCGTCGTCAGCGGCGTCGTTCGCCGCACCCGCTCCGCCGTTGCAGTTGAAGCGCCCGTCGGACATCACCACCATGCCGCGGAAGTAGGCGTCGTTCGTCTTGGTGGTGAGCTCATTGATGGCCTGGCGCATCGCGATGCCGGGGTTCGTGCACTTCCCGATGTCTTCGGCGAGGGGCCCCACGGTCTCGGGCGTGGTGTTGGTCGCCGCGTCGGTCGGGCAGCCCTGCGTGGTGCTGCAGATCGCGGAGAACCGCTGGCGCAGGTAGGACTCGTCGGTCGCGATGAACGACAGCCTGGCGAACGGTGGGTCCACTGCGGTGGTCGCGAACCGGACCACGTCATCGACGCCGCCACCCCCGCCACCCAGCGAGGTGTCGACCCCCCCGCCACCGCCGTCCATGGGGATCTCGGTGGCCCCCCACTCGGCGTAGCCGGTCATGCCGAGCATGTCGCCGGCTTGGTCGAAGGCCACCAGGTAGTCCAGGAACAGGAAGCTGGCGGTCCGGGAGAGGTCGATGGCGAGCGGGGACTCCCCGTTGCTCATCGAGCAGGAGTAGTCCTGCACCAGCATGATCGCGCGCTGCTGCTGCGCCGTGATCGAGTTGGCATCCACGTCGTGGGTGTTCACGCCGAGGATGGGGGCGAGGAGCAGGTCGACGGCGTTGCCTCCCTCGCGGGACAGGTCGACCTGGATCGCGTTGATGCTGCCCCCCGGCGAGCAGTCCTCGGCCCGGCAGAACGCCCGCGCCTTGCGGTCGTACAGGCCGTAGTCGATCTTGTCGAGCTTCGCCGTGCCCATGGCTACCGGGTTGCGCTTGAGCATGAAGTCGGCGGCGTTCTGAGCGGCCACCCGCGGCGTGCCGGAGAGCGTGTTCCGGTAGGCCACGAGCGCGGCGTGAGACGCGGCATCCGCCGTGGCCTGCACCTGGAGCTCGGCCATGGTGATCAACGAGATGTCGACGGCAATGGCCGAGAACCCGACGAGCACGAAGGCCGACGTGCCCATCAGGATGGAGTAGTTGCCCCGGCGCGAGTGTGGAGGGAGGTGCATGGCATACCTGTGGCTGGGTCGTGAGTGTAGTACCGCACGCGCGACCTGCCGGGCTCGCGTTGCCTTACATCGGGGTTACGTGCGGCCGCGTTGTTGCGTTCAACCTAAAGCATCGGCCGGTCGCCGCATGGGCAGGTGCGGGATGCCGTCTTCGTCATAGCCAGGACCCACGGTGCGGAACCCGAGGCTCTCGTAGAACGGCTCGAGGTGGGCCTGGGCCGACAGCTCGGTGGCGTGGGAGCCCCACGAGTGGCCGGCTCGGCGAAGGCCCTCCCTCATGAGCGTACGTCCGAGCCCCTGGCCCCGCGCCGGCGCGGCGACCACCACCCGGCCAAGCACCACGACCGCCCGTTCATCGGGTGGAAAGGCGCGGAGATAGGCGACGAGGGCCCCCTCGTGGGTCCCGAGCAGGTGGAGGGCCTCCTGGTCCCGGCCGTCGAGGTCGAGGTAGGCGCAGGCCTGCTCCACGACGAACACCTCGCTCCGGAGGCGGAGGACCGCGTACAGATCCCGACTGTCGAGCTCGGAGAAGGGGCACCAGCGCCAGACGAGCCGCATCGCGGCCTCGGGTCAGAAGTTGCCTTTCAGGTATTCGTACAGGTCGCGCGGCTCCAGGTACAGGAAGACCATGCGCCCCAGCTGCAGCTCGTCCAGGCTGGTGAGCAGGCCGCGCTCGAACGCGGGCAGCTCGGACCCGTTCAGCAGCGTGCGGTTCGTGGAGCCGAGATCCTCGATCATCCACCGCCCGATCTGCGCGATGTGATGCATCCGGGCGTGCTCTGCCGAGATCGTGTAGTCGTTGAGAAGCACGTCGCACCGGGTGTCGCGACCGATGAGGTAGCTGGCGCAGATCTCCGTCTCGGGGCCGGCCTTCACCGCAGCGATTCGCTCGATGCCCACCCGCCGGCGCCCGGGTGGCACGGGCTGGGTCAGCCTGTCTTTGAGGGTGCGCCGCTGGCTGTGGCGCATGGTGCCCTCGGGGCCTCGGCTGTGGTCCGCGAGCTCCCCTTCCACGACGTAGCGCAGGAGCAGCGTGGGCGTAGGCCACCGCATCGTGAAGCCGTGCACGGAGAAGCTCTCCGCGTCGATCCGGTAGTCGTCGAGTCGCTGCATCGCCCTATGGATCGGACGCCTCGGGCGTCTGCTTGAGGCTGGGGCGGGGGCACGACAGCCAGGTCGTGGTTGAGGCTCCCCGCATCCGTGCTCGCCGACCTCGATCTCGTCCTGTACCTTGTGAGTGGTGGTGGCCCGGATGTTGCAGGCGCACCGCCCGAGCCCACCTGTGGAGGACCCATGCTGACGCCCGGCCTCGTGACCACGCTCCTGACGGCCCTCGGCCCTGCCCCGGCGCATGCCTGCGGCGGCTTCTTCTGCTCCGCGGACCCCATCGATCAGGCCGGAGAGGACATCGTCTTCGCCGTCGACGAGGCCCTGGGAGAGGTCACGATGCACGTCCAGATCGCCTACACCGGATCGGCCGAGGAGTTCGCCTGGATCGTGCCGGTGTCGGAGAACCCCGAGATCCTCCTGTCGACCGACCGCCTGTTCCAGGAGCTCAACTGGCGCACGCAGCCCAGGTTCTTCCTCGAGTACAAGGAGGTCTTCGACTGCAGCTACGACGGCCGGTACTACGGGTATCCGGAGGCCGCAGACGCGTCCGACGACGGCGGCTCGTCCACGCTCGACACGGGGTCGGCGGCCCCCGGCACCGTCAACGTGGTCTCGCAGCAGCGCGTGGGCCCGTACGACACCGTGGTGCTCCAGGCAGAGCGGGCCGAGGGTCTGCTCGACTGGCTCCAGAAGGAGAACTACCTGCTGCCCGACGAGCTGGACCCCGTGCTCGCCCCCTACATCGCCGACGGGGCCTACTTCGTGGCACTCAAGCTCGCGAAGGACAGCGACGTAGGCGAGCTCGCGCCCCTCGCTCTGCAGTACTCGGGAAGCATGGCGTCGGTCCCGATCCAGCTCACCTCCATCGCCGCGACCGAGGACATGCGGCTGCGCGCCTACGTGCTCGGCGAGCACCGGGCGGTCCCCGAGAGCTACCTCCACGTGAAGGTGGACGACCTCGTGGTGGACTGGTTCCGGGGTGGCGCGAACTGGGAGGACGCGATCACCATCGCGGCCGACGAGGCCAACGGGCACGCCTTCGCCACCGACTTCAGCGGGCCGACCAGCACGCTCGCGGGCGCGCTCTATGAGGAGGGGCGGTTCGACATCGACGCGCTTGCTGCGGCCCCCGATCCCTACCGGTTCTTCGATGAGCTCCGCCGGCAGGGGTTCGCGGGCGACAGCACGATGCTCGCGCTCTTCCGCCGGTACCTGCCGATGCCCGAGGCGCTCGTGAAGGACGGCCTGTCCGAGCAGGACTTCTACAACTGCCTCGAGTGCTTCCAGAAGTATGTCGACCAGATCGACTTCGACGCCGCGAAGTTCGCCGCTGCGATCGACGAGGCGATCGTGACGCCGCTGCGCCAGTCGCAGGCCCTGATCGACGCCCATCCGCACCTGACGCGGATGACGAGCTCGGTCTCGCCCGTCGAGATGACCCTCGACCCGACGTTCGTGTTCAACGCGGACATGGAGCAGACGGTCGCCCTCGAGCGCGACGCCACACTCGAGATCATCTGCGGCAACGGGGGAAGCTGGTCGGCGTCGCCCCGGCGGCTCGTGCTGGACGACGGACGGTCGTACAACCTCCCGTCGTTCGAGTGGTTCTGGGAGAACGACACCACCGAGTACGAATACCTGTCGTCGCTGTTCAAGGCCTACGCCCTGATCATCGAGGACACGACCGACCAGGGGGAGCCGGTGGTCCTCTACGACGGGACTGCGGCGGCGGTCGAGGCCGCGGAGGCGTTCAACGCCCAGAATCGGATCGGTGAGGGCGGTGAGCCCGCAGGGTGCGGGTGCCAGCACTCCGGTCCAGCAGGAGCCGCGTTTGCGCTGCTCGGGCTGACCGCTCTGACCCTCCGGCGGCGGAAGGCCTGATCATGGGAGTCGCGCGGTTCGCCTGGGTCGGCCTCGGGCTCCTGAGCGCGAGCGCGTGTACCGCGGGGCCCGGCCCGGGCCTCGAGATCCCGCCCCACACGTGCGCGTCGAGCGTGACCGCGCTGGACGTGGCCCCGCCTCGGGGCGCCTACGGGGAGCTTCGCGAGGACCCGAGCCTGTGGTGCGGGATTCCGCCGCAGGGCGGTGCGCCCTACACGCCGCTACGGGGGATCCGCGTGCGGGGGCCGGAGGCCCTGGCCGAGGGGCTGGTGATCGAGGTCACGGTCGCGGACGTGGAGGCCAGCGAGGAGCTGTCCTACATGGAGCTGGCCGCTCGGATGACCTGTGCCAACGTGGGCGACAACGAAGGCTACTGGGTAGGCTCCGAGGTCCACGTGCGCTATCCCGGATACTCGCTCGACGACCTCGCGGAGCGTGACGCCGAGCTGACCGTGCGGGTGACCTCGGCCGACGGCACCGTGGAGATCGGAGACCGCTGGCCGGTGCGCCTCGTCCGGCCGGAGTGAGCGGAGTTACGAGCCCGGCGTGTGGTTCGCGCTCGCCACCCTCCCCGTCGTCGACTGGCTGCCCGAAGAGGCCGCGGGCTGGGTGCGTGTGGAGGATCCGCACCATCCGGCGGCGATCGCTCGGTCGGCCACCGGCGCGCTGCTGGAGGAGCCTCCGGAGCCCGGCGTTCGCTGGCGGCCCGCCTCCATCCCGGTGCCCGACGGCGCCTTCGAGGTCCCCGGGGCCGAGGCCGTGGGCCTGACCCATGCCGACTACTGGCACGCGGCGGGCGTGCGGGGCGCCGGGATCAAGGTCGCAGTGTTCGACATCGGGTGGTCGACCTCCACCGTCGACCCCGCGGTGCTCGGGGAGCACCACACCCACGACTGCTTCGCGAGCACGACCTGCGAGGTGCCGTTCGACCCTCTGCGGCTCACCCCCAACGCCGACGTGGGGGTGCACGGCTGGGCGTGCGCCGAGGTGGTGCGCGCAGTCGCCCCCGACGCCGAGCTGCACCTCGTGCGTACCAACTCCTTCACGATGCTCGAGAACGCCGTGACCTGGGCCGTGCGCGAGGGGATCGACGTGGTGAGCATGTCCATGTCGTTCTACAACGACTCCTTCTACGACGGCACGGGTCCCCACGCCGCGCTCCTGCGAGAGCTGGAGGCGGGCGGGGTGCTCCTGGTGACCTCGGCCGGCAACAACGCTCGCCAGCACTGGCGTGGGCCGTACGTCGACGGAGATCTGGACGGCCGCATGGACGGGCAGGTCGACAACGGCATCCCCCTGGCGCTGTCGCGCGACACGACCGTGCACGTCACCTGGAACCAGTTCGCGCGGTGCGGGCTCACGGATCTCGATGCCTACGTGGTGGACGACCGCGGGCGAGTCGTCGGCCAGGGCATCTCGGAGCAGCTCGCGAGCGCCGACCGCTGCGAGCCCGTCGAGCGGGTCCGGGTCGACGTGGCCGAGCCGGGCACCTACCACCTCGAGGTCCACCACCGCCGAGGCCGGCGCGCCGACCTGTTGGTCAACGTGATCGCCCGGGGGGGCTCGCTCGTCCAGCGGGAGGGGCTCGGCAGCACGGCTGACCCGGCGTCGCAGCCGCTGGCCGTCTCCGTGGGGGCGGTCGCCGCGCAGGACTGGCTCGACGGGCCGCCGGAGGGCTTCTCCGCGTTCGGGCCCACGCCGACCGGCACGCCCAAGCCCGACCTCATGGCGCCGGACCGGCTGACCACGACCGCGTACGGACCGGTGGGGTTCACCGGCACCAGCGCGGCGGCCCCGGTCGTGGCTGGCCTCGTGGCGCTGGTCCTGTCCGACGATCCCGCGCTGACCTCCCGGGAGGCCTACGAGCGCCTGGCGGCGTGGGCGCGCCCCGCGCCGGGGGCCGCGCTCGGCCGGAGCACGCGAGAGGGCCTCGGCCGCGTCCGGCTGGCGGTGCGAGATCCGGAGCCGCTGTCGTGCGGCCGGCGCCCGCTCCTGATGGCCCTCCTCGTGGTACCGCTGGGATGGCTCCGGCGGCGGCGCGGGCGCCGTGTAGGATGGAGTGGGAGGGGCGCGTGATCGAGCGGTTCGTGTTCGTGAAGCTCAAGTCGGGGGCGGACCCCCAGGCCGTGGCCGCAGCCGCGCTGCGTGACCTGGTGCGGGTCCCCGTGGTGCGGCGGGTGCGGGTGGGCCTGCCCGCCGACGCCGAAGCGGAGGTCTGGGACCTCGTGCTGACGGTGGGCTTCGACCGCGTGGAGGACGTGCCGGCCTACGTCGACGACCCGGTCCACGTGGCGTTCGTCGAGGAGCACCTGGCCTCCCGGACCGAGGTCAAGAAGGCCTGGAACTTCCACGTCCGCCCTTGACCGTTGTCTTACGCCCGGACTCGGGAACGCGGGGCCGAGCGGAGGTCACTGCAGCCGTGGGCTCACGAAGCACATCGCCGCCCGCACGCTGCAGCTGACGGTGATGGTGGAGCCCGGGTTCATCTGCGTGCGCAAGCCCGTAGACGACAGACCCGCGCCGAAGTCGGCCCACACCTCGTAGCGGCCCGGGGGCACCGGCGTGCCCTCGCGAAACCCGCCGAACTCCCCGCGGAGCTCGACCACCGCGTCTCCCTGGACGTACAGCGTGCCCGGACGGTTCGCGCTGACCTCCGGCGTGGCCTCCACCGCGGCAGTCTCCTGGAGGCCCCTGACGGTTCGCGGTCCGCGCCGGTCCCGGGCGAAGCGAGACGGCGGCCCCGGCGCGGGGGCGGCTTCGTCGCCGGGGGCCTCGTCGTCGAGCGGCAGGTAGCCTCCGGCGGGATCGGGCGCGGGCACGGGGGCTGGCGCGGGAGCGGGCACCGGAGCTGGCTGCTCCACGGGGCTGGGCGCGGGTGCGGGGGCAGGCACGGGCGCAGGCGCTGCGGGGGCCGGTCTGGGCGCTGCGGGAGCCGGTCTGGGCGGTGCGGGGGCCGGTCTGGGCGCTGCGGGGGCCGGTGTGGGCGATGCGGGGGTGGGCCT
>CAYMSU010000183.1:0-1373 GCA_964393165.1 uncultured Enterobacteriaceae bacterium
CCGCGGCGGGGTGGTGGCCGGCGCCGCCGACGGGTCCGTGTGCGTGGAGGCGGAGCTGCCTGAGGCGGTGGTCGACGAGCTCGTGCGCGCCGGGGTGGCGCGGGCCCACGAGCCGGTGAGGGGGCAGGTGTTCGCTCACTGGGCGGAGCTCGTGCGCCCGGAGCGGGATCCGGCGCCGGATTGGCAGGAGGTGGTGTTCCTGACCCGCCCCGACGAAGGCTGGGTCCCGCTCGCGACCGAGCTCGTGCGCCTCGGGTGCGACGACGTGGGGCTCGCCCGGCTCGACGACCGCTGGGTGCTCCGGGCCCAGCGCCCTCCGCTGTACACGGTCCTGCGCTCCCGGGACGGCGCCTGGGAGGCGTACTTGCGCGATGTAGGCAGCGTCTGGGTGGCGTACGGGTACCGCCACCCGCTCGCTCGCGACATCCACGTGCCTGACGGCACGCTGCTGTTGATCGACGCCGAGGGCCGCTGGCGGCCCGTCGCTGTCCCGGGGGAGCGGTGGCACGATCTCGGGCTCGCGCTCGACCTGGTGCTGCCGCCGCCGGCGTCGGTCCGGCCCGCTCCGCCCGCCGAGCGCATCGAGGTTCGGCTCCGCCTGGTGCCGGCCCCGTCGGCCACCGCCACCCTCTGGCACCTCCCGCCGCCGGTCGACGGCCGGCTGGCGAGCCTCGTGCGTACGCTGCCCGAGGCGGTGGCGGCGCGCCTCGAGCTGGCCCGCTTCACCCTGCCCGACGGCACGCCGGGGGCGCTGCTGCGCACCCCCCGGGGCCAGCCCGCGCCCGTGCTCGAGGGGCTCGAGCCCTTCACGCCGGTTCCCCAGGTGCCGGGCCTCCACGTGCCGCGGGGATTCGCGATCGACCCCCCGCTGCGGCCGCACACCCTGCACCGCCTGCTCGATCCCGGCGACGAGAACGTGGGCTGGCTCGCTCCCTGCGGCGACGGCTTCGTGCTTCGGACGACCGCGGTGCGCGCGTTCATCCCGCTGCTCGAGCACCTCCGGTACGTCGCGGCCCACGAGGCCGAGGCGGTCGACGCCTGGCTCGCGTCGGCGGCGTTCGAGTGGGCTCCGCCCGACCTCGAGGTCGTGGACGGGGTCCGGCGGCGCCGCCCGCGCCGTCCCCCCGCCCGGCCGGCCTCGGTCAGCGGCGCGTCGTCTGGCGAGCCGCCCTCGGAGCCCCTGCTCCGCGAGCCCGCCCGCCGGCGCCCGCCGAGGTCGCGGCGCCGCGCGACCGCGCTGCCCGAGCGGGGCCCGCTGCCCGGGCCGCAAGGCGCGGAGGCCGAGCTGGCGGAGCTGCAGGAGGCCTACCGCGACGACCCCTCCCGCGGCGATCTCTGGGTGCCCATGGCCGAGATGCACCAGGCGCTCCGCG
>CAYMSU010000183.1:1383-11189 GCA_964393165.1 uncultured Enterobacteriaceae bacterium
GGCCGGGAGCAGGCCATGATCGCGGGAGGCTGGGCAGCCCAGGTCGGCCCCGCGCCCGCGGCACTGCCCGCGGAGCCGGCCCCGACCGAGCTCTACGCCGTGGTCGCGCACCTGCTGGCGGGCACGGAGGCGGCCCGTCCCCCGGCCGGGGACCTGCAGCGCTGGCTCGAAGCCCACGATGCCATCCTCGATGTGCGCCTGCGGTGGCTCGCGCGGCGCGAGGTCGCGCGGCGGGCCGGGGGCGACGAGCTCGCGCTGGCGCGCGCCCGCGACGCGATCCTCGCGTCGCTGCGCACCGGGCTGGTCCCCTCGCGCGACCTCCCCGGGTTCCTGCGCATCTCGCTGTCTCCCACCGAGCGGCGGCACCTCTCCGAGAGCCTGGCCGCCCTCGCCGACGTCCTTCCGGCGCACGCCCCGGTGTGCGTGACCTTCGGGGATCCCTCGCCCGAGGCCCGCCGCGCCTCGGCGGGCTACGCGCGGCTCACCGTCGCCTGGGCCCAGGCGCGCATGGGCGACGCGGATCCGGCTGGCCGGACCGCAGAGCGGGCCTACGCAGACATCCCCCGGGCCGACCCGCTGCACACCGCCCTGCGGGGCCTCTTCCGCGCCGCGATCGACCAGGCGCTGGAGGGCCTTCCCCCAGGCACCGCGGCCCCGCCCGACGTGCGAGCCGCCTACGCCGCCCTGCCGCGGTTCGAGCGCTACAAGCTCGACCGCCTGCGCAACAGCGCCGTGGGGCCGCTGCGGGTGCCCGGCGCCGGCAACCCCTTCCTCGACTACGTCGACCACGACGAGGCGGCGGCCTGGCCAGCGTATGCTGCCGAGCAGCAGCTCGCGGCGGTGCGCCAGCGTCTCGCGGAGCAGCTCGAGCGGGTCTCGCAGGGGCACTTCGCGCCGCAGGAGCTCGTGCGACTGCTCGCCAGCGTGCCCGCGCTCGATCCGGCCGAGGCCCCCGGCGTGCTCGACGACGTCCTCGATCTCGCTCCGCAGTTCCCGCCCCTCGAGCGGGTGCCGGTGCTCGTCGAGGCCATGGCCGCGGCCGCGGCGATCCGCGCCCCCCGGCGGGTCGAGGGGCTGCTCTCGAGCCTCGCCGAGGGGCTGCACGCCATGCTCGCAGCCGACCCCGGCGCGCTCGCCGACGCGCTGCAGGTCGTCGTCCGCGCCCTCGTCCGGTGCGGGCTGGGCGCCCAGGCCCGGCCGCTCGTGCGCGAGCTCTACGAGGCCTGCCCCGACCGGGAGCCCCTCGTGCGCCTCCGGCTCGCGGCCGCGGCCGCGGTCGCCGGCGACGCGCGCCCCCACGACGCCGCGCAGGCCCTCGCCATGTTCCAGGATCCGACCCTGCTCCCGACCGAGCGCGTGCAGGTCGCCTCGGCGGCCGCCGACCTCGCCGCCACCGGCCCGCTCCGCGAGGCGGTGGCAGGGTGGCGCGCGCTCGCCGACGCCGTCGGGGTGCCCGATACGTTCACGACCAATTCCCACTTCGCGCTGTCGTACCTGCTCGCCGTCGACGCGCTGGTCGCGGCGCACGTGCACCCCGACCGGCTGCTCGGGGAAGCCGGGCGGCGCGCTCTGGATGCGGAAGAGCACGCGATCCGCCTGCAGATTCTCGAGGAGGAGCGGCAGTGACGTCCCCCCACCAAGACATCGCCGCGCTCGACTACGACGCGCTCGCCGCCGAGGCCCAGGAGCTGCGCACCCGCCTGCAGCGGTTCCGGGTCTCGCTCGCCCGGCACTTCGTCGCCAAGACCGAGGTCGTCGACTTGATGACGCTGTGCGCGGTCGCGCAGGAGCCGCTGCTCCTCGTCGGCCCGCCGGGCACCGCGAAGTCGGCTCTCGTCGTCAAGTTCCGCGACGCGCTGGGGATCCCCGACGAGGCCTACTTCGAGTACATGCTCACGCGGTTCACCGAGCCGAGCGAGGTCATGGGCCCGATCGACATCGAGCGGCTGCGGGCGGGCGCCTACATCCGCCGCGTGGAGGGGCGCCTTCCCTCTGCCGAGCTCGCCTTCCTCGACGAGATCTTCAAGTCGAACTCGGCCATCCTCAACTCGCTGCTCACCCTCATCAACGAGCGCAAGTACTACCAGGACGGCCGGCCCCTGCCCGTGCCGCTGCGCGTGCTGTTCGCCGCCACCAACGACGTGCCCGATCAGGCGGAGCTCGCCGCCCTGAGGGACCGCTTCTGCCTCAAGGTGGCCTGCCGTTCGGTGGCTGACGACCACTTCGAGGCGTTGATCGACGCGGGGCTCGAGGACAGCACGAGCCGGGATCTGGGGCTCCGGCCCTGGGCCGAGGGCCACGCCACGCTCGCCGATCTCTACAAGGCCCACCGCTACCTCGCGCTGCAGATGGCGCAGACCGAGTACGACGCCGACGGCGAGCCGCGGAGGGACCGGGACCGGTACTTCCCCGGCGAGCTGCTGCGGGAGCTGCGCCGGCTTCTCCAGACCCTGAAGATCGAGCACCGCATCTTCGTGAGCGACCGCAAGATCGTCAAGCTGTACCGTCTGCTGCGCACGCGGGCCTGGCTTCACCGGGGGGGCACCGTCGAGCGCGAGGATCTGGTGTTGCTGTCCTACCTCGGCGATTCCCTGGCGGAGATCGACCTGCTCGCCGAGCGCGTCCCGCGGCTGCTGGGCCTCGCGTGAGCGACCCCGTGGGCGACCCCGGCCTCGAGGCCTTCGCCGCGGAGCTGTGCTGCGTGCGGGTCGCCGATGCGGGCGCGGCGCTCGTCGCGCGGGCCCGGCCCGCGGTGGCCGCCGCGCGCGACGCCACCGTGCGGCTCGGGTCGCTGGGCCTGGTCGCCGGCCTGGCGGTCCTGCTCGAGGAGCCGGGAGCGGGCCTCAGCGGCCTGCGCCTCCCGCTCGACGTGCGCCGCTACGACGATCGGGTGGTCGGCCCCCTCGTCGTCGACCGCCGGCTGCGGGCCCTCGCCGACGCCTACACCGGCCTGCCCGCCCGCCTGCGGGGCCTCGGGATCGCCTTGCTGGGCGAGCGGGTGGCCGACGCCGTCGAGCCCGACCGCCCGTGGTGGGCGCC
Source organism: uncultured Enterobacteriaceae bacterium (assembly GCA_964393165.1). Classification (GTDB taxonomy): domain Bacteria; phylum Myxococcota_A; class UBA796; order UBA796; genus DRPG01. The sequence goes on from CAYMSU010000183.1 coordinate 4,423, forward strand.
CGGCGCGCTCCGGGGGTGGCTCGCGCTCCCCGACGACGACGCGTGGAGCTGCGGGCTGCGCGGCCTGTCCGACGCCGGAGTCCTCGCCCGGCTGCAGGCGCGCCTCGGCGCGGTGCAGCGTACCGCGGGGTTCTCGGCCGCCGACGTGCACCTGCTTCGGCACCTGCCCGTGCTCACCACGCGCGCCCAGCGGGTGGCCGTGCGCCAGCTGATCGACGCCGCGGCCGTGCTCGACGGCGCGCTGCCCCGCCACGTGCGGCCCCGCCCGCGGCCCGGCCGTGTGTCGAGCCGGGCGCACGAGGAGGGCGCGTTCCCCGCCGGGGGGTTCGCCGGGCTCACCACCTCGGGCAGCCCCGAGAACCTGGTCGCGTCCGAGCTCGTGTACCTCGAGCCCGGCGCCGACCTCGATCTGTTCGACGTCCGCTACGCCGAGGGGGAGCTGCTCTACTACACCCGCGACGAGGCCATCCACGCGCGGCCTCGGCGCACGGTCGTGATCGGCCTCGCCGCCGACCTCACCGACGCGCGGGTCAAGGACGAAGGCGCCGACTGGCAGCGAATCGTGTACCTGCTCGCCGTGCTCGTCGCGGTCGTCGGGCGGCTCGTGCGGTGGCTCGGGCACGTCGAGCTGCGCATCCTCGTGCAGGCGCTCGACGGCGACGCCCGGGAGCTCGAAGACGAGCTCGGGCTGCTTTCGCTCGCCCTGCGATCGTACGTCGAGGCCGGGGTCGTCGAGCTCGCGCACGCGCCGCCGGCGACCTTTGGGGCGGCGCTCGAGGAGGCCCGCCAGCGGGGCGAGACCGACGTCGTCTTCGCGTCGACGGCGGCCGCGCCGCCCGTCGACGACGCGGACATCAGGCTCCTGGCGGTCGGCGCCTACGCGCCGGCGGCCTGGGGGGAGGTCGCGACCGCGCTCGCCTGGTGGCTCGCGTGAGCCGCCCCCGCCTCGGGGTCGACGACGTCGTGCTCGTCACGCTCGACACCCTCCGCTACGACGTCGCCCAGCGCTGCTTCGAGGCGGGCGAGCTGCCCATGCTCGCCCCGCACCTGCCCGCCGCCGGCTGGGAGGCGCGCCACAGCCCGGGCTCCTTCACCTACGCGGCGCATGCCGCGTTCTTCGCTGGGTTCCTGCCCACGCCGACCGCCCCCGGGTTGCATCCGCGCCGCTTCGCGCTGCCGTTTGTCGGGAGCGCGACCACCGGGCCCGACACGCTCGTGCTCGAGGGCGGCGACATCGTCGAGGGGTTCGCGGCGGCGGGGTACCGCACCGTGTGCATCGGCGGCGTCGGCTTCTTCAACCTGCTCACGCCCCTCGGCCGGCGGCTGCCCGCGCTCTTCGAGGACGCCCGGTGGGATCCGTCCTTCGGGGTCACGGCGCGCGACAGCACTGCGAACCAGGTGGCGGCCGCGATCGACGCCCTCCCCGAGCCCGACCGCCGCGTCTTCCTGTTCCTCAACGTCTCCGCGCTCCATCAGCCGAACTGCGGCTACGTGCCCGGGGCGGTCGAGGACTCGCCCGCGACCATGGCCGCCGCCCTGCGCTACGTCGACGGGGCGCTGGCGCCCCTGTTCGCGGCGATGGCCGCGCGGGGCCCCTCGCGGTGGATCGTGTGCAGCGATCACGGCACGGCCTACGGCGAGGGGGGCTACCACGGCCATCGCGTCGGGCATCCGGTAGTGTACACGGTGCCCTACGCCGAGCTCGTGGTGCCGGAGGCCCGGTGAGGCTGCGCGACCAGTCCCCCTACCAGGGCTACGCCTACGCCTACCCCCACAAGACGGCGTACCGTCCGCTGGATCCGCCGCGGCGGCTCGCCCGGGTGTGGGCTCCCGAGCGTCGCGACGCGCTGTTCCTCTACCTGCACGTGCCGTTCTGCGAGATGCGGTGCGGGTTCTGCAACCTGTTCACGACCGTCGGGGCGCGCGACGAAGCCCAGGATGCCTACCTCGACGCCGTGGAGCGGCAGGCCCGCGTCGTCGTCGGCGAGCTGGGCGCCGCCACCTTCGCGCGAGCTGCGCTCGGCGGGGGCACGCCCACGCTCCTGTCGCCCGCCCGGCTCGCGCGGGTCTTCGACCTCCTCGCGGACGTGCTCGGCCTCGACGGGGCAGGGGTCCCCGTGTCCATCGAGACCTCGCCCGCCACCGCGCGGCCCGAGCGGCTGGCGGTCCTCGAGGCCCGCGGCGTGCGCCGGGTCTCCATCGGCGTGCAGAGCTTCGTCGAGGCCGAGGTGCGGGCGGCGGGGCGGCCCGAGCGCACGGCCGAGGTCGAGCGGGCCCTGTCGGCGATCCGGGCGCGTCGCTTCGAGGTGCTCAACGTCGATCTGATGTACGGGCTGCCCGGGCAGACCGCCGCGACCTGGGGGGCGAGCCTGCAGCGGGCGATGGCCTGGGCGCCCGAGGAGGTCTTCCTCTACCCGCTGTACGTGCGGCCGAAGACCGGGCTGCACCGCCTGGGGGCGCGGGCCTTCGACGACGTGCGGCTCGCCCGGTACCGGCAGGGCCGCGAGTACCTGCTCGGGGAGGGCTACCAGCAGGTGTCCATGCGGCAGTTCCGGCGCGGCGCGGCGCCCGCCGTGGGCTACCGCTGCCAGGCCGACGGCATGGTCGGGCTCGGCGCCGGGGCGCGCTCCTACACCCGAGCGCTGCACTACGCGAGGGAGTGGGGCGTCGGCCGCGCCCGGGTGCGGGAGATCCTCGACACGTACGTGGCGCGGACGGACGCCGCGCATGCCCTCGCCGATCACGGGATCGCGCTCACCCGGGAGGAGCAGCAGCGCCGCCACGTGCAGCAGTCGCTGCTCTGCGACGAGGGGCTGCAGACGGCGTTCTACCGGTCCCGGTTCGGCACCGACCCGCACGAGGACTTCGCCTCGCTCGGGCAGCTGGTCGACGAGGGCCTCGCCGAGCGCCGGCCCGGTTGGCTGGGGCTCACCGCCGACGGCGTCGAGCGGTCCGACGCGATCGGGCCCTGGCTGGTGTCGCCGGCGGTGCGGCGGCGAATGCAGGGGTTCGCGCTGCAATGAGGCTCACGCTGCACTACCGGGGCCCGCTGTCGAGCTGCAACTACGCGTGTGCCTACTGCCCGTTCGCCAAGGCGTGGGAGCCCCCCGACGTGCTCGAGGCGGATCGGGCGGGGCTCGCCCGGTTCGTGGCCTGGGCCCAGCAGTGGTCGGGGCCCTCGCTGCACATCCTGTTCACGCCCTGGGGCGAGGCGCTGGTCCGGTCGTGGTACCGGGAGGCCCTGGTGGCGCTGTCCCACCTGCCCCAGGTGGGCGTGGTCGCGGCGCAGACGAACCTGTCGATGCCGCTCGGGTGGCTGCAGGGCGCGGATCGGTCCACGGCGGCGCTGTGGACGACGTGGCACCCGACGCAGGGGGGGCTCGAGCGGTTCCTGGCGCGGTGTGCGCAGCTCGACGAGCTGGGCGTGCGGTACTCGGTCGGGGTGGTGGGCGTGCGCGAGCACCTGGCGGCGATCGAGGCGCTGCGGTCGCGGCTGGCGCCGTCGGTCTACGTGTGGGTGAACGCGTACCAGCGGGTGCCCGACTACTACACGGACGCGGAGCGGGCGCGGATCCGGGCGGTAGATCCCCGGTTCGACGACAACCGGCCGCACGTGAGCCTCGGGCGGGCGTGTCGGGCGGGGCACACGCACTTCACGGTAGACGGTGAAGGCGGCGTGCGGCGCTGCCACTTCGTCCCGGAGGTGCTGGGGAACCTCTACACGGACGGCCTTCAGCAGCTGCTGCGGCCGCGGACGTGCCCCCGCGCGACCTGCCGGTGTCACATCGGGTACGTGAACCTGGCGCACCTGGGGCTCGACGAGGTCTACGGGGACGGGCTGATCCCCCGCATCATGGCGTAGGGGGGGCGGCCCGCGCCGCGTCCGCCCCCAGCGCGTCTACGAGCGCCGCCGTCGTGTTCCACAGCTCCCGGGCCCTCGCCTCGTCGCGACTCGCCGGGGGCACCGGGATCCGCTCGTCGACCTCGTACAGCGCGCCGCCCACCTGCCGGTCCCGCTCCGTGACCAGGCGCGCCAGGGCGCTTCCCGCGCGCGCCGGCGGCACGCCCATCCCCACGAGCCGCCCCACCACCGGGAGCACCCAGCGGAACAGGAACCCCGCCACGCCCGGCGACTCCGTCGCCAGGCCCGTCCCCGGGACGAAGCCCGGCTCGTACAGCACCACCTCCGTGTCCGTCGGGGCCGACGTCTCCCCCGCCTCGATCCGGCGCGCCAGCTCGAAGGCGAACAGTGCGTTGCAGAGCTTCGACGTCGCGTAGCGGCGGTCCCTCATCCTGGGGTCGTCCCGCTCTGGCCGCAGCACCTCGCGCGTGGACGGCCAGCCTGGCGCCTTCATCACCGAGCCGTCCTCGGTCAGCCGGTGCGCGCCGCTCGTCACCACGACCACCCGGGCGCCCTGCGCCAGCGCCGGGAGCAGGCCGCGGGCCAGCTCGAAGTGGCCCACGTGGTTCACGCCGACGTTCCGCTCGAAGCCGTCGACCGTGTGGCGCAGCGGTCCGGCGGCCGAGATCCCCGCGTTGCACACGATCGCGTCGAGGCGCTGGTCGGACAGATCCTCCACCAGCGACCGCACGGAGGCCAGCCGGCCGAGATCCAGGCGGTGCGGGATCAGGGAGCTCGGACCTGCCTCGGAGACGCTGACCGTGCGGCTCGCGGTGTGCACGGTCCACCCGGCCTTCACCAGCGCCTGCGCGGCGTGCCGACCGATTCCGGAGGTCGCACCCGTGATCAGCGCCACCGGTCGCCGCTCTGTCATCGCACCGCCACGCCTGCGCCCAGCGCGATCACCAGGATCTGGGTGTCGCGGAAGCCTCGGTTCGTCGGGCGCTCGTAGCTCCCCCCGCCGTGGGCAGCACGTCGTACGGGTACGAGGCGCGAGACGCCCGAGGAGAACGGGTCCTCCCCCTTGAAGGAGGGGGTTCCCTGCGCTTGGCGCGGGGCCTGCGCATGGCTTGGGGAGCGGGCGCAGTCGGTCACGGCGACGGGGCGGCGCGTCGGGTCGGGATGGCGACAGGCCCCGGGGGCGGGGTTTCTGGGCACCTGGCGGCGGCGCTCCCGCCGCTCGCGGGAGGTGGAACGCCAGGGTTTCCTGCCGCGGGTCGCGGGTTACGGGCTGGTCCGCGGCCGCAGGGAGCACCGGTGACGAAGGCGACGTGGGGCCTCGCAGGGCTCGCCGTGGCGGTGATGATCGGGGCCGTGGCCGCCTTGGCGGTGGCGTCCGCGCCGGAGCGCCCAGCGTCCACCGTGCCTGCGGTGGCCGCGCCCAGCCCCCCGCCGGCGGCGAGCGGCGAGCGGCCCGCGGCCGTCGCGCCTCCGGTCGTACCCGCTCACGATGCCTCGTGCGAGGCGCTTCGCCGAGAGGTCCCCTTCCTCCGCGGGCAGCTCTACAGCTTCACGGGGGAGCCGCTCGCGTGGCCCGACGAGCTGCCGACGGCGTTCCGCGAGGCCGCCTGGCGGGAGCGCGTGGCGGCGGTCTCCGCAGGCCTCGGGTCCGCAACCCACGTGGACCTGGACTGTGCGGAGTACCCGTGCGTGGTCCTGGTCGAGGCCGACGACCCGGCGGCGGTCGACGAGGTGGTGGCCTCGCTGGGCGAGGGGGTCGAGGCCGCTCGGGTTGTGCACTCGCAGATGATGGGCACGAATGCGGAGGGGGTGAGCGTCTTTCGTGCCGCGGCCGCCCACCTCCCGCCCACGTGGGCGGAGGCGGGGGACCGCCGGCTGGACTACCGCCTGCGCACGCTGAGGGGCGGGGGCACCTACCGCTAGGAGGGTGCCCATCGCGCTATCACCGGCCGGTGGGCCTGCAGACGGCTGCGGCCGAAGACTACGTTCGGGAGCGGCGGCCTGTGGGCCTGCAGACGGCTGCGGCCGAAGGCCACGTTCGGGAGCGGCCGCCTGTGGGCCTGCAGACGGCTGCGGCCGAAGGCCGCGTTCGGGAACGGCGGCCTGTGGGCCTGCAGACGGCTGCGGCCGAAGACCCCGTTCGGGAACGGCGGCCTGTGGGCCTGCAGACGGCTGCGGCCGAACACGCGAAGAACACCCGACCATGAACACCACGAGTGCGCCATGCCCTCTGCACCCTGTGCTCTGCTGCGCCTGACCCCCCGCGAACACGCCCGGTTCCGCCGCATTCGCCTCGCGTCCCTCGAGGACTCACCTGGTGCGTTCGGGTCGACCTACGCGGAGACCGCGCAGCGACCGCCGGACGTCTGGCGGCGACAGCTCGAAGACCTGCCCACCTGGGTCGCGGAGCGCGCCGGGCGCGACGTCGGCGTGGTGCGCTGCCACATCGGCGCGCACGAGGCGGAGCTGCTGTCGCTCTGGGTGGCGCCCGAGGCTCGCGGCCAGGGCGTGGGAGACGCCCTCGTGCGAGAGGTGCTCGCCCACGCCGCGGCGATCGACTGCCCAGCCGTCACCCTGTCGGTGCGGGCCACCAACCGGCCTGCGATCCGGCTGTACGCCCGCCTCGGGTTCACCGAGGACCCGGGCCCCGCCGACGAGGACGGCGAGGCGCGGTGGACCTTCAGGCCGAGCCCGTAGGGCGACCGACGCTACCTCGGCGCCCACGGGCGGGACACCACCTCGAGCAGCGTGGCCCCGCTGGCCGGCGCCGAGAACGGGCCCTCGATCTCCATCGGAGCCCCGTCGATCTGCAGCGCCGAGCCCTCGTAGGCGGCCCCCGCCGGCAAGAGCACCCGCGCCGCCCGGACCTCCTCCGGAAAATTACTTGCCCATCGTCATCGTCAAT
>CAYMSU010000184.1:0-11123 GCA_964393165.1 uncultured Enterobacteriaceae bacterium
CGCCCGACCGTCCTCTGTCTTGATGGCGTCGCGCACCCTCGGGAACAGGGCCACCGCGGGCACGCCAGCCTCCCAGGCCCGCCGGGCGCGCGCGACCAGCGACTCGACCCCGTGCCGGAGCTGCCCGGGCATGGACGCGATCGGCTCGTCGGGCCCCGGGGCCTCCTTGACGAACAGAGGCTGGATCAGGTCCTTCGGGGAGAGGCGATGCTCCCTCACCATTACGCGCACGCTCGCACGCGTGCGGAGCCGGCGCTGGCGGCGGCGGGGGTACTGGCTGCGGCTCATGGGTGCTCCGAGAAGCTACGGTAACGGTCTGCGGGAGCCGCATGGACCAGATCTACCCGTTGCTGAAGGCCCTTCACATCGTGGGCGTGGTCGCCTGGTTCGCGGCGCTGTTCTACATCGTGCGACTGTTCGTGTACCTGAGCGAGACTCGGGATCGCCCGGCCGCGGAGCGGGCGATCCTCGAGCCACAGCTGCAGCTCATGGCCGATCGTCTGTGGTCGATCATCGGCTGGCCCGCAGGGGTCTTCGCGGTGGCCTGCGGGCTCGGGCTGCTCTACTTCTTCTGGCCGGTGCCGCCGTGGCTTCACGTCAAGCTCGGGCTCGTCGGGCTGCTGATCGGGTACCACCTGGCTTGCCAGCACTACCTGGTGCGCTTTCGTCGTGGCCAGCCCACCCCCGGCTCGACGTTCTTTCGCCTGTGGAACGAGGGAGCGACCCTGCTGCTCGTCGCCATCGTGTTCGTCGTGGTGTTCAAGCGAGCCCTCGGTGCACTGTGGGGAGTCGGGGGCCTCTTGGCGCTCGCTGCGGCGTTGACGGCAGGAGTGGCCCTCTACCGAAAGGCCCGGCTCCGATATAGCCGCAACGAGAGCCACCACTAGCCCCATTGGCTGGTCTAGAGGCAAGAAATCGAAGCCCGCCGCCTTTCTGGTGGTGAAACGCCCGGGTCAGATGGTAGTCTTCCCGCCCGGAGGCTGACTCATGCGCATGTCCCTTGTGTGCCTGCTCGCACTACCCAGCTGGGCGCTCGCCGCCGACTACGTGGGTAGCGACCTGAACGGCGCCAACCTCGTGCTGGCGGATGGTGACACCGTTCGCGGCATCTTCACCAACGTCGGCGAGATGGTCATCCCTGCAAACGCCGTCGTCGAGGTCGACGGCAACGAGCCTCTCGAGGTTCACGCCCAGCGCATCAACATCCAAGGCGTGCTCGACGGCACCGGAGCGGGCGGCATCGGCGGCGCCGGCGCCCCCTCGAACTGTGGATTCCCCTACGTCAACGGAGATGACGGTGGCGGCGAGGGCGGCGGCGGCGGGGGCACCAGCCAGAGCCGCGGCGGCGGTGGTGGCGGCGGCGGCAACGGCGGCAAGGGAGGAGACGGCGGCTGGTACACCTCCCCCACGAACGGGGAGGGTGGCGAAGTGGTGGGCGGCCCCGGTGACTTCACCGTGCGCCCCGTCGGCGGCGGCGGCGGCGGCGCCGGCTGCGACACCTGGAGCCGCAACACGCCCACGCCCGACGGCGGGAACGGCGGTGCCTCCATCTACCTCAACGCTCCCCTCTCCCTGGTCGTGGATGGCGAGATCATCGCCAACGGCGAGCGCGGGGGAGACGGGATCCCCAACCCGAGCAGCTACGGCGAGGACGGCGGTGGCGGCGGCGGGGCCGGCGGCACGATCGTGCTCCAGTCCTACGCCCTGCGCGGGACCGGCACGCTCACGGCCAACGGCGGCGGTGGCGGCGACAAGCCGTTCCCCAACCGGTGGACCACCGACCTCGGCGGCGCGGGCGGCGGCGGCGGGGCCGGCGGGCGCATCAAGATCTACCACGGGCTCGGCTACACCGATGAGCTCATCACCAGCGTAGAGGGCGCACCCGAGGGGCTCACGGTCCGGACCTACAGCAACTCGGACCTCTCGGGCCCCGGCGAAGAAGGCACCGTGTTCTTCTTCGAGCAGGACCCGGACCCCGACGACGACAACATCTCGTCGATCTTCGACAACTGCCCGGAGGTCTTCAACCCCGTCCAGTTCGACGACGACGGTGATGGTCTGGGCGACGCGTGCGACATCTGCCCGAACCGGGGCAACGGGACCGACAGCGACGGAGACACCGTCTGCGACGCCGACGACGTGTGCGCGTTCGGCGACGACTTCGATGACTTCGATCTCGACGGCGTGCCCGCGGCGTGCGACAACTGCCCGCTTCGCGCCAATCCCGACCAGGCCGACGCAGACGACGACACCACCTACGTCAACCTGGGTGACGGCGAGCGCGGCGCGGTCATCGTGGGGCTGGGCGACGCCTGCGACCCGTGCCCCACGCCCGAGAACGGCGTCGACTCCGACGGCGACGACGTCTGCGACAAGGACGACCTCTGCGCGTTCTACGACGACCGCACCGACACCGACTTCGACGGCATCCCCAACGACTGTGACCTGTGCCCCACGGCCTACGACCCCGAGCAGCGCGACGCGGACGGTGACTCGCTGATCGGCGACCGCGAGGACCTCCGGGTGCGCCTCGACGAGCTCGACGAGGACTTCGAGATCGGCAAGGGCGGGATTCGCGTCGTCCTCGGCCTCGGCGACGCGTGCGATCGCTGCCCGAACCCCGAGGACCCCGTCGACAGTGACAGCGACGGTGTCTGCGACTTCTTCGACAAGTGCCCCGGCTTCTTCGACGGGTTCGACGACGACGGCGATGGCATCCCCAACGCGTGCGACCGGTGCCCGCAGGATCCTTTCGACGACTCCGACCGTGACGGTCTGTGCGGCAACATCGACGTGTGCCCGTGGGGCGGAGATGGCGGCCCGGACGAGGACAAGGACTCGATCCCCGACTTCTGCGACAACTGCCCGCTCGTGCCCAACCCCACGCAGGGCGACACGGACTTCGACAGCTTCGGCGACGCCTGCGACTGTGCGCCGGGCATCGGCACCGCCTACGATGGCGCGCCCGAGATCTGCAACAACTTCGACGACGACTGCGACGGCGTAGCCGACAACGACGTCATCGACGCCAAGGTGTGGTTCGCGGACGTCGACCGTGACGGGTACGGCGACCCCGACGCCACCTCGCTCCGGTGCTTCCGTGAGGAAGGCTACGTCGGCAACGCCGATGACTGCGACGACAGCTCGCCCACGGCGTTCCCGGGCAACCTCGAGGTCTGCGACGGTCTCGACAACAACTGCGACGGCGTGGTCGATCCGGTCGAGCTCGAGTGTGGGCTCGCCCCGGTCGACAACCCCGGCCAGGGTGGCCAGGTCGCGAGCGACAGCGACGGCTCGCTGACCGCCTGCGGCTGCTCGAGCAACAGCGGCGTCGCCCCGGTTGCGGGCCTTGTCTTCCTGATGCCCTGGCTGCTCCGGCGCCGCCGGACCGTCTGAGCCCTGGGGCCGCCCACTCGGCGGTCCCCCCAGAGTGTTCCGAACCGGCCGGAGGCACCCGCCTCCGGCCGCTCTGTTCCTGCGGTTCGGTCTGAAGCGGGCGCTCGCGTCGCCGATGGTGGGGATGCGTGCACACAGCGCAGGCACCGTGGGAGGAGATCATGGGCGAAGACGCCACGCTCGAGCAGCTCGTCGAGCAGCTGGCTCGCTTCGACGAGGAGGCCTGGCGGGTGCCGCCAGAGACCGCGGCGAAGGTCAGGGCGGTCCTCGGCGAGCGCATTCGGGCGCTCGGCGGCGAGCCCCCGGCTTCGGTGGAGCCACCTGACGCCCTGGCGCAGCCGAGCGCCGAGGACGCGCCCGAGGTGCTGGCAGATCCGATCCTGCTCGAGGAGCTGCCGCTCGAGGATGGCTTCGAGCCAGACGGTGTCGCGCCCGAGGCCGGCTTCGAGCCCGAGGTCGCGGGCTTCGACTTCGACCTCGCCCCCACCCCCGGGCAGTCGCCCACGCCGCGTCAAGAGCACGGACCCGCGGGCCCCGTCGACCGCGACAACCCGCGCTACGAGGACCTGTCGCAATACGCCCTGCCCGCGGGGCAGGACGGGAGCGCGCCGGTGGTGCTTCCGCTCGACGGCACGCCCGAGCCGGCGCCGGAGGCCGGGAGCGGCCCGCTGGGGCAGGCAGTCCTCGTGGTCCGGGCGGGGACCGACGACGAGGAAGTGCTGCCCCTTGTCGAAGACCTCGAGATCAGCCTCGGCCGCGGCAAGGACTGTGGCATCCGCCTCAAGGACGCGCGCGCGTCGCGAGTCCACTGCCGCGTCTACTTCGCAGAGGGCGCGTGGCGGGTCGAGGATCTGGGGTCGGCCAACGGCACGCTCGTGAACGGGGAGTACCTCCCGCCACGGGAGCCTCGTCTCCTGCGGGGGGGCGAGGAGCTCGTCGTCGGCTCCAGCGCGGTGCGGTTCGAGATGGCGGCGTCGACCTCGCTGGGGTGAGCTACGCCGCCAGGCGCCGCCGGGGCTGCCGCGACTCGAGCCACGCCTGGAACATGAGCACGTCCCACAGCTCGTGCTGGGCGTTGCACCGTCCAGACAGGTGCGCCTCCCACATGCGCCGGATCGGCGCGGGGTGGAAGTATCCCTCGGAGGCCAGCCGGCCCGGCCGCAGGAGCGCCTCGGCCCAGTCGCGCAGCGGGCCCCGCAGCCACGCGTCGATCGGGATGCCGAAGCCCATCTTGGGCCGCTCCACCAGTGCCCTCGGCACGTGACGGTCGAGCACCTGCCGGAGCGGCCACTTCCCCACCCCGTCGCGGATCTTCCAGCCGATCGGCAGCGACCAGGCGAGCTCCACGACGCGGTGGTCGAGCAGGGGCACCCGCGCCTCGAGGCCGACCGCCATCGACGCGCGGTCCACCTTCGTGAGGATGTCGTCGGGCAGGTAGCGCTGCAGATCCTGCAGCATCATCGTCTCCGTGAAGCCGAGATCCCCCGGCGCTCCGAGCCCTCCCGCGGGCGCCTCACGGTCTGCGCGCACGACCTCGAGCGGGGAGGGCCAGTGGCTGACCAGGCGGCGGTACACGGCCATCGCGGAGTCCGCGTCGGCCACGTTGGCGAGCTTGTGGAGCTTGTCGCCCGGGGTGCGCACCCGCAGGCGCGGCGGGAGTGCCCGGCCAAGGGCAGCGAAGCCGCGATCCCAGGCGAGCGGGGACACCGCGCGGAGCCGGCGTGCCGCCCAGCGGCGTACGGGCGCGGGCACGTGCCGCATCCGCCGCCAGAGGCCCGGCGCCCACGTGTGGCGGTTGTAGCCCCCGAACAGCTCGTCCCCGCCGTCGCCGGAGAGCGCGACCGTGACGTGCTCGCGGGCGAGCCGACTCACCAGGTGGGTGGGGATCTGGGAGCTGTCGGCGAAGGGCTCGTCGAACATGTGGGGCAGCCGCGGGACCACGTCGAGCGCGTCCTGCGGGGACAGGTACAGCTCCGTGTGGTCGACGCCGAGGTGCGCGGCCACCCGCTTGGCGTCTTCTGCCTCGTTGTAGGCGCCCTCGGAGAAGCCGATCGTGAACGTACGCACCGGTCCGCCGCCGACGGCGCGCATGAGGGCGACGACGGTGGTGGAGTCGATGCCGCCGGACAGGAAGGCGCCCAGCGGCACATCCGCGATCATCCGCTGGCGCACCGCGTCCTTCAGGAGCGCCTCGACGGCATCCACCGCGTCCTGTGGGGTCCGCAGCGCGCAGCTCGCCCGCGCCTCGGCCACGACCTCGTCAGCGGCCCACCACCGGCGCTCCGCGGGCGTGTGCCGGGGGTGCCGGAAGGTCACGAGGCAGCCCGGCGGGAGCTTGCGAACTCCCTGGTAGATGCTCGCGCCGGCGGGCACGACGTTGTAGCGCATGTAGGCCGCCAGCGCGGAGCGATCGACGGGCGCGTCGAAGCCGTCGAAGGCCGTCAGCGCGGCGAGCTCGCTGCCGAAGACCACCGCCGCACCGAGCTGGCCGTAGTACAGGGGCTTGATCCCCAGCCGATCCCGCACGAGCGTGAGCTGCCGGGTTTGCAGGTCCCACACGGCCATCGCGAACATGCCGTTGAGGCGGGACAGCGCACGCTCGAGGCCCCATTGGTGGAGCGCCCCGAGCAGGATCTCGGTGTCGGACTGCCCGCGGAAGCGGAGCCCCTCGGCCTCGAGGTCCGCCCGGAGCTCCCGGAAGTTGTAGATCTCGCCGTTGTAGCAGAGGACGTAGCGACGGTGGGGCCGCGCCATGGGCTGGTGGCCCTCCTCGGACAGGTCGAGGATCGACAGCCGCCGGTGCCCGAGGGCGAGCCCCCGAGGGGCGTCGAGCCAGGCGCCATGGTCGTCGGGACCCCGGTGCTCGAGCGCCGCGGCCATGATCTGCACCTGGGCCCTGGCGTCCTCCGGGGGCAACGGTGGATCGGACCAGAAGCCGGTGATGCCGCACATGTTGCCCTCGCGCTCTGCGGGGCTATCGGCCACGCGGCGTCGACTTCGAGGGCTACTTGCTGAAGCCGCGGTCCTTCAGCCAGGTGCAGCCCCAGTCGTCGCCCTCCGCGCAGCCCTTGCGGACGAGGCGGAGCCCCTCGGCCTCGTCCTTGTCGCCGCCGTAGCCGAGGAAGGTGTAGCTACCCCACCCCGAGCAGCCGACCGCGCCCCCCAGACCGCGGCCTTGGCGTAGCTCTGCCGCGCTCGGGCCCGGTCGACGTCGACCCCGTAGCCCTTGCCGTAGATCGTGCCGAGGTTGGAGCAACCCTTGGCGTAGTCGTCGTTGCAGGCGCGCTCGTACAGCTCGCGCGCCCGCGCGAGGTCCTTGGTGACCCCTCGGCCGTGCTGGTCGAGGAGCTCTCGCGCCCTCACGTCGTCCTGGGTGCCCGAGGCGCCGGTCATGTAGAGGATTCCCAGGTTCTGACACCCGGTGAGGCTCCCCCGATCGCAGCCGCGGCGGTACAGCTGCGCCGCTCGGCCGAGGTCCTCGTTGACGCCGAACCCGTTCTCGTAGAGGTAGCCGAGGTAGGTGCAGCCCTTGCCGTTGCCTCCGCCACAGGCGGTCTCGAAGTGCACGGCCCCCTGGGTGTAGTTCTTGGCCTTGTAGGCGCGCTCGCCCGACTGATAGGCCTCGAGCGCTGCCTTGGGCGACACGGCGCTCGAGGTGCTCGGGGTGGCCCGCGCGGGGGAGGGCAGGGCGCGCCCGCGCGCCTTCATGACGAGCTGGCCACCCTCGTGGCCGGTGCCGTGCAGGGAGCCCTGCTCGGGGCTCTGGCTCGCGTTGGCCCTCACCAGGTTCCGCACCTTGGGGAACAGCTGATCCGGCGTGACGTACGGCCCCGGCGCCTCCGACAGCTCGAGGTGGAGGAAGTAGGCAAACACGCTCATGCCGCCGCGGTACCGGTCGACCACCGGCTCGTTGCCACCCGACGTGAACACCCAGCGACTGTCGCGATGAGCGAGCTGGTTCACCGCAGCCGCGTCGGTGAGCGAGTCGAGGCCCCGGGCGTTGCGGAACAGGGAGCCCGAGAAGCAGGAGTCGGCGATCAGCCAGACGTGCGGGGCGTCGAGCGCCTGGATGCTCTCCGCCACATCGCTGGTGGTGATCCAGTTGGCGCGGCTGTCTGGCGCAGCATCGACGGGCAGCCAGAACCCACGCTCCACCCGCGGATCCGGATCCGTCTCGCCATGCCCCGCGTAGTACACGAGCACCGCATCGCAGCGCTTGGTCGTCCTGTCGAGGCGCGCGAGCCCGTCGAGGATGTCGGCCCGCGTGGGGTCCTTGATGATCTGGGTCTCGAAGCCGTAGGTGTCCCGCAGCACCCCGGCCAGCTTGGCCACGTCGGTGAACGGCGTGTCGAGGTCGCGAAATCCGCGGTCCTCGTAGTTCTGGGCCGCGAACAGCAGCGCCCGGTAGCGACAGATCCCGAGATCTTCGCCCGGGAGCGCAGGCCCCCCGGCATGGCCGAGGCCCACGAGGACGAGGTACAACCATAAGAACACGTCGACGCACCCTCCGCCGGGAACACAGTACCTCAGGCGCCGGAGGTTCCCCTCCCCTCCCCTGCCCTGCTGGGCGACGGCGCAACGGAGGCCCACCATGAGCGACTCACCGGGGCTCTGGCTCATGAAGTCCGAGCCGAACACCTACAGCATCGACGATCTCCGCGCAGAGGGCCGCACCCACTGGGAGGGCGTGCGCAACTACCAGGCGCGCAACTACCTTCGCGACGAGGTCGCGGTGGGCGACCAGGTCCTGTTCTACCACTCGAGCGCCTCCCCGCCGGGCGTGGCGGGGCTCGCGGTCGTGGTGCGGGGCGCCTACCCCGACCCCTTCGCGTTCGACGAGACCTCCCCGTACTTCGACGCCCGGTCGTCGCCCGACGACCCCCGGTGGTGGGTGGTCGACGTCGCGTTCGTGGAGCAGTGGGCAGAGGTGGTGCCCCTGGCCCAGCTGAAGGCCGACGACGCGCTCGAGGGCATGCTGGTGCGCCAGAAGGGCAGCCGGTTGTCGGTCATGCCGGTGTCGCCGGCCCACTTCGACCACGTGGTCGCGCTCGGCCGGGCCACGGGGCCGGTGATCCGAGCGACCGGCGGCTGATCGTCAGTCCCGCGAGGTGCGCAGGTCTCCGTTGAACGCGAACCCGGCCGCGATCAGCGGAAGCCCCGCCGGCTGCTCCTCGCCGGTGCGGTAGGGGTGCTGCACCCACCACTGGGCCAGCAGGAAGGCCGTGGGCTGGTTGAACTTGCGCGTGCCGGCCGGGCTGTCCCGGAACTGAAAGGCGAGCAAGGGCCCGACCCGGTGGTGCGCGAGCCCCCCGTCGCCCACGGAGCCGTCCATGTTGTCGGAGAACGTGTGGCGCACGCCGATCCGCGCCTTGCCCGCCAGCAGGAGCAGGTCGCTGTCCTGCAGCCACATGAACCCCTCGTCGGGCGCCAGCCGATCCCAGTACTGGTCGTAGAACGCGACGTCGCCCTCGGGCAGGTCGATGTCGTAGCGCTGGAGGTTCCCGGTGCTGCGGATCGCGAAGGGCCCCACGGCGGCGCGCACCGTGAAGCCGGCGACGAACACCCAGCCGAGCTCGGGTGTGGCTTGCCCCTGGTCGCCGAGCTCGGCGATGCGCCGGTCGCTGTAGCGCGCCGTGGGGTCGGGAAACGACAGCACCTGGTCGAAGGTGCCGTAGTGGCCGATGCCCTCGACCTGGCCGAAGACCCGCAGCACCGACAGCAGCTGCGCCTCGCCGAACAGGCCCAGGCGCGCGAACGCGGGCGTGACGAGCGAGGTGGGCCCGACCCAGACGTACGTGTCTTGCAGGAGGATGCTGTCGGAGGTGGACAGCCGCCACCGCGGCCCGACCTTGAAGGAGTTGATCAGCCCGAGCGGGTTGACCCGCGCGAAGGAGGCATTGCTGTAGTACAGCCGCCTCTTGGGCGGGGGCACATACTCGTCTTCGGCCTCGGGCCCCTCGAACCCTGCGTCGTCGCCGCGCGCACCTCGATCCTGCGCCCAGACGAGGCTCCCGAGCATCGCCAGCAGTGCATACCAGACCACGAGCCCTCCCATGCGGTCCGCGCATCCTACCGCGGCGCCACCCGGAGCGTGGTCGAGGTGCCCGAAGGCGCAGGCTCGTCGTTGTGTCGCGGCCACAGCCAGGGCTCGAAGACCACTGGATACAGCGCGAGCATCGCGTAGGGGAAGATCCCGAGGTTCATCGTCACCGCGAGCCCGAGGTGGAGGAAGGCCCCGAACAGCCCCCACCACGGCGCGGCGCGGCGCCACAGCAGGATCGGCGCGCTCAGCTCGAGCAGCAAGGTGGCGGCGCCACCGACTGCGAACAGCAGCTGGAACGGGGCGAACACGTCGGGATCCACGCGACCCACCTGCGGGCTGGCCACGATCCCGTACAGCGGGTTGAAGTCGGTCGCGAGCCAGGACAGGCGGCTCTCGACCTTGGCGATCCCCGCGTCGAGGTAGACCACCACGAGCAACACGCGGAGCAGGTCCGCCGGCCAGGCGGCGACTTCGGCCGGCGGCCGGCGCCGCCCGACCTCGCTGAAGACGCACAGCAGGAGCAGGGTGCGGCAGATCCGGTCGATCCCGCGGTCCCCCGGCCAGTCGAAGTGCCCGAGCTGGGCGTAGGCGATCACCGCGAGCAGGAGCACGCCGCGCCCCCCGAGGCCGCCGGCCACGGCGGCGAGCGTGACAAGGCTGAGCGCCCACCACGCGACGCCGGCGTAGCGCGCGTCGCTGATGGCCCACTCCTGGGGCGCCCGCACGAGGCCCCCGTGCTCGGCGGTGAACAGCACGCCGTCGGCGACGCCGAACACGACGATCGCCAGGAGGTCGACGACCAGCACGGCGGCCACGAGGCGCTTGACGAGGACCAGCGGGCGGCTGTCTACCGGCCGCCCGACGAGGCCGACCCAGCGGGCCCACAGACCGGTCACCGCGTCCATCGGAGCCCCCAGTCGGGCGCCGCGGCCAAGACGTAGAGCTCCTGCTCGACCTCGCCCTCGTCCATCGGCCAGGGCCCGATGGTGCAGCGGATCGCGACCTCGGCGGCGTCGGGGAAGTCCGCCCGGGCCTTGCGGAGGACCCAGCGGACCAGCGGGCGCTGGTTCTTGCCATCGCCCATGCAGGTGTGGACCACCAGCGGGCGGACCCGCCGGTAGGTGAAGGCCGCCCGGCGCCAGCGGTGCGCGGCGTCTCCGGCGCGGTACACGAGCGCGCCGTCGACCCAGACCTCGAAGTGGCGGCGACGCCGCGGTGCGGTGCCGTACAGGCCCCAGGTCTGCGCGATCCGCAGCGGACCCTGCAGCCACGACAGCTCCTGTCGGGTGTCCGCCGACACGAACGGCAGCCCCGCGAGGAGGAGCCCCGCGACCAGGACGAGGACGGCGCGGAGGTGGACGTGCATCGCCGCCATCGTAGCAGAGGCGCGATCAGCTGCACCCGGTCTGGGCTCCACAGTCCTGGCAGGTCGTGCAGGTGCCCGACCAGATCACCGCGAACCCGCCGCAGCTCGAGCACGGATCACCGGTGAACCCGCGGGCGCGGGCGAGATCCGGGCGCGAGGGGGGCCCGAGGCCCGTCGGATCGACGCGTGCGACGGTCCCAGGGCGCCGCCCGGGTGGGCCGACGCGGGTGAGCAGCCCGCGCAGGTCGAACGCCGACAGGGTGCCGCGGGTGGCCGGAGCGAGCTCGCCCACCCAGTGGCGCACCGCACGGGAGACAT